>NZ_AHMO02000008.1:849166-1156250 GCF_000243715.2 Leptospira broomii serovar Hurstbridge str. 5399
ACCTGAAACAGTAGGCAAATTATCAGTGCCCAGCACTTTCCGTAGGAAGGTGTGGGTGCTGGCATTTTGCGATTTGTGAAAGGTGATGAAGGGATATCCACTTAATGTAACTGCCATTTGGAGCGATTTTAGCGAAAATAGCCGAAGTATACTACTAATTTTTAACCCTTTCTGAGAATTTTCGAGATTGTCTACAAAGATGCTTCTAGATGATTTTCTAATCCAATTTTTCTTAGCCCTAAAGGCTATCTTCGGGAATCGCATTGTTTCTTTCAGAACTAAATCCTGTAATTTGATAACTCGCTTTAAATGGATCTAATTACAGTATTTCGTAGTCATCAATTTCTCTCAACAGGCTATCGATATCCCTAGATATCTCATTTAATTCCCAGAGAGATCGCTTATACTCATTTAGGTCTATGATTTGAGTCTTATACTTTTTATTTTCTGCAAGGTTACCGGGAAATCCCCTACGTAATTTATATCCAGCTAATGAAATGATTTTGGATTTCATTTTTGAATCCTCCTGCTATTTCCGGGTCCCGAAAGATATCTAGTGCAGATATAAAATTGAATATTTTCTCCAAAAATTATCCAGCCTCTCCTTAAGTTTGGTTCTGTTGCGAGACTCCCCTGGAATCGCTATTCCGGGCCTTGGCTCTTTAGATTTACTAAATTTTTTGAATCGCCTCTTGACCTTGAAGTATACTTCAGGGTTTATACTTCCCAATATGAGCTTAAAAATCGGAGAGCTTGCGAAAGCGACCCAGGTGTCGGTCGAAACGATTCGCTATTATGAATCTCTCAAACTCCTAAATCCGCTCTTTAGAAATGAATCGAAATATAGAATTTATTCGGATGATTCCGCTAAAAGAATTCAATTCGTTCGAAACATGCAGGCCCTCGGTTTTCGACTTTCGGAAATCAAAGAACTCTTGGACTTGAAACTGGAAACACAAAATCAATGCAATAGCGTTCGATCAAAAGTGAATTTAAAACTTAACGAAATACAGGATAAGATTGTCGTTCTAAGAAAGTTAGAGGGTTCCTTAATTGAAATCCAAAAGATTTGCGAATCTTCAAAGGCGACAAGGCAAGGATGTCCTATATTGGACTTTATGGAGGATGTATAATGAAAATCGAATTAATCTACGAAACAACCTGCCCGAACAAGGAAGCTACAAAAAAGTTACTTCAAGAAATACTTGAGGAGTACCGTATATCTGCGAATTTTTTAGAGATCAATAAAGACGATCCTGAAACTCCCGTTTATTTTAAGCGATTTTCTTCCCCTACTATTCTAATCGACGGTAAAGACATCGATTCAGGTTCGGGTGGAAATGCATGTCGACTCTATAAGAATGAATTGGGAAAACTCTCTGGAGTCCCTTCAAAGGAATTATTACAACGTTCAATTTTGAAAGCAAATAAGGACCTTCATTTTTCTTTACTCTCGTTTTTACCCTTGTTAGGTAGCGCATTCTTGCCGGTAATGTCCTGCCCTGCGTGTTATCCTTTGTATGGAAGCGTATTAGCAAGTATAGGTTTTGGTTTTTTTGATTATACTCCGTATCTAAAGCCTTTTGTTTTTATTCTTTCTCTTATTGCAGTGATCGGAGTTTCTCTTTATTATGATCGAACAAAAAAATGGATGTCGGCAAGTTTTGTCTTTCTTGGAATTCTACTCCTAGGTCTTAGTAAACTTTTCCTTGAAATGGATTCTTTATCCATAATAGGAATTTCACTTTTCGTTTTCGGATTCATTCTATCTAAATTTGAAGTCGGGAGAAAAGTGAAGGCAGTTTGTAGCACCTGTTAAGCTCAAGAGCCTATTCTGTAGCCAAATTTTAGCCGAATCATATCGATCCAAACCGAATCATATTGATATTTATCAATGAAAAACATTCGCCCATGAACGGTTGTTATATGCATCCTTTCAAATCCAATAAATGAAACAGGGAGAATTTTGAGTCTTATAAAAATAGTCGGAATAAGTTCTTCAGAAAAAAGAAATTAAGAGTAATGAATTCAACTAGTTCAATACAACCTTCGTTAGAAGCAGCTATCGAGCATATCTTCTATACATTACTTCTTGAATTCGAGGAGCATCGCCCGCAATTCATAGGACGAATTTCTTGGGTATGCGAAACCCTATCCTAGTTGCTTAAAAAGTGTCTCCTAAAACGTAACTAGGTTAGATTCTAAAAATCATGCCAACGCAATCTTTTATATCCGAATTTTAAAGGCACTTTCATCACCTCTTTTATAAAACTAAAATGTGCGAAAGATGGAGAAATGCCCATCCTTCACACATTTTATTATGAGATTATTTTACAGTTCCTTAAAATCAAAAAATGACATTAAGAACTAATCCTTTAACCCTTTTGGAAATTGTGCTTTCAAATCTCCAACAAATTGCCCGTAAATTTCTTTTACCATTTCTGCATAGCGAAAATCATTCGGGAGATCATAGACCCAGCCAACTTCGCTGAACGGTGTAGCAGAATAAGATTTGCTGAATAACGATTTTTTAGTTCTATTATTCATCAGATTCAATTCTAAAGTTAAAGTATTTTCAACAGTTACGGCAGGAAATCCGATTAACCATAGGATGGGTCCATAAATGCTTAGTAGGTACGAAAACATTTTACCCTTATAGCCTGTATTAATGATTGTTCCTTGTATATAGTATTTATCCCCTTTTTTATTATCGAAACTAGCTTCTTTAAATAGCTCTGCGTTTTCCAATTCTAGAGCTAATGCTTTAGCAAAATCATCGACAGGTTTATAATTTTGCCACAACCCGGAAGTTATATGTTTAGGTACTCCTTCCGGAGCTTGGTAGTTTGCCCAGCCAAACGGCATAAGAGGGACCATATATAAAGCGGTTTTATTATCGTTGTTACTAGCACGCTGATCGCTAAAAGGAATTACGACCACCGCGTCCTTAGACAATGAAGGTCCATTTGCCGGTTTAGCATTGGTTTTATAAATCCAAGTTTGGTGTGTTGAACAGGATACCTGTAAGGCCGTTCCTAAAAGTAGATACCCTAATTTTCGATGCATTTTATTTAGCACTAATATTTCCTCGCTAATTTTGTTTGTATTTTATCACTCAGTTTAATTCACATTCAGCATATTTTGTATTTGTAATATTTATTTCAAATCATTAATATTTTATGCTCTGCCTTCTGATGAATTTGAAAAATAAATTATATTTCCCAATGATTTTACCCGATTAAATTTCGAGTATTGCCTGATTTTAATCGTTATTAAAAGCAGAGTTTCTATACGTACCTCTTTATCTTTCTTTTTCCAGCCGAAAAAAGCAGTCAGATTGTAGCTTTCTTACTGCGAAGGAGGTGTATACAAATAAGCTCCATTATCGCTCAACATAAATATTCTTCCCGTTGATAATAAAGCCCCGAAGGTGCATTGAACATTCGCGAGTTGATCTACAAATACGCTACCCGTGTTTGGATTATATATGAATCCTACTGAAGAAAATCCCATATTGTAAGGATCACACCCCACAAATATCCTGCCATCCGGCAAGTTTATTGTACTTAAATTCGAAATCACAGTTGAGCTACCGATTTGGGAGAATTGCTGTGAATTTGGATTATAAATTAGAATCTCACTTATTCTAGAAGAGCCTATTGATCCACCAAATATTGCAACAGTTCCATCCTTTAATAATACAGAGGTGTGCTGGTCTTTTGCTTCAAGCATTGAGCCAGTTGTGCTTGTGAAGGAATTACCAACGGGATCATATAACTCCGCAGACGTGACTCTATTAACCCCTGAGAGACCACCCGATACTAATACTTTGCCATTTTGAAGTAGCACTGAAGATGGCCATGTGCGACTAACCTGTTTACTAGCTCCGACAGAAAAGTTATTCGTGCTTGGATCAAATAATGCAGTGCTCTTGTCGGCTGAATCGCCCGGAATTAAAACTTTCCCATTTTGAAGAAGGATTCCAGGAGAATTGCCAATATTAGATATTGAGATTGTATTGTTAGTAGACGTAAAATTATCTACGGTAGAATTATAAGAAAAACCAGAAACGACTGCATTATTGTTAGCAGTATAATCTCCGAATAAAAAGACATTTCCATTGGGTAAAACAATAGTTTGTCCACCGTAGATATTTAAATTTGTCTGGTTTGCCGTTACTTTGAATACTCCCGTACTAGGATCATAAATTTCGACAGTATTCTCGAATGCCAACGTTGCTGGAGCGTTGCTGTATGACTTCCTTCCACCAATAACTACGATTCTTCCGTCCGATAATTGTGCCGTATGGTAACCGTATCTCTGGTTATTGAAAGTGCCAGTGCTTGACAATCTCATGTTACCAAGTAGTCCGAAAATAATAAACTCTTCAACCGGATTAGCATTAGTTGAACTATGCTTACACATAATATTTTGAATAAATATTATTAACCAAATTAAATATCTGAATCTTAGCATCCTTTTAGATTCCTTAATATTGTTCTATGTAATTTAAGAACCTGATCACTGGAAAATACTGTCTATAGAATCTACACTACTACAGTCAGTTGAGGCAGCACTTGGAGAAAACGGAACAGCAACTCCTGTCCCAGCACTATAATAAACTCTTGTCGTAAAGCCCTGTCCCGAAGACAGAGCTATATTCGGTGAGTATGTGCAACGTCCACTCACTGTTGGCGAAGCTCCTGAATTTACAGTAGCACATGATTGATTTGAGCTAAACGTACCGCCTGAGCACGCACTAGAATTAAAAGTAGATCCGGGAGAAAAATCCTGACAGTAACTACCAACCCCACTCGTTATAAAATTACAACTTCCTCCGCCGGATACAGCTTGGGAAACTATTTGTGCACTGAAGCTGCCTCCGAAAGTTCCGGATGTATAAAAACTAGCTACCCGTAAGCGATATATACCGGACGCTGGAAAATTATATATTGTCCTTTCTCTCAGCCCACTTCCTGTTGCGTCCACTTGCCCGGTTACTATTGTTCTACCGTCGGCTTGCATAATTTGTATAACCAAATCTAAAGATGAAACTGAAGGCGCAAATGCAGCTAAAAGATATGTACCGGCAGATGGAATGCTAATATTGTAATCAACTAATTGAGTAGTATCATTTATTGTGCCAGTTACTGCCGTTCCATTAACAGTCATAATATTTGCCGTTGGAATTAAATAACAGATGGAAGTGCTAAACGCGGAATCTAAGTTATATCCGCTAACACACACGGTAGATGCATTACAATCTGAGGAAGAAGAGCATCTTGCTCCTGAACCGCCCGTCCCGACTCCAGTTTGCTTTTTTGAAGCACCGAGTAGCGCAATAGGCAAAAGAGTGTCCATAGAGGAACTGCTATTACTTTTACCGGGACAATTTAGGAACCCAAAACCTAAAAGTACTACAGTTAGCAAATATTTTGCGTTTTTCATTTTATCAAATTCCTCGATTAATTAAAAAAAATAGAACGTTATCTCCAAAAGAAAATGCCTACGGCCTTCTACTTTGAATTAAGTACCCGAATCTTTTAATGCTCTAATTACAGCTTTTCTATAATAATTATAGAAAGTCAAGCTGCAATTTGAAGAATTTATGTCAATCGCACAGAAAAGTGATAATTGCGTCGAGGAATGTTATTTTTTAACTGTCTAAAACCGTTTATGGAATTCTTTAATATGCTAAGCGTGTTTAACGGAGATTTCGAAAAATGTTCCGTATTTCCTAATACCTTTCTAACCCATTTTTCAAAAAATAGCCACGGAGAAAGTTTAGATTTTTGCAGTAGGCTTACTGCTGATCATTCACCTTTAGCTTGATTAGGTTTTACTGCCATTTCAATTCTTTCTCAAATACATCGTTTCTTAGAATTACCGCCAATCGGGAGCGGGAGTCACTTAGAAAGATTGATTTAGATAACGTTCTCAATTTTTGCAATCTAAAGTGTCGAAAGAATTCGCAAGTCGATTTCGTATATTCCTTTTCATAATTTTTTCTTGAAGTGAGGTAGCAAGGAGTTACTTTCGAAAATGCCCTTGTTGCATTCTTTATAGAATGAAATTGTCTCTTTCGCTAATATTAAGGAATTTTTTGAATTATATAATTCCAACTCTAGAACTTTCAATTCTTCACGTAATCTTAATGTTTCTCTTTTCTCAAATTTCAATTTTGAAATGAGACGCCAGATAAAGAGATCATTCTTAATGGCCCTCGAAATTCTTTTCCCAGGATACATTTTCTCTCTCAAGAAATTGGCTTTTTTTAAACCCCTGACATAATACGGCGACCCTAAAGTATCTTCAAAGTGAGCTACGCTATACCATTTTGGTGTTTTCATAACATTTTAAGATTGCCCGGTATTCCAGAAAAAGATTAAGCTTAAACTGAAGCACGATTAATTTTTTCTATAATAATTATAGAATTTCAAGTTTATTTTAACATATGAAACAAAAAAAAACGCATTGGCCACTTTTAACTCCGGGAGACAGGCTCTCTTACGCACTGCATACTCTTGGAATAAAGTGGAAAGATGCTTGGGCTGCAATGGGCATAACAATGGATATGCTCGCCAAATACTGTTCAAACAAAACTAAAATATCGGAATCTAGGCTCGATCTCCTTCTGCTAAAAAAAGAAGTCTCTAAAAAATTCATTTTAAATAATACAGGCGAGCCGTTGGCGACTCTTCAGGAGAGACTGGATTTACTTCATCTTGAAAAGAACATATTCAATAAAATTCGCATCGATCTTCGCACTAGCAATATCGTGGATATACTAAGTACAGCTAGCGAAAAGGAGCTTGGACTTTTTGAAAAACTTGCAGCCAAAATTCAAAAGGATCGCAAAAAAATAAAATCAGCTCTTAAAAAATAGATTTCTAACCTTCCCAATATATTCTATTAGCTTCTTCTCGAATCCTGTCGGATTTATACTATGGTCGATCACTAGGTTAGCACTCATTTCCATAAGAATTCGCTTCTGCTCGTTTTCCAATTGTTCACAAATTTTCTTATATGCTTCAGGCTCCAGTCGATTCAACAGAAAACGGTTTATAGAAATAATTGCCGATGAAATTCTCGGGTTTTGCAAATCCTGTTTAAAATCAAGAAGATCGACGTTGAACAATCTGTAATGGGCTATTGGAATCCAAGTTACCCATAAAAATATTAGAAGACCAATCACCGAAATTGAATTTAAGGAAATACCGATTAAAGGCAAAATTAGAGTCAGCACGGTGGATATAAGAAGGCCAACAGTGATCCCCGTGAACATATAAAGGGAATGCAGTCGAACAAAATATTCTTCTCTATTAATGTTTCTGATGATTAAAATTAGTGAAATTAAAATAGATCCAAACAAATAACCGCAATATAAATAGTAATAAACATTACCTTTAAATACTACTTCGTCATTTTCCAATATAAAAGGTGTAAGCCTGCTTTCCCAAGATAGTAAGAGGAAAAAGGTAATTATGACAAGATGGGTTATCATAACGGTTACTGGCGGCGAAATTGAATAATTAGGTCTCGTATAATTAAAGATTATATATGTTAAAAGTATTGGAATAAAGAGCGGAAAAACTACAATTAAATCTATAATCGGGACCCGTATCAAAATTGGAAATTGAATATCCGAAAGAAAGACGAATAGTCCCCAAAACGCTAACGATAGACTTAAGATAATAAATACGATAGAAAGGGCGTTTCGTTTCGAATACTTATAAAACATAACTGATGATAATAAAAGTAGAATGAACGTTAATAGGCCCAAGTTAAGTCTCCGCATTTAAATTTTGAAGATTTTTCGATTTACACAATCCTATCTGTACGAAATGAACCTTCGGCGGCTTTGCAGATTAAAACTAAGTAAATTCGCTTATTAGAATCTTCAAAAGTTGTGCATTTCGCTCTGCCATCCTAAAAAACAATTCTATCAATTTTCAAGTAATTATTTTTCAAAATGTCAAAAAATAATCAAGGGAACCCATCCCCGAGGGCCAAATGATAACAGATCGTTGTTAAGGTCTCAAAATAGGAGTATCGGAATTATTAATATTCGAAGTTAAGAAAGAGCCGCTCCAAATTAAGGTCGGCATCAATTGATAATGGTCTAAAAGTTAAAAAGGAAATTATACAAAATATTCTTTTGAATGAAATAGTTTACGAAATATCCTATGTGAATGAGAAAATTTAGATATTTCGAAACGTCATCCTTTTAAGATTAAGGCTTTAGAAACGAATACCTACTTTAAAAAAATGTTTGTAACTTTCTTTGAGAATTTTCGTGTCTGTTCAGTCATATTTTCGCCGTTATAAGCAGTTTCCAAAATAAATTCTGCCTGAATTCCGAAAATTTCTTCACTTCTTCTCAATTCAAATTGATCACAAATTTCCTTGAATGCTTTCGGGTCCATCCAATTTAATAAGTAACGATTTATAGTAATGATCACAGAGGAGAGCTTCGGATTTCTAAAATCCTGGCCAAATTCTGTTAATTCAACATTAAATAATCTGTATTTAGCAATCGGTATCCAAGAAAGCCACAAAAACCCAAGCATTCCGATTGCAGATAATGAATTAAGATAGATTCCGAGAAGAGGTAGAAATACTAAGAATATTGAAGAAACAATGCTAGCTAATACAATACCGGCAAATAAATAAATCGAGTGTAACCTTACGAAATAATTTCCAAAAATCAGATTATAAGCGATCACTCCTAAGCTTATAAAAAGAGAAAAGTAAATGTATCCTATTACAAAAAAATAGGATACGCTTGCATTAAAGCGCACTTCATCTCCTTCAAAATAGACCGGTGACACATAGCCAATCAAAGATAGAAATGAAAAACCTAAAATTGCTATCGAGTGCAGCAATGTCAGTATTTTAGGGGGAGAAACTAAATCATTTGGTCTTGTATAATTTAGAACAATGTAGGTTGCGCAGAGAGGAACAAATAGAGTTGGAATCGGTGTAAAATTCACTATTAAAATTCTAAATTGAGCGGGAAAAGGAAGCTGACCTAGAAACATTAACAGGCACCAAAGAGATATAGTGAATGTCAAAAGTGCATATGTTTTACAAAGATTATTCCTATCAGACCATTTATAAAAATAATAGGCCGAGGCAAATAATAGAATAGATGAAAAAAGTGCCAAAATAATCTCCGAAATACCTTATTTTCCAACAAATATTTCATTCTACAATTGGATTGGCAAGAAGAGTTAATTTTTCAAGCTGTGAATCCGCTATCTCAATAATTCTCCAATATGAGACATAAAATTTATTATCTCTCATGACCCCATAATCTGGAAAGTAAATTGCCTTATTGTAGTCGGCTGAGTCGATCGCTCCGTATTTTTCATAAACGCTCTTAATAACTAAATTGGAAATATCGTACATTCCAAAGGCTTTCGTTATCCCGCTCTTTAGCATATGTCTGGCAGCATACCCGAATAAACACCTACTTGCTTTTCGGGATTCCAGTGCTCTTGTAAAAATGAATGAATTTAGGTCCGCCACTTTCGTTTCGATAAGCCCATACCTTTTCGTTTCCCCTTCTATTAATCCCCATTCAAATGGTAAAAGGTTCGTTTTAGCTTTGTAAATAATTCGTAAGACTGCCAAGACCTCCCCTTCTTTTGAAGTAGAGAATAAATAACAAGAGTGAGGGTCATTGTAACTGTCAAAATCGTCCGAAAATCCAACATATCCATGAGAAATGTAATTTTCTCTGATAAAGTTCCGGAGTTCGAAAACAATCTCAGGATTATTCAGGTAATCAATACAATAGATTCTCGTACCGGTCGTCTCAATTGCGTAAGGTTTTAACGTTCTGTAGGATTCTTTGATTTGTTCCATATAACAACATTATGTCTCATATGAACCAAAAATTCAAGATTAAAAACACCCACCCGTTTGATTCTTTTGTTTTGAATCTATTCTGACTAATCCAATAGAGTTAGTATGATTTAGAGTCCTCTTTTTTTAGAACGCTGAGGTTTGGAAACTCCGCTGCTTATAAATCGTAGAATACGTTGCTCCAAATTTATATTCGAATTTTTCATCCATGAATGCTAAGCAGTATTTAAGAAATTTTGAAAGACGTGCGTATTATTTGCCGCCATAATTGAACCTCAACCTCTGTCATTTAATTTCAGTTGTGATTTTTTTATTCAATCATAAAGGAGGGTTACCATAATTGAAAAATATTCGGTCTCAATCTTAGGTAGGTCACGGAGCGCCTTTCTTTTAGTCTTCGAATGCGGGAAGAATACGGGTCGATGATAAATTAACCGCAACTCGTAGGGGATGAATCTAACTAGGCCTTCTCCAAATAATAATAGAATTTTAAGATTATTTTGAAATTTCCCCGCTAAATTTGCAAGGAGACCACTTCCTTAGCTTACAGAGTTGTAATATCAATAATCGTTAATTTTTGATATCAGCGATGAATTGTACAAGTCTTGAATTGCCCATGTTATCGGGTGAGGCTTTTTCCAATATTTTGTAAACATTGCAGGGGCGAGCAATAATTGAAAATATGTTGTGCTATCGCCTTCGGAAGAAAATTTTCTTATTTCATTACTATTATTATCATATAGCGTTGATTCATATTTCAAGTCGTCCGACATCCAACTCGGAATTATACCAGCGGAGAAAATAAAAAAGTATAGCAATACTTTAGCCACCTTCGGCGTAGTTACCGTGTTCGTAAAATTTATTTTTAGTATATGATCATAAACTTCATTTTTTGGCGGTTCTTGATTTATAAATAAATTAAACTCCGCCAAGCAGGCACAAGCGGCAATATAATTACTGTATTCATTATATAGTAACAATCGTCTTTCACCAGACATTTTTTTTAGATCTTCACTCGTCTCAATAAAGACCGATACTGGTGTCATTAGCGCACTGGGAATCGGAAATTCATTCGGAACGTCTCTTTTCATCGTCGTACACTGGATTGTCATCAATAGGAATATAATTGTTATTCGATTCAAATTTTTAATCATCATATTTAACCAATAACCTTGGCTTAACTTTATTTTCATTGAATTGATCTCCGAATATCCTTTTCAATTCTTGCATGCAATATTCCTTATCTTTTTCAATGTTTATTTGAGTAAAGTTACCGTATCGGTCTCGCTTTAAAGTTCCAAAGTAAGAAAATTCATCTGACCTTAGTAAGAATTTTCTTTTTGTAAAGACCCGCGGAAAGAATGTTGTTCTAATATTCCCATTATAAACGGTTTCAAAATACCCAGTGAATCGATATTCTCGATTCGGATCAGCGATCATGATTCCGCAATCATTAACCATCGCGGACCTAATACTAAAATCTAGATTCCAATCGCTAGTGAAATTAACTAAAAGTCCATCCTTGGTATTAATACCTAATCTTGCTTCTTTAGCGATTATCGACATAGATGGGGTCGTTAATTTGAAAAACCCAACGCCCCTGCTGCCTATCTTCCCTGTAAATGTCCGAGTAGGAATTACCTGTCGGATTTGAGGAGCGCAATTAACTGAAATAAAAACGATAACGATAATTAATATTCTCACATGTTTTTCCTTAAACCATTTCTAAAGTATTTTCTCAAATTTCCCAAGAGTATATTTATTCTGAATTCAAAGGACACATCTTGTATGTCGTAATAGTTTAAGATACGATAACTTATCCAATTAGCTTAGCTTTAAATCTTAGAAAATATTCGCTTGAATATCTGTTGGATTTATAATTGGTTGAGTACTCGGTATTGAGTAAGAAAATTTTACGAGCAAAATTCCCGTGAAAGCTTGCTGAAATTTATAAGCGGCGCTATACGTCGTATTTGTCCCCGCAACAATCGAATTTGCTACATTTATATTTGGCGTATTACAATCTTGAAATGGCAATACTACAATCTGAGTCAATGGATTTGGATTGCTTACATTAAGATATGTAGATGTTGAACTAAATCCGATACTCTGTCCTGCAGCTATATTTACCTGAAAATATCCGCTAAAATTGTAAGGGCTTAATTGATTTAATTTAATGAATTGCGAATTAGTCGTAATCGCACCGGCCCCAATTTGGCATCTTAAATTATATAGGAGTTCTAAATGTATATAATCATCATTTTTACCGCCGTTGTGTTTGCACGAAAACAAACATATAGGTATTAAGAGTGTAAACAAAAATACTTTTTTCATTATTTTCCTTAGTACTTTTCTCGATTTATAAAGCTGGTCGGAAAGGTACAAAAGCAGGATCTTAATTAATGTTTATTTTTAAAAGTAAATTTTGTCAAAATGTAAAAGTAGATAAAAAATAGTATTTGTAAAGCTTCGAAAATTTGAAATTGCAAGTTTTTATCTAAAGACCTTTGCCAGGCTAAAGACTAATTTTTTATTCAATTTACATAATATTAAGGCTGAGGCAATTCATTCATAGTCGATTCATGGTTATGGTGGTGATTCTTCTCAGATTCCAGATGCTCAGCGTATTTCTCTAAGATCTCTGAGAACATATCCTTATAGATGTCTTCATGATCAATATATCCTGTTCCATTTTTAATCTTATTTATGTAAACCATTACAGGAATACCGATAGGTGGCCAGATAAAATTGTATTGTCTAAATTGTCTTGAAGCATTTCCCTCCCAATACTTGTTGCCTGTAATTTTAGCACTTAATATAATTTCAGAATCGAATATGTATGGAAAGATGAACAACGTTATAAAAGTGCTTATTGTTCGAAATGTACTAGATTTTTCCGTGAATTCTACTTTTAACTGGATGACAGCCGTTTCGGATTGTATTTCATTAGAATTATAAATAAAATATTTACTCTGATCCGCAACTTCCTTTGAGTATCTATAATAATATTTTAATGAAGCGAGAAAATTATCCTTTTGCGGTGCACTTCCAGCTACAATTTTATTATTTAACCTTCTCTCAAGATTATCAATTTGGGTATATCTTACTATATCGTTTAACTCGATATGAATTCGGATTTTGTGTCTAAGATTTGACTCTACAAGATTTTCATTGTTTGTTCTTTTAACAATCGGATAATCAATTACCGCGCAGCCGTTATAGACAAAGAAAGAATAAAGACAAAGCAATAAAGATTGCCGAATAACTTTAAAGATACATTTATCTCCTTTTTTCTCAGCGTTCATAATATTAAATTAACCTTCGCTTACATTAAGAAATAATATTTCTCGCGTAAATTCCAGAAGTAAATAAGAACAATTTAATTCTGAAATTTCTATTATCAAAGCGCTCGGTAAATTCCACTTGGTTGACTTGGTGTTGTCGTCAATAAAGGTGGAATCAATCCAATTGGTGCGGGAGAGAATGGCGTAGTTGGATTGCTAATTATTGAGTTATTTTTAGGATTTAGATTACCGAACGTTCCGCCCGACCCATATTCAGGCCATGGGGAACCATTTTTTAATGTGGTTGTGGGCGTCTTCGAATCGCCCGGTCCACTCGTACTACCTTCATTCGTAGTTTTTGTCGTCTCTCCACCGCTGCTTTCTTCTGGTGCACTTTGGATCGGAGAAAGTTCGATTTCACCATTGTTGTTTATTGAAATACCGCCTTTCCAAGGAATCAAACTACCATTCGGACCAGGAAATCCGATTCCTATGCTTACATCGCCATTACCAGAGACTATAAACGGGAATTCTGTATCACCAGATCCCTCCGGAGTGACACCAATAATTGATCCGTTAGGTCCCCAGCCAACTGTTACGCCAGTATCCCCTATAGCTTTGCCTATTTCAACTGCGACACCCCAACCAGATTTCGAATCTGTTCCACCTGGTAAATCCAATGGATTCGTCTGCTTTCCTTGAGTCCAAGTTACTTCAGGAAGGAGTGTCATACCCCCTTTGAGAAACCCGAACATTGATCCAACGTTTGGTGCAAACATTCCAATCGCACCGTTAATAATGTCCGCTAAGACCCCGTTCTTATTTCCACTCGAATAATCGATTCCAGCATTGACCAGAGCTGCTCCACCTTGTACTACTTGTAACATTGTCTGTGCTTCTTCCTCAGCTTGTATTCCGGCTTCTGCATACGCATCTATAGCGGTAGTAGAATCTGCGAGAACACCCGCTGATTCCATTTCCGCACTAATTTCTGCCATTGCTGGTCCTGTAACTTCGGATGAAGTTCCTAAACTAAAAATTGTGATCGCTGCCAAGGCTGCTAATTCCACCACTTGCTTAGCTTGGTTTAGTTTTTCCTGCCTTGTATTTGCTCTCTCTACCCTTTGCTGCATTTGCTCATATGCATAATCTCCTAATAATTCCGCACTGACTCCGTATTGATCAGCAACCGGCCCTAAGAGACTTGTATATATAGCTTTTTGATAAGTACTATTATAATAGTTATATAGCGATTTCTTCTGAGAATCTAAGTAGCTTCCAGTTACATCTCCCTGTAGTAAATCCGTGCCCTTATAGATAGACTTCGCTTGATCGGCAGTAATTATATTCGTATGTTTCAATACGTCGGCTACGATTTTTAACGTTCCACCATTTATACTTGAAAATATTCCATTGATACCTTTATCAAGACCATGAAAAATTCCATCGCCAGCTAATTCCGAATTAGCTTGCCGAGCTGTCTCATAAGCTCCGATAGCTCCGTTGATAAATTTGATTTCATCATCACTCTTACCTTGGCTCTGAGCGTAATTGTCTACGACCATTTCATAGCCCTGGGTTTTATAATTTTGGAATGCTTGCTTAGCTGCGTCCGGTGCAACGATGCTATTGTACTGACTCTTACTCAATATACGATTTTTCTCTAAGATTCCAGATACATCATCGGTTAACTTACTTCCTTGGCTATTACCTAAGAACATTCCAATGCCTGGTAATGCTAAGTTCGATAAAATGAATTTCCCAACTACAGCTGTCATAGAACTTTCTGCTTTCTCGGCTGCATCATGACTTAATTTATAGCCCGCTAGATAAGAAGCCGTTTGCGGATCTATATTAAACGTATTCATCAACGCGGATGCATACACGCCTTGCACTGCGTTTTGAACCTGGTTGGATGCCCAGGCTTGCCAAGTTCCACCTGATAGTAAAGTTTGAGCTAAACTAGTATCTTGACTTATAGTCGCATCAGCGGAAGCAGTTCCATTCGCATCGATTTGAGCGAGAGTACTAGTATATGTCTCTGCCGCATTCGCCAAACTATTCAACCCGCTACTAAAGGCTTGATAGTTTTGACTAAGCGCACCGCTTGCCGCATTCATCGAACTAGTATCCCAACCCGTATTACTAAAAAAGTCCATACTCGAAGATAGAGGAGCGGATGATGAAGCAGCACTAGATGATAAAGACATAGTTCTAGCTGATAATAGTCTAGATAAGCTCGAACTAATTGGATTATTCGTAGTTGAGCTAGCTGTTGCAACTCCACCAACTACCCCGAATTCGGATAATTTCACTACCCCTACTGCTGGAATTATAAAACTCGAATCTGTTGTATTTGAACTAAAGCTAGCGGATTTTGTTGGATCTCCTCCATTAAACGTTACGGTTCCGTCGTGTATTGATTTAGTTACGCTAATCGAGCCGTCTGAATTTACGGTTACGTTTTTATATGTGTTTGTTGTGTATTGAGTACAATTCGCATAATTCTGTCCGCAATATCCGTAATTTTGAGATGATCCAGAGATTCCTAACTTGGAAGCCGAATCTGAGGCTCCACTAATAAACGCGTTCATCGACTCATTTGTTCCATCTGTATTCTTAAGGAGCATTCCTTGCGAATTTACGATTCCTGAGATTTCTCCTTTCGTATATTGGAATGAATACCCTTGCGATTTTAACGAATTGAGTAGAGACGCATAGCCGTCATCTGTCATCGATCTCTGATTTTGTAAAGAAGTCGCAAGTGTTTGAGCAGCACTTAAGCTCTGATTGTACGCACTATTATTCATCGCGCTAACTAGAGCGATCCGTTGAGCACCTCCAAAGGCGGTATTTAACTGGTCGCTAAGAGCATTTAATTGATTAAAATTCGAAGAATCAAAATTTACGTTTTGAGGTACTTGGCTCGCAAGCTGGTTAAACGTATTTGAAGTGCTAGTCAAGGAAGCTCCATTAGTCGTCGGGGCAGGATCGGTTTGGACAGAACTCAAGCTTGCACCTTGAGTTTGTGCCGAAGCAAATTTAGCATTCTGAACTTGTTGGTATTCGGACATTTGTGATAAATATGCCGATTCCTGCTGTTGAATTTGACTAACGCCTTGTTCGTAATTCTGCTGAGCTTGAGCTAGCAGATTCGCTTTTTGAGTCTCCCAAGAATTATATTGAGTTTGGAAGGTAGCCACATTAGCTTCCCAACTATTAATTGCGGGTAAAACTCCGCTAGTCCAAGAATTTAAGTAGTTCGTAATACTCGTATTATAACTGCCCCAAATAGCAGCATCGGCAGCAGCATTTCCATCGTGGACTGTATAATTCATGTTTTTGATTTCAACGTTTTGCTCTTGAGCAGTACTACTCATGATGATACATTGACCCCAACAAACCGGATAGGTTTGGGTAAAATACTGAAAATTATTCCCTGCCTGAGAATAGAATAAATTCGCTCCTGAAAATGTTCCAATTGGAAATCCAAGCAAAGTTCCGACGTAGTACGAAGTCGAATTAAAATCTGACGCCTGTAAATCTGCCCCAGTAATCGAGCTAATACTTAAACCTGCACCCAACCCCAACGCCGAAGCTAAATCTGCATAGGCTCCGGAGAAATCCGTCCCGCCGTTAGTATTATAGGCATTTGCAATATCCCTCATGAGCTGACCGTATTGCCCAGTTCCATTATTATAATCGCTCATTAATTGTACGTCGGGAGGTAAAGTATAAGAATGAGATACCAGCCCTGAGTATAGAGAAATTTGGCTTTGGGCATAGGTTTGCTCAGAAGTCAAAAAAGTTTGCATCTGGCCAGCAAATTGTGACAAACTTAAATTCGGATATATTGGATTATTCAATTGGGTCTGCAAAGTATTATAAGGGCTTGCTTCGTTCCAGACTCCATTGGCCGGGATTGTCAATCCGAGGACTTGGTATACCATTGTTTCTAAGGATTGTCCCTGAGTATTCAGGGTAACAGTACCGTTACTATTTAGCTGGTGGAATAAAAACTGATTTTTCTGAATATTCTGCGTGCTAGTTCCATCCGACCAAAGATTCTGCGCAACTTCATCGGCAAGCATATTTAAGGCTAACGATTCATCATAGGCATTGTTAGCTGGAGCCGCTAATCCCAGGACACCGTAAACCAAGGCTTCGAGCTGCTGCCCTGCCGCATTTAACGAAACCGTTCCATCCGAATTTGCTTGGTGGAACATATATTGCTTATTTCCGGCAGGATCGGTAGCTGCATTCAAATCAGAATGTAGATATTGTTGTAATTGTAAGGTTTCTGCGAGAATCCCTACCCGAACGTTTTGTTCGTTCTGCTGAATCGTATACATCGTTTGTTGGTATTGAGTATCAGCTTGTTGAACTGAAAGCAAAAGATTTTGGTATTCGGCAGAAAGCTGACTTAGAGAATTCTGATATTGGGATAGTCCATTCTGAAGATTTGATTGAAAGGTGGTTTGCCAAAGAGCCTGAGCGTTCGTTGTCGTGTTCGTATTACTTGCCACGGTTGCGGTGTTGCTCAAATTATTATTGGACAGTCCCGCTACGAAATTCGCCCGTTCGGAAAGCACCGAATTCTCTGCCGCTTGTTCCCACACGCTGAGTGCTTGTTTTTCTTGCGATACTAATGCTTGGTATACAGCATTCTGGTAAGTCGTTACACTATCATAGGTACTAGCAGTATTGATGGAATCGACTGTTGAAATTATGGATGCATTAACCTGACTTTCCCATTCGGAATATAAAAGGCCTAAACTTTGAGAAACCAAATTGTCCCAACCACTTACATCCGAAAGTTGGTTCGCAATTAGGTATGTCTGTTGGACATCTTGCGGGTTAAATTGAGGTGTATTCAAATTCGGAATCATCGAATTTGTGGATTGGGAAAAAGCCGATTGAAAATTCAAAACGAAGAGTAAAAGAAATGTCCAAGAAAATAATAAGAATTTACCCCGAAATTTCATACTTAAACTCTCCAGATATTAAATAGACTCTATCCGACGGATGACTTCTTGTCCGAAATACGGAATCTTCGTTCTAACTTTTCCAATATTGAAAAATATTGGATTTTGTGTCTATTTGAATTGAATCAAAGGCAGAAGAAAACTTTTTTAATGAGATTTCTATCCCATTTGCTATATAATCAGATTAATCTCTGTTAAAAAGGTACTAAAGGACCAGGGTTTAGAGACGTAACCACGTCATCCCGAATTAAAGAGTTTTAGAGAGTAATCTTTTAGGGTTATTTTTTGCCTGCTAAAACATTATATAGAAATGATGAGAATATAAATAACGGAAAAAACCAGGTCAAAAATGCCCTACCAAAATTCTGGGCAAATACCTTCTTACACATCCTAATAAAGAGGAAGGCTTGCGTAAAGAATCCTGCCAATCCAAAAGCTCCTACTAAAGATAGAAAATATATGGTCTTAAAAATATCTCCCTGGACGCTATTTGGCATTACGCTGTATAGTAGCGATATAGGAAAAAGAGCTAAAACAAAAAATAAAGAAGAGGTAAATGTTATCCCCAAAATTCTATAAAACGATCTCTTCTCCTCGCCTAAAAACCACAGAGCGATGTATGAAGTTGCCGCAAAATAAATCTGAAAAAGCAGAATCAGAGTAAGCATATAAAAAATGTTATACGGGTATACGCTGGAATAGTAGAAAGACCAACCCAAAAGACCTCTTTTAAAGAATGGAGTTAAGGATTGCCGTAGATGCTGTAATCTTTCCCAGTTCAATAATGATACGAGAAGCGCGTATATGAGGTAAGTCCCCATAAACAAAAAATAGCTTTTAGCTACTCGGATTAGAAACGTTCGAGGAGAATCACTTAATATAATTTCTGGGTTTCGATATATTTCAAGATTTCGTTTAAATGATCTAGTATACCAATTCTCTCGAATTAACCCCATTATGAAACTCAAGACGCTCTTCATTTCTTCTTTTTCCTAGTTGGTTTGGAAGTATTTTGTTTTTTCTCTTTTTCGGAATCCACCGGTTCAGAAGAAGGGAGCAATTTGGAGTGTAAGATATTATACATTCCCCTATGAAATTTCGCCTTCTCGGGAATTCTTGCCTTTTCATAAATTTCGGCCAATCGTTCGTGTGAAAATTCGACTGCGGAAGAAACGAGAACGGCTTTTGAATAACTCGCGATAGCTTTATCCATTATATTTTGTGACTCATACATTCTGCCAGCGATATACAGGACCTCTAGCTGAGTGCTATCCTTTAATAGAAACTCTTTTGTCATCTCTAAGATTTTCTCAGGCGGTTTTTTCTGAGCAAAACTTGTTTTAATCAACCAAAGAAGAGCATCCAAATCCTCTGGGTTTCGCTCTCGAATTTCTTCGAAATAATGATTTGCCTCGGGAAATTTCAAATCGTAGTAATACAATTTACCAAGCAAGAAACCAGAATCTCTAAATTCTGGATCTTTAGAATATATGGACTTAAGAGCATCAATCGCGTCTTGTCTCTTATTCGCTGAATAATATTCTAAGGCCTGATTGTATTTTTTTTCCAGATCTTTGTCGTCTGAGCAATAAAAAACACTAATTAGAATAAAGAAGTAGCAAACGAGACGTAAAACAAAGTTGAAGTAAATTCGCACGAAAGAAAGGAAGTTTTTCAACCGATATATTGTCAAATCAACTTTTCCCCTGTTTTCGAGACAAAAATTCGGCTACGAAATTCTATCTTGAATGGGACCAAATTCCTACCATAGGAATAATGAAAAGCTAATACGAAAATGCTTGCTTCAAAACCAACTGTAACTTATGACTGGAACTCGACCTACTAATTTCGGAGCCATATTCTAGTGAAAAAAATCTTTTGTTCCTTTTTCCTCTTATTTCTCTCCTCCTTCATCTTGTTAGATTGCAACAAAAGCAGCAGTAACAGCGATAATTCGGCACTCGTAGCTCTTTTGGCTTCTAAACCTAGCTATTCCTGTGCCAATAATACAATCAATACCTCGGCGTTACAAGTAACGTATACATCAAGTTCTTCGCTACTTAATCCGGGATCTTATGGTTCGTTTTCTCTAATAAGTTTGACTGCCGGACAGAAAATTGTTTTTACAGCGACCACTACTACGTTTAGCGCTGCAAATTTTGGAGCTTTGATTAGCTGCACTTCACAATCTTTAAGCCCATCTCCCTACAGTGTCGCTATAACGAACTCGAACCATACTGCCACGGTAACCTTTACGCAGTCCTTCACTGGCATGTTCTTTTACATTGCTAGCACTGCGCCAACTGATGTAACAAACCAACAACAATAGTGTAAAGCGACCTACAATTATGCCCAAGGTTCAAAAATACTTGGGCTTTTTGTATGCGTGTCATCTCGTCAGGAATAGTAAAAGAGATTCTGAATCATTTTTTTAATTTTTATAAAAACTAACTACAAACGTTATTCACTATTGAACTTTGAGGGAGTAAGTAGTTCCTGCGTGCTCGACAACCACTAAAATGCATCGAAAATATCCAGAGTTAGTTACTACAGAAAACGTAAAAGGCGCGACTATTTTATTAACTACAAAATTTGCTACGATCGCGATATTATCGACCGTTAGAGTTGTATTCTGATTTCCTAGGTAAAAAAGGGCACCACTACTTCCTGAAGGCGTTGAATTGAAAGTTATCGTATCAGTGGACCCTGCTCCGACATAATAATAAAAGTTATACCCTATATCGCTCCCAGTTACCGTTGGACCACCTTTTGTTACAGTTGTGGTAGGTAAGCATGAAGCTTTATTCTGGATCAGAGCCAATGCTGAATAATAATAACTATTGTCGTGTGAATTTTTTCCGCAGCCATTGAACGGTATAACGAAAAAAACTATAACGCAAATAGATAATACAATTTTTCTCATTATAAATGCTTATCCCGAAAATCGACTTTAACTTTATTATCTTTATAACCTAAGGACCTAGCTTTAGAATATTCTATTTCGCTTTCTTTATAATCCTTTATTTTCTCGTACGTTTCTGATTTTCTAAGATGAATATAACTCGTATATTCCAAATCTCGATGTAGAGCATTCTCATAGTTTTCCAAGGCTTCATAATAAAGACCTGTCATCTCGAATATCTGTCCCTTTAAAGAAGAAGAATCAGAATTATCAGGCATCCTATCTAATATTGCTTCAAATTCGGGTAACAATTGAGCAGGTTTTTCACCCAAAGAAATCCTGATTACGTACAGCCATCCAATAGCTTCAAGATCGCTAGGGTTTTTAACTAATTCCTCTTCCATAATTTGTTTTGCTTTGGAAAATTCTTTAGATTCGATATAACACTTTCCTAACATCAAGCGAGTAGAGCGAAAATTGGAATCTTTTCTATATAAATTTTCAAATCCTTTTGTAGCTGCAAAAATGTTCTTACTAGTAAAAGCATTTTTAGCCTTCCAGTATTCATCGCTTAGCTCTGCCGTGGTCCATTTTTTAGAACAGCCTATAGAAAAGATAAGAGTAACTAAAATAATAAAAGTTCGCATAACATTCATGTGTATCATAGGTCCGTAAAAAATGACATCACTTTTATGTGGGAAAATTTATCCTCTATAATACAAATTAATAAATAACAGTTCTTTAGGAGCATTTGGTGGCGAAGGTAGTGAAGCCAATTGACCTGCACCTTTTCTTAGCTATCTTAATAGAAACTCTGAGCGTTCCAATTCATTTCGTCGTTTAGAAAATCTACTAAAGATTGTTGGTGGTCGATCGTTTCTTTTGACCTTGCTTTCCAACTTTGTATTTAGCACGACTGCTATCTGATTTAGAATTGTCTTTTAATTTCAAAAGATCGATATCATATTTTTTTACCCAATACATAATTGCACTCGGAGTCACCGCCCAATCCGTCGCTATATCCTTTAACCCCCTTTTCTTGCAAAAGTTCGAGTAATTCCGACCTTGTTATTTTTATTCCTCGATTAATCTCGGGATTTGCTGATCTTTTCGCTATTTCCACTCCTGCTTTCTCCAATAAATGAGCCTGCCGGGATATTGCATGCTTAGTCCTATTTAAAACTACCGATAATTCTTCTAAAGTTAAATCTCCGAACCTAGCTTCTAAAATTTCTATTTCCTTATCAGTCCATTTCCGCCGAGATTTCCTGAATTTGATTTTGTATTTCTCTATCCAGTAAGCGACTGTATTTCTGGAAATATTCAGTTTCTTAGCGATTTCAGTCAGCGAATGATCTTCCGCTAACTTCGACAGAGTTGATTTGCTGGGTGCTACTCTAATTAATTTTCCCGGCATTTTTGCTCGGAATATTTTTAATCCAGCTTTTCTAAGTTTCGTGACCCTCATAACGACAGACTGCTTACTTCTATTTAATTTATTTGCCACCTCTTCAAGCGTGTATAAATGATATTTGGTATATAGAAAATGGTCTTCGCTGTAAGTCCAAACCTTGCCATTCATGCACCTTGATAAATATTTCTCATAGCCATTTTGTCAAATTGTTTTATTAGATGTATTAGGCTTTCCGGCATTTCGATTAATAATACATAAAATCCGACTTCATTAGATTAAAAAATACTTTCACCGATAATGATTCATTAAACTCTCCAATACTCGAAAGTAATTTTTTGCCGCCCGAATTTAGGATTGAGTTTATTGATTTATAAATTGTAAGGATTCGCCTATCGAACATCGCTAACTTCTCGACGCTAGCGTAAAATGCCTACTCATCGGTGACCTTCAAAATAAATAATTAATGGTTCGAGATTATTTCCCCAAAGATTGTTTCAATATTTTTATAAAATAATCTAAGTACCTTAATAATACGGCACTAAGTCGAATTAATCTACACTGTCGAATATTCGACTTCATCTCGATTCCAAGTATCGATAGATTCCTTTAGAGAATAGCATTCTTTAGTTTCGATCTTACATTCATCGCATCTGACTTTATAAATCCAGCGTTTCCATTCAGAACTAAAATACTGTATCTTTTCTACAGATTCTAAACTTTCACATTTAGGACATGACTTCATGGTGAAATTTGGAACTGAAATCCATTTCCTTCCGTATTGGGGATTTCTTTTTGGCGGGATGACCTTCATGAGCGAATTAGTTATTCTAAAAAAAGATCCTCTTCAAGGATATAATTGATGCGATGTATTTTTTTCATTATGGCCGATCTCGGGAGATTTTTAAAGAAAAACATTAGACTTTCGTTTAATGCTGTATTTTTAGAAAATATCTTTTCAAAATGCTCAATTCAAGGAATTCGAAGATCAGGATTAGTATTGAGAATGATTGGCAATCGGAACTTATATTTTCTATCCAGACCATTATCAATTTTCCTCCTTCTTACTTGGATTGTAAACGATTCATGGGGGAAGGGAGTATACCCAGGAGTCGTTACTGGAAAGCTAAGTGATGTTTCAGGCTTAGTTATTACTCCACTTTTTGTTGGGTACTTATTTCTTTTCGGTTTTAGCATCTGGAATCGAAAATCGTACGATTCTATCGATAAGAGTTTAGAATTTTATTGTTTATTATTCAGTATTTTATTAACAGATATTCTTTTCATATTTATAAACTGGAAACAGTCTTGGAATGATTTTTTCTATCGAAATCTTTTATTCAGTCCGCCTGGAATGGCTGATAGGACAGATATAGTTTGCATCCCCATCTCCTGGTTACTGATCAGCTTCTATTATCTCGGATGCATTAGAAAATTTAAAACTTTACGACTTGGGCGAGCTTTGACTTTAAAAGCACATTCCTATCAAAGAGTGAAATTTTCCTCAGTGTTGCTTCTTTGTATCTTTGCACTGCTGAATACATCTCAATCTGGAGGAAGCATGGTTCGATTGATTTTACAAGAACCCGAAAGAGATGTGGTTGCAGGAGATCAAATCCCGATACTTTTCTATACGAGCTGCTCTCTCGATGGAATAGAAATGATACTTTATAAAGATTCGAATCTTTATTTAAAAGAAAGAATCGATAAGACCAAGCTTGAATATATAAACGATGCTCGTACTGGATTAGAACTTCGAAAGTTTATTTACGTAGTGCCCAATAATATTGCGCCCGGTGAATATCATTGGGCAATCAGAATTTTATTCAGCGATTTAGAATATGAAAAGGTGGCTAGCTCGATTCAGAAAAAACAATGGGAAATGGATAAAAAAGAAGAAAGATTAGAATCCATTCAAAAACGATTACGAATCGAAAAATTCGATCCTACGTTTAGAGTTGGCTGCCATGAAACTTCTGATTTAAGAAGTCACAATATTCATAGTCATGAAAACATTTCTGATGAAAGGATCTGGCGAGTTTTACAATGATTCGGATTCTAATTAAACTTACGATATCATTCACCATACCAATTCTAATATTTTTACAATGTACTGGATCGAAAAATTATATCAAGGATCGAGGGAATGATTTAGGAGATATTGTTTCAATTTCCTTTGATTCAGGTCTCGGGATTTCTGGAAGCGTAGGTCCAGTTTCCTCTGGCCTTGGATTTCATACTAGTCTTATAGGGTGCAAATATTCTTATTGTGGTTCATATAACGATGTTTCGGGAACTATATTGTTAGGATGGCAAAATAAATATCTTGTTCATGGGGAAGAACTTAGTTTATATAATGACGAATACTTTATTTTTAGAGGAAAAAGATTTCTTACTGTGGATCTTAGAAAAAGATCTTTTCCTATCTCCAGCTACGGGCGCGTTCGTTTAAGAATCGCATTTTTAGTTGGACTCACCTTGGAGTTAAATTTTCTGGAACTCGTCGATTTTCTTTTAGGTTTCGGTAACGTAGATATTTTAGAAGATGATTGGAATGCTTATTACACGAATTTGTCGAAGAAGGAGAAATAAAAGAGAATCAGTAGATCGGCCTGTTTAATCATTGCTTACTACAATTTGTCCATTCTATCCCTATCTGGCTTAAGTACGTTGTTTTTATTCCGGTCTAGTCCGCACTGAACTTCGGAGCAGTGCTTTCGTTAATTCAAATGTCTGAATTAATCGCATGAAAACTGGCACAAACATCCTTAAAATTATATTTACTTGTCTTTTATTTTTCATAATTTTCAATTGTCTTAACAAACGTTAACTGCATTTATTGGAATTTTAGACAGGAGAAATGTTTCGGATAGATCGCGTTTTTCGATCAATTAAGATACGCTGAATTATGATATTTATAAAGATACTGAGGTCGCTTTTAATAGTTGCTTGCATATATTTTTGCAACCCTATTGTTAAATCTAAACCGGAAAAGAAACTTACAGAAAAATTTGGCGTTATTAGAGGCAATGATATTAATGTAAGAATAACCGGGAATGTTAATTCTAAAAAAATTTCCTCATTAAAAAAGGGAGACGTAGTAAAAATATTAGAAAGATCTGAAAGTGCGGAAGAAATTAATAATTACTATGAATACTGGTACAAAATTTTAATACGAGACCGGATCGAAGGCTGGGTTTTCGGTCGATATATAATGATTTTTAACGATAAACCGTTATCGGAGAAACAGATCGCTAATCTATATGCTCCGAAAGGAAGCTACAATGAAAAAGATTTTTTTGACAAAGCAGTCTCTCAATATGGAAAGAATTACTATATTTCAATCCCTGATGGAATATTAGTTACATCAAAGATCGTAACGTATGATTTTCACGAAGAAACGCAGTTTGAATATTTTGATTTAACGTCGAATACTCCTTTCGTAATTTATCATAGCTTAAAACCCGATAGAGTAATAAATTCGAATCTTTGTTTACTTGTGATCAGTTTTCAAAATATTACTTTGTATAATAAATCTACAGAGGGCGATAATTTTTATGGATCTCTACCTGGAAGTCAGTATTTAAAATCTGACGAAATGAATGGTGGTGTGTATTTTCTAGACGAGCTGGATTATACCGTCACAGAAGTATCAAATAAAACGACTGCAAAATATAAAATTCGAAATTGCATTTTTGAAAAAATGAAAAACTAGTTTAGATATCTAGCTATTAGACTTGCAATCACAGCTTCGTCACATTGACTCCATAATCGCGGAGCTAAAAAGTATGTCGGCATGGAGAAGTTAAAAGAGTTAAATATTTCAAAGCTCACGGCTTGACGGTCCCCGAGAGCCTTATCAGATATTCTAATTGTGCGAAACTTTCAGGACACTATCCACCTTAAATATTAATTATGTGAAAGACTTAAGGCATGGCCTATGAATTCATTAAATTGAATAAAATTGTTGCCGAGCTAGCTTTCGTCAAAATGTTATTCCAGGTAAATGAATGAGTTTCAGGTTTATTCCCTTCGAATGGCTTTGAGCAGAGCAATAATTCGAAAGAATCTAAATGTAACTTATCCGATGAATTCAATTCATAATCTAAATTTTTATTCATCATTGCCTTAACTACTAACGGAAAAATAAAAGAAGAAAACAAAATATGCTCGCTTAAAGACCAAATTGGTTCTTGGCTACTGCGTATTCTTCCATGTGCATATTCACCTCGCAACAAGAAAAAATCAGAAAGCCAAACTTCCGTAAGTGATTTTCCTTTTTTAATAATTGAATTTACTTTATCTTGTTTGGGATAATTTTTTATTCTATCACAATGTTTAGGCTCGACCCTCATTTTTGGTTGAACGTATTTTGTGAATTCCCTTTCTAAATTACTATACTTCCCGCCATTTATTCCAAATAATCTTTCCAACGCTCCGCATAAAAGGGTAATTTCAATGTGCTTGTAGAGTTGATCACTATCAGTATTTGCTATATTAAAAATTTGAATGGATTCAAAAATATTTTTACCCGCTGTTATTTGGGCAAATTCATAAATTTTAGATATCAAAATTTGATCACACTTCGGGCTGTCGTCGCAGCAGTAAAAGGGGCGAATTACTGAATAATACTCTAACGGAATTGCGCTCATTGCCTCCCCGTCAGTTCTTCTCGATATTATTGAAATATGTTCTTTTTTCTCGTCGTACGGATACACGAAGAGCTGAAACGATGATTTATTTGTGTAATTGTAAGAGAAAAACTGGCGAGAAGATAACGCTGAAAATGCTAGCACGTCTGAAAATAAGTACAATCTGCTCAAGTCTTTCTCTTCTAGAATACTAATCAGTAGTTCATCTTTATAACGAATCAATGTTCCGGAATAAATTTCCAGCTGACTATGAATTTTATGTAAGCTACCAATTTTATCAAGTATAGCTTGCTCTTCCCCTCCTGGCAATTCCCCTTTCCTATATGGAATTAGTTCTATTTCTTTGAATTTGATAGGTTCTTCGAAGGAGACCCAAGGAAAAAAAGCAATTTTTTTATTCATAAAATTTATGGGGTTATTTCTTCAGCTTCAACTACACATTTCAGATAATTTCATGCACTTGAAAATAATGAAATTTTGCGTTTTTACTTTTGCATTTAATGAATTTCAATTATAATAGTTCAGGATTTCTTATTTTTCTCTGTCCAAAAAGTTTGCAACTGTAAGATCGGCGATGCCTTGCACTGTTACAATATCATTCGATTTCTCAATCAGAATACTTTGTGACTGATCTGCTTTTTCTAATCCTCCATTTTCGGTAATATTATATACGCCATTTTCTTTGATTCGTAAAAGAGAAGGATCGTTTATTATACCGGATTTAAGGACGAGGGCCACTTCGCGATTTATAACTTTTAAAACTACCCCAAGAACATTTGGATCTCCTTTCGAAGCGGGATATATTTTTCGTTTATTACTATCATACTTAACCCAAGTTGCTTCAGTTAAACTTTGATCGCAAGGAAACAAATACAAATGAGAATCGTCGCTTATTTTTTTAAATATACTTCTTTCTGAGGGGACTTCTATAAATCCTATCAAAGAATTTAATTTTGAATTCAGTAGATCTATTTTTCTTAGATATATTTTTTCTTCTTCTTTAGTGACTAGATTCTCCCTTTTTCTATCCACATAAGCACCAAGCAATCTGTATCCCGCGTCGATTACAGGAAGTATAGCAGCTATGAGAAATCCGAGAATGATAGGTAAGATCGCCCGAGCGTAGTAATGATCCTCTATAGTTTTAATTACATTTTCTACCTCTAACATTGGTTCATAATATTTAGGGTAAATAGTCGAAACGAGGAGAGGATAGAGAACATCAAAATTGATTGTTAAAAAGAAAAATGAAGAATTCTTGAAAACTGGGTGCTTAAATCTATCTAAGAATGGCAATACTTTCTCGGGCATTTTGGATTCCTTTTAAAATCCCACTACCTCTCTTTCTTTAATGCTTTTATTCAACTAAGTTTTTTAAACTACCGTTAACCGAAACTTAAATAATTCACTTGAAAACCGATCTAATTCCAACTTAGATTTAGAAAACTAATTAGCTGAAAATTATTCAAAAAAGAGTTGCACATTTCCCCATGTACTATACATTTGTATAGTACATGGTCTGGAGGTATTAAATGCCTGGAAATACTGCAAAAATCATTAAACTAGATTCATATCGAAATCGTTCTAGTAGAGGATTTGGAAAAAAAGACGTTGAAGAGTCAGTGTTCGGTAGAGGACTAAGTGACGAAACGATGCGCACTCTTTCTAAAAGATTCTCCAATCCAATTTCGGAATTGGATTATCGAAACAGAGCTATCTTTCTCCTAATGTCCCGATCTGGCTTAAGAGCAGCAGAAATCGTTTCATTATGCTTTTCCAATCTCTTAAACTCTCCCAAAAGTGAAACTTTGGTAAAATACCGGAAAAAAGGGGGCAAATTAGCTTATTCAGTTTTGTCCGAAGATACGCTTAAAAGTATTCGAGAATACCATAGTAAATTCGGGATAAGTTCAGATTACTTTCTTCTTTCTCGACCTAAAAGACACCAATCAATTAGGTCTCCTCTCTCTAAAAGAGGTCTTCAGCTTATAGTTAGTTCATGGAATGTAAAAACTTTAGAAGGCCGTAATATATTTTGTCATGCAATTCGCCATACTGCTGGAAGAAGGATGTTAGAATATGCTGGCTCAATTGCTACTCAAAAACTATTAGGTCACGCCTCCGCAAATACGAGCAGTAAATTCTATTCTCCCAGGTTCTTCGATGGGAATAAATTTCTAACTTGGGATTAAAAATTCAATTTTTTTACATTATTTATTTAGGAGGAGCTACATGCAAATAAACACCTGGAAAGAAATCGATGCTATTGGAATCGATAAATTTAAAAAGATCCTAGAATCTCTAATTACCTATTACGAAACAGCATTAGGAAGGCAAGACGATCCCATACGAGTTTTTCAAAAGAAATTGTTAATTGCTCCAAATATTCGAATTTTTTGTAAATCATTAGGCTTAAATAATTATGAGTATTTTGTTCAAGCTCACTTAATATCGAATGAGGATAAAATTCATAAATGGACATGGGTTCATATCGATGGAATCCAACGAGAACGAGATGAATTTAAGAATAGAGGAATCTCAGATCACCCGGCATTTCATATTACGAACTTAACTGATATTTATAATGAAAATTCCGCAGCCATCGATGATTTAACAATGCTCGATTTGGACGAAACTATGTGAATGAAGATGATTACATCCCAAATTTAAAGAAGAGTATCCATTCTTCGAATATCAGTGGAACGCTTCCGATCGCGGGATTGTTAAACTATTTCCTTAAATCAAAATTGGTAGATCCCGGATTTTTTCCCGATAAAGCTTATTATATAAAAATTTAAGTTCTTAAAACCCGTAAAAGAAAAATTAGACAATAGTATTGATTTTCCTATCACCGCATGAACCTTCCCTCCGAAGCATTTCTTGTTCCAATAACATTCAAAATGAATTATAAAGCGTAAATTCTTGGAAATATATGATATCCGCATATTACCAAATTCCCTGGTGGGATCTCTTCCTTTCTATTGCCGATTTCGATTTTTAAACTTCTTCATTTAATTTTCCTTTCGACTTCTTATCTTTTAACTTTTTCGACTGTTTTACTTTCTTTCGTTTTCCTTTTAATTTTTGTAGATTCCTTTTTTCTGCCTTCGGTTTTGAAGATCCGTATTTTAAAAGTAAAGTTACGTCGCTCCATGGCTCTAGGACAAAAATAGCGCAACTTTTTATCCAATAAGCAAACTTTGGTTTTTGTATTTCTAATTCTTTTTTAAGAGCTTTTATAAGACTATCTGAATTATCAAATAAGGCAGTTTTATAAACAGACCCCAGTTCGTGTTTTGCGAATCCAAGTTCTGATAAGAAAATTGGAAGCTCGAATGCATACATTTTAGTTCTTTCAGACTCCGTGACTCCCGAGTCAGTCATAGATGCTGTATCCAAATCAAAGCTTAAGCCGAATATTTTATTCATCAGTAATTCCTAAATAGATAATTTACTATTTAGTTAGTAGATGTTCATGAGCTGGAATTTTTTAGTTATAATTACTCGAATACTACTCGTGCTGGCCTTTTTCCATTAGTGCGAACGTAAATATCTCCTTGCTTCGTATACAGTCTTCTTTCGTCAGTAATTTCATAGTCGATGACTTCTTGAAAATGTTCAGGGAATCTACTAAACTTATAGAACTCTTTTCCCGCTATTTTAAATGTTACAAAATCCTCTAGTTCCGAGCTGGAAGGCTTCTGAGTAAAATCATAATAGCTGATTATTTTATAATTTCCTTCTTCTAACTCGATTAGCTTTTCATTAATATCAGTTTGAAACCCTTTTGTATTACATTTTTCTGTTATTTTATTCAAATCACCCCCCTCTAATTGTAGTGTCTTATAGAAATAAATTGTAAGACCGTAAGAACTAAATAGCGATTCGCCAAATATCGCCCTTTCTCGTTTTATACAAACGGCGGGATCAAAAAAGAAAAATGCAGTTCCTTTCTTCGAGAACACATAAGTATCACCTGATCGTAAGTTTTCGATATTCATCGGTTTCCAAATTCCGACCATGTCAACGGGAAGTTTTACTGTTAAAACTTTTTGCGGTTCGCAGGAACTTAAAACTAAAGCGAAAAATATTAAACTGATAATTACTTTATTAGAATACATTTTCATTTCTGAGAGAATATGTATCTTTTATATACGGAAGTTTTTCATTTTTTACACATATTGCCATGTTTTGAAATTTGCGATTATACTTAACATATTTATAGCATATATTATTTTTCAGAAAATATAGAATTAGTCGTCTAAGGAATCGAATAACTTACTTTCATTCTCATTATGTGCTCTCGAATAGCTCAATCGAACAAGTGGTCAAAATCGAAATCCTTCAAATTCGTTAAAACTATTAATGAGCTAAAAAGCCGTTACAATATTGCTCTTACGGAAGGAGCCGAGATAATTCTCAAGCCTGGAATCGATTACACTGTCGAGGACGCTATGTTCTGGCTCGTAAATGAGCAATCTCGAAGTCTAAAGGAGGCTTTCAATTATACTACTTTCAATGCTAAAGCGGAAACTATCTTCGATTTGGTATCATTTAAAAAGCAAATTTATACGCAGCGTTGTATTGTTCCTGTTGATGCTTTTTATGAAGCCAAAGGACCAAAAGGACAAAAACAACCCTACGCAATTAGGATGAAGGATAATGCGCCCTTTGGTATGGCCGGAATTTATTCCCGTTGGCACGATCCGAATACGAAGGATGAGCTAATCAGCTTCGCAATAATTACAACAGTCGCAAACGAACTTATTGCGATGTATCATGATAAAAAAAGGATGCCAGTGATTCTACCACCTGAGAGCTATGAAGCTTGGCTTGATGAAAAATTAACGACGAAAGAACATATATCTTCCTTCTTTAAGACTTTTCCAGAAGAGGGTATGAAAGTTTATCCTGTTTCTAACAGAATCTTCAGCACAAAAAATCGTATTCAGGGGGAAGGTTGCCTCGACGAAATCTCTCTCTCTGAAAATTCTTCTGAATTATTCTGAAGTACTTGCCTTTTCATATATTTACTATACGCATGTAACCATGAGTGTTACTCAAATTCATAGAGAGCCGGATATCGTTAAGATACCATTATTAAAATTGAGGGTGCGAGCAGGTTTCCCATCACCAGCGGATGATTACTTACAAAAAAGATTAGACCCGAAGGAATTGTTGGAAAGAAATCCTACGACTACGTTTTACATGCGTATCACAGGTGATGCTTGGAAGGAGTTTGGAATCCATGACAATGATTTTGTCGTGATCGATCGTTCACTCTTGCCCGTTCATAACAGTCTAGCTGTTGTGACTTATCAAGGAGAATTTACTCTTCGACGGATTGGTAAAATTGGCGATTACTTATGCTTTCTTGGAAGAGATGATAACGCACGAATCATTCCTATTGAACCCAATTCCGAGGTTCAAGTCTGGGGAATTGTTACTTATGTCCTCCATAGATTCTAGGGAGCAAAGGTTCTTTGCACTTGTCGACGTAAACAATTTCTACGTTTCCTGCGAAAGAGCATTCCGACCTGATCTACAAAATGTTCCGTTAGTCGTCATGTCCAATAACGATGGTTGTGCTGTTTCCAGAAGTGCAGAAGCTAAAGCTCTTGGCATCAGAATGGGCATGCCTATTTTCCAAGCGAGAGATCTACCAGGAACAGCAAATCTTATAACACTTTCTAGCAATTATGCTTTATATGGAGATATGAGTCGCAGGTTTCAAGAGGTATTAGAAACTATTTGTCCTGATGTCGAAGCCTACTCTATCGATGAATGTTTTCTTGAATTAACAGGTCTCACTAACTCTGGAGAGGCTCTAGAAGCTCTCGGGAAGAAAATCAAAAATAGAGTTAATCAATGGCTCGGTTTACCTGTCTCAGTCGGAATTGGAGTCACTAAATCGTTAGCGAAACTTGCAAACAGCAGAGCAAAATTAGATACTAGCTGTGACGGAGTCTTTTTCATAGATCCCATTGCTGACCAAGAAGAAGTTCTGTCCTCTTTCGATATATCCGAAATCTGGGGTTTTGGAGCTGCCTACCAAAGGCTTCTCAGAAGCATTGGGGCAACCAATCCTTGGGAATTTATTCGACTACGAAACGATTGGATTAAAAAAAACATGACCGTCATTGGGTTAAGGATAGCATATGAGCTTAGAGGACATGTCTGTAACGAATTAGAATTTTCAATTCCTTCCAAAAAGGAAATTGTTGTTTCTCGTGCCTTCGGAGAAAGAATTTCAAATCTTCGTAATCTTACAGAGGCCACTACAACTTACCTTTCTCGGGCTGTTGAGAAGCTCTGGAAAGAAAATCGTTATACTCGAACACTCACCATTTTTATTCGAACTGATCCATTCAAAAGAGAGGAAAAACAATATTCAGAAAGTATCTTTGTTAAACTACCTGTAGCAACTAGAGATCTATTCGAACTACAGAAATATTGTATAGCGGCTCTTCAGGAAATCTACAGAGAGGATCATCTATACAAGAAATCAGGAATAATGCTTTCTGATTTAGTTTTTGGGGACCAACTGCAAAGGGATTTATTTTACGAAGAATCCGATACCCGCGTTACTGAAGCAATTGTCGGAATCAATGCGGCGTATTATTCTGGAAAAATTCGAACAGCAATTACGGGTTTCGGAAAGAAAAACTGGCGAATGAGGAGAGGAAAGATATCACCTCACGTAACGACTAGATGGCAGGACCTGCCAATTATTAATTCAAGACTATAGTTCTTGAAATTGATTTCGACAAATAAACAACTGGTTTTCTCGTTAGAATTACGTAAAAACTCATTACGCAGCAGACGAATCCAATAAGAACTAAGAAATTAATGCCGAACACAAAGAACAATAATATTGAAAGGTGATTTCAAGTAAATCTAAACTTCCTCTATATTCTTTAAACCCAAAACGTCCCTAAAATAATCTTTTTATTTTGAAGCCAGTCCCCGATTCAATCGATAAGATTCATATCAACCACACCTTCTACGGGCTCTCAATTACTTTTCAATTTCTCGCAAACGAATATAAGATTTTAGCAACAGTTTACGAGTACATTATATTGGCTCTATTTCGATTGCCTGCAATATTTTTTCGAAGTAATTCGTATTTGAAATGTAAGCAGAAAGGAACGATGAAAAGGCAATGACTCTTACAAATTCATCACCAGGAATAAAAATGTATGAAAACCGATTCGGTTGCCTACTCTTCATGAAGGTATTAAACTCAATCTTAGAAAATCCTTTATACAGGCTATGATGAATTGAGTCGTAGTCGATGCCATCGATTCCGGAGAGATAGCGACGAATTACTGCATCAGTATTTGTCCCCTTCTCAATTGGAATTTTCTGAACAGACATTTCCGCGTCCCTTTTTGATTTTAAATCTATTCCGTAAGTAGGAGAGAGAGATTTTCTTATTCCTAATTGCTCTTCCGTTTTCCAATTTCGGTCCAAAGGCAACTTTACACCGTCGACCGTTAATACAGTTTTTTCTGCAACTGGAACTTTATAATCCTGTTTAGCCGGTAATTTTACTTTTAAGGACTCATATTCAAATTGCAAGAATTCATCAACTTCCCGACCAATTCGACCAATTTTAATAACTTTAAAGCCTTTCACTCCTTTACTTTCCAAATGTGAAATAGAAATAATTTTAAATAGCGGTGCCCAATAAGCATATTTAAAATTAAGTGTATAATTAAATTCTGGCCACGGGTCAGACAAACTATACGTATCTATCGTTGATAATTGAGTTGAAGGAACTTTGGGATTTAATAAACCCCAATTTGCCAAATCCAAAAATACATATTGATTATCCCGAGAAGCGGAACCTGCATACTCCTTATCCGGTTTAAATGCAATTACGCCATCTTTTAAGCTGATTTTCGCCGAGACGATAGTCACCTCGTTTGAATTTACCGATTTGCTGCGAACGAATACAGTAGAATCGTCAACTTTCAAGATTCCAACAATTCTTAAATTCCGGGGATACCGATGATCTAGATAATAGATATACTCACCTTCCCAAGTATCCAAAAAAGGATAGGATTCTGCCCTTAATTCAATCAGAGAAATTGTTAACCCGAAGATTAAAATAGATAATTTTATAAAATTAAAATAAATTCGAACTAAGATATTGATTTTCGATTTAATAATATCAAAATTTGGGTCAACCATTTTTCATCCTTAAGTGTATTTTAGATTTTATTCGTATTGTCTATAATGAAAGATGTAATTCATTTCATAATTGTTAGTATATTTTTTTTCTAATATTCTAAATCTTGGCATCCAGCAGGATTTAATTTGTAAATTTCATTCGCAATCTACTTAATATAATTTCATTGATATATTAAATTGTAATACAGATAAGTTCCGCTTAAAAATTTTATCAATTTTTCTTTATCATTCGATAAATACATTATGTATATATCCGCTACATTGTCTTTATGGAGCACAGTCATACTACAAAATTTATACTTTTTATCATACGAAAGATCTAATTTTAAAAAGGAATTACTTCCCCAATCAGCTCCAAATTCTTCCTTAACTGCTTTCTCCGGAAAAGGTTTCGTAGAGAAAATATTTTCTGACTTACCAGCTAGATTTTGCAGGTTCAGAATAAATTGATTCAAATAGTCTGTTTTCTTAGGTGGAACGAGAACTGCTTTCGGATTATTCTTCCTAAATTCTTCAAATTCTTTCATATATGCCGGAATCGAAATAATCTTATAACGTATTTCTATTTCCAATTCTGCCGACTTTAAAGCGTAATCGTAATGAAATGGAACTTCAGAATCAACAGGAACAACCTCGAACTTTGGGGGTACTAGTTGTCGAATTAAAACTTTCGAATCGCTCAGTACATTTTTAAAATCTTCCGTCAATTCTTGAGTTCTCTTTTTTTGAAAACTCTGGCAGGCAACCCCGCTTAAAATTAACAGGATAATGACAATTGATAGTTTTTTCATACTTATCCAAACCGTTTAATTAGTGATAATTTTATAATTTAATTCGTTAGTTCTTCTTCTGGGCATTATCAGATTCGACTAAAAAATAATAAGCAGATCCAATATCTTTTACAGGAATCTCAAGCATTGCGTCTAACTTAGAATCATTAATAATTAATATCTCGCCATTCTTCAAAAAACCAATTACAACTATCCAACTTGATTCATTACCTACTGTTTTTTTTCTTTTAGCCATTAGTACAACTCCGCTCGATATAACGGGGGTGACCATAGGTCCTAAATCGCTTGTGCCCATTTTAACAATAGAAACTTTCCTATAATTCTTGTAATCTCGATCCGCTAATCGTACTATATTTTCAAGATCCGATTCATACTGTGAAGTATTTCTCTGAACCCAAGCTGTTGAAACTTTAGGATAAATTTGTATAAGAAGCGGCTTTAGAGCATAGTAAAAATCAATATACTCATTCTCTGTATCGAAATGAAACACCGAATTAGAATTTTGACCGTATGCCGGAAAACAAAGTAAGATAAAAAGCAAAATATAGAATTTCTTATAAAGTCTGTTCCTATTAATTTGGATTTTTAAACTAAGTATATAATATATACCTAAAATTAATTCCGCAGCCTTTCTAAATATTTTTATCATAAATAACTCCTTTATTTTTTATGGCATTCCGCGAACACTAATTAAAAAGGATAACCCTTTTTTTATTTCAACGCTATTCTTTCAAACAGTTTGCCAATAAAATATAGATTAAATCATTCAGATTCCAAAGATAAAGTGCCCTTTTGATATTCTTCGAAGTCAAAATCTTTCAATATCTGATTGATTGTTTGTAAAATGACTGGTAATGACCCATCATTGTTTCTTCGAACTAGCATCCCTACCCAACGTTCATCGCATTTGAATCCAGGAATATCCTTATATGTCGACAAATCAGATACTGAGCAACCTATTAGCTTTGAAATATTAGTAGAGGCAGCGGTCCCATTAAAATTTGGATCATTTTGTGAACCATACTCGTATTCTGACGAAAGATTTTCAAACCTTAATTTGTTCGAAAGTATTGCTCTAGTCATTTTAACTCGAGCACGAAGCCATTTTTTAATTTTTAAGTTATATATTTCTTGAAGTTGAGGTCCAGAAAATGTATTTTTTGCATCTTCATAAAATTTATTATAAAGCAATGGAATGGCTTGAGGATTATATTTAACTGAAATTCCACTACTCGGGATTATTTCTATTTTTTGAATCAAATTTATTTGAATTAGGGATTGAAAGACTAAATCAATTTCTTTTGCATCTGCTATCGACCACTGAATCAAGCTATAGGGAAAACAAATAGGATCATTTATACAATTTTGAATGGCGTCCGGATAAGTAATTTTAGAATTTATTAATACAGAGTGAATAATTAAACTCTTAACAAATGCCCAACTCGGATCGGAAAATATTCCGGAAGGTCCAAATTTTGTTCGATCGTAGTAGTCCTGAGCTTTCGTAGTTAATTCCAATTTGGGACTTGCCGTAATTGTAATTGACACAACTAAGAGAACCAATAAAGTAATGTTTCCTGTTCGCATAATTATTATCCTTAATTAGAAAATGCCAAGAAATGTAGAAATGTCGTTCATTGAATAATATCTACGTCATCCTCTAAAATCCGCATTCGATGTTTTGTGCCAACTGTTTTTTACTAAGGAAATTTATATAAAGACTATCTGTAAAGATAGCGTCCTAACTAAAGCTACACCGCCTCCAACAGAATCAGTACGTCGCGTAAAGAAAAAGAAAATTAATAATCAGTTAGATGTATGAAAAGTATGCTTAGAGTCGAAAGAAGACGATGTTTAGTGTCCGGGACCAGCTTCTTTTCCAAGTAGGCTGACCGTAAGGTCCATTTATATTTCCCACCTTCTATCGGTTTAACGAAGGACAAATCAAACAAATTGTAAAAAATGAATTACTACTTAATTTGCCAATCCAATGAAGAATTAAGAAAGACGGGACCCTTATAAGGTTGGGAAGGATTATATTTAACTAATAGATGAATGCTGGTTGGTAGGTTGGAATGAGCTTGGGGAATATGATGGTTTTGGACATTCCGTTGTAACAACACAAAATAACCGATTCCTAATGATAGGGAATCTTCTTTAAATACAAATGAACCAGAAAGTGTTCGGTGACTGCGTGCTTTTTATTCTCAAGAAAGTATTTTTCTTTTCTACTCATCTTTACCGTATCCTCTTTTTGAGCGAAAAAGGGCCTACTTTCGTGTAACTAGGTTAATATTAAAAGTATCGTCTTTGACATAAAATAAGAATTCTATGATATTTACTTGTAATTATTTAACTTTCATTTCCAAGTTTTAAATGGATTCTTTATTAAACTAGAATTGAAATATCTTGGATCGTCTGACACTTCTTTTCCGATCCAGTCCGGTTTTTCGAATAGTTGCTTTGGATCATCTAGTTCGATTTCCGCAACTACGAGTCCCTGATTATCTCCGAGAAATTCATCTATTTCCCAAATAGATCCCCGGTAATTTATCGAATAACGGTTCTTCTCTAAGATTGGTTTTTCACAAATATTTTCAAGAATCTGTCTAGCATCATCATTTGGGATCTCATATTCGAATTCTTCCCGAGAGATTCCTACGGTTACTGATTTTATAGTTATAAAACCTTTCGCTTCCTTTAATCGAACTCTAACGGTTCGACTTTTATCTGAATTAAGATAACCTTGAACAATATGCTCCGGCTGAGCTAATTTCTTGTATTCTTCGTTACAAACTAGAAACTTCCTTTCTATTTCCATAAAGAATTAAAATCCCCTCTTACGTGCATTCTTGCAGGATTCATTGATTACTTCATTTTGATAATTTCATCAAGAATTCTTCATTCGACTTAAGCCACCGATCGATTTCTTCAATATAAATAAAATTAATTTTGGAACGATTTTCATTTATAATCTTTTCCGTATCGTTAGATTTTTCACATACAAATAACAATTCACTATCGGATTCTTCGTAATCCTTTATAGCTTTCAATTTTTCTTTAATAGCTTTAGAATCTTCTTTGTAATTAGTAACTTGGCAGAATAGGACTTTTCCATTTTCAGTATAGCCATAGATATCAATACCTTTTAAAGTTCTCCCAATTGGCATCAAGAGATGTTTCAGTGGATTCTTCTTGCATCGTAAATATTCAGCAACAACCACCTCTTGTTGGTCAGGAGTAAGATCCGCCCATTTTTCAATCTTAATTATTCCTTTATTTTCAATTATTCTTCTTAATAATCCGTTCATACTGCGCCAGTGAACAAACGTTCCTTGTCTTGGCCTACGAGCTTTCGCCATCAGTAGATCGGAGCTATTTACGACTTGAATTTCTCTATTTAAGCGGATTATCTTAAGTTTAATTTTTGGATTTTTTATAAATTCTGGTTTATCTTTGAACTCAGATCTAACATCAACGTCACGATAAATTACTTCTTGCAAAGGGTTTACTCGCCCAATTATGCTCTTACCAATCGAAGAGTAATCCGACCATACGTAACCTCCTGTTAAAGCAAATTCGGCAAATCGACGAATATTTCCCTTGGCGACAGGACCAGTATACTTATCAGGATCAATAGAATCAATCGATTCAAAATGAATTGCGATTTCTCTTTGATTAAATAGATTATATAGGTCTTCTTTGTACATTTCCAAGACGCTAGTATGTCTTATAAAATATTCGTTTTGGCTCATATTATCTTCTTCCAACTTTTAACGTATGACTAAAATCTCGGTAAGACAATGCCCAGCCGCACTCTACCAATGCTCGAATGAGTTCCCTATTTTCTTTTTCGGGGTCATTGAAGTACTCTAACACTTGATGCGTAGTTTTTTGCAATTTTCTAAACCTTTTAGTCATATCAAATTCTCCGCGCATTACTTTATAACCGGCATTAATTCCATTTAAACCTGCTAATCTCCAAGTGTACAATGATTCTGAGACCAAAGAACTTCTAAGTAGCCAAGGATCGATATTTCGCGATAGTAAATCGTCGGCCAATTTATCGGAGAGTTTTTTAAGAATTCTATTAGCCTTTTTAAGATCTCTCGCATCTGCTCGACCAATGTATTTACCGAATTCTGAAAGTAACGATCGTGATTCTTCGAGGACTTCGAATGGTATATACCCTGCATTCATAATACTTGCCAATAGTCCGTGCTCATATTTCCAATATGAAACAGATAAGCATTCCCATTGATAACTATAAATAAACCAAATTGCATCCAAAGCATTTCGATCGTTCTCGGCTTTCTCAAACAGTTTATCAATTCCAGGTAGTTTTTTGAAAAATCTGGGTTTTTTAACTTTCATCGAATCTCCATTCGCTGATTTCTTTGCGGATTGTTTCGATGCTTGTTTTACTGATTTAATCGTCATTTTATATTTCCTTTATTGTTTTTTCTTTATATAATATCTCGAAAAATAACTTAGGCTCGCTTTTAAGTTATCTTTTTTTTGAACTTGGTGGTTATGTTCTAACCTTCTTTATAGGAATCCTCTCCGCCTTGTGCACATCGGTAGAGAAGAACCCCTCATTGTTTTTGATTTTGGTAATGTATTTTTTATTCTTATTAATTTAATTTTTTCTACTATTCTATTTTGATAATTTACTTCTTTAATAATGCTGGCATTGTTCATACCTTCTGATAATGTTTTTCATTTTTCTAAAATAAATTTTTACTATTTTTATTGTTACTACGAGTATATTTGAGGTTTTTCCGCGATCCTGCGATGGTCCTCAAAAACCATATCGCTCTACAAATTCTGAATATTTTTTCGCATTCTTGAATTCCTTAAATAGACTCTCGCATAAGCTTAACTACGAGAAATGAAAGCTCTATTTTAGATTTAAAACTCTCAAAATTTTTTCATAGCTTTCAAATATGAATTAAATTCTAAAAATAATAAAAACTAAATAAATTCAATAATTACCGAGATCTACCAGTGTATTCATACTCCCGCCGAATCTCTATTTTTTCAGATTTCCATTACATTTGTTACTTCTGTTATTTATTCTATGTTTATACTGTTGTTTCCTCCGTTTGTACTGTTTTCAGTAGCCTAGTTTCACTGTATCTCATTACAGTTCTAATTCTATTTCTACTAATATTAAACCTAAACAGTTGGTCTTTCAGTTCTATTAGTAGGAGTTTTATTTCTGCTAAAATGTTAGACTGATCAACTGTTGCGGTTCGATACTGTTGTAGAGAATTCTTGAATCTATCTATCTGTTTAAAGAGTGATGCTTTGAGAATTGATTTCGGTATTTCTTGCCCAATATATTCTCTTAAATCTATAACTGAGTATTCACCGTATTTCTCTAATGTTCTTAAGAAAATATTAGAGTATTTTTGACATTTATCTATAATCCGAAGTTCATTAGGGGAAATTTGGATTTTCCCATTTTCCTTCTTAAATGTAAACCCGAGGAAATGAACCTCTTCTATTTCTAAATCAAATAGGTATTGTTGGATTTTTATAGAAATACTTAGATTATAGCTATATAACTGTTTTAGAATTAAATTGTAGAGATTTTTTGCTTCTTCATTAGTTTTAGTAAAGAATACTATATCGTCGGCGTAGCGAATAAACTCTACATTTGGGTATTCACTTTTAACTGGTTTATCTAATACATGGTGAAGAAAAATATTTGAAAGGATTGGTCCAAGAATCGATCCTTGCGGAGTGCCTCGCGAATTCTCTACATACTGGTGTTTTTCAAGTTTTGAGGATTTTAGAAATTCTCGAATGTACTGTTTAATGTCCTGAGATCTAATAGTATTGTTGAGCATTCTAGAAAGGTAAGAATGATCGATTGTATCAAAGTATTTTTTAATATCGATTTTGATGCAGAATCTGTATTCATTTGAGATAAGAGTTTCTTTTAAATATTCAATTGCGCTGTAGGTGGATCGTCCTGGTCTGTATGCGAAACTATTAGGAAGGAATAGTGGCTCGTAAATTGGCTCTAAAATATCGACTAAAATTCTTTGAATGATTTTCTCAGTAGTCGAGAATATACCTATTTTACGAGTATTAGAAGGCTCTGAGGGGTCTTTTACGAACTCTGCTATCCTATAAGGGCTTGGGCTATATAAACCTCTCTGTATTCGTCTGGAGATCGCTCTACAGACTCTAATTCCCTGTTTAAAACGGAGGTAAATGTCTACCCCATCTAAACCTCTAACTGATTTTCTATTTAGTTTTAATAGGGCTTGTCCTATTAAATATGGGGAAACTTGATCAGAAAGATTAAAATCTATATAACTTTGGGATTGTATCTGAAAGATTACAAAGTTGTGGAGATATTCCAGAGATTTCTCGGAATCTTCTATTTCTTTTAGCTTTTCACGAAATCTTTTAACTATCTTCGCTTTGTTTTCTTGCGAAAACTCTTTGTCTTTTAAGTACAACTTTGCCATTAATATTTCGTATGTTCCTCACCTCAACTAAGCAATAAATTGCTTTTATAAGAACAATATTAATCTGACCCAATATTTTTTGTCAAGCTTAATACAGAAATTCACTTTATGTTTTTATTAATACTTTTTAGTTGACAGGATTCATTTTCATTTAGTCAAAACGTCAGTTAATATTATATATTTATTATTTTATTTAATGTCCAGAAAGTTTCACACGATTAGAATTTCAGATATGACTATCAAGACCGTCAAGCTTTGTAATTTTTAACTCTTTTAACTTCTCCATGTCAACATGCTCCCCATTTAGTAAAAGCAACGAGCATGAGTCGAGCAGTTGCTAACGTGAGAGCAGACTCACCATCCGAAAAAGCTCCAACTATTTTCGCCCTTCTCTTGATCTCTTTAATAATCAGGTCTAGAGGATTATTCGTTCGAGTATTTCTCCAATGCCACGACGGAAAATTCATATAGGCTAAATAAATTTCCATGAGAGCTTCTTGTACAGAACTCTCTCTGCGGTTGTATCTTTCGATGATCGCAAACTCGAACGGAAATGTTCTAAGTTTAGGAACTTTTAACCTTACTTTTCCAGCTTCTGTTTCGAAGTTTCTATTATAAGAACCGGCCCCGGTATCTACTCGATCCGGATTTCTTTCATACTTCGAGGCTTGGCAGAGTTTATCTGCCTCCTCATCTAAGAGAGCATTCAGCGTTTCTTCGACTGAACCTCTTACGAGTTCACTCAAGTCCTTCCTGAGTTGGGCCTCACCCACTTGGATTACTTTCAGGTGGCTTTTATCTTCTTCTGCCCTAATTGGGGGGTTCTCCTCTTCTTGAAAATTGTTTGGTCACAACAATATCTCATTTTAATTTCTTTATGACAAAATTATTGTATATTTACAAAATATCATTCCTGCTGAATTAATAGGTACATTTAATTGATCATATTTTTCTAAGTAGATAAACATAATAGTTCGACTGCTTCTATATTATTAGATATTTATTTATTCAATTCTTTATTTTCACTTAAATGAATTAGAAGTGAATCCAATTTCAATATTATCTTATACAAGCTATAGGAGTATCTCTCTGTTTCTTTAGAATGGATATTATTACCAATAGTATCTCTAATTCGATCGAAGCAAAACTCCTGCTGAAACGATTTTAGAGGCAATAGGAGACCTTCTGGACCCTCTTTACCACCTTGGATAGCCAAACCTACTCCGTAGGCAGTTCCATCAGTAAATTTAAAGCCATTGTGAGCAGTTTTTAGATGTCTATGGTTCTCATGATCTTCTGGCGGTAGAGAATCATAGTAAGTTCGGAGAAGATCGCCATTCTTTAATGAAAGTAACAGAAATATGCATTCTGCATCTAGACTTTTGTCTAAACTGATCCAGTGTTGACTCTTAACAAAAAAACCTTTATGTTCATGATAACTGTAGATATTCATTTCATTCTACCGAACCAAGATTTTATTTTCTAATAAATGGTTTTTATACCTTCTAAAACATTTATCTGATTCATTATCGAATATTTCATTCAATTGAGAAAACAGATACCAGAAATTAATCTCTAGTTTAATAGAGAGACGATAAGCAAGAGCCAATTCACTTTCAAAATCTCTACTACCGGTCCAAATTACATCAGCAAGTCTTACGACTATTTCCTCAATTGTAGAAGACTGTATTTTTGTTGAATGGATCATAGAAAATCTAGATATTTCTAATGGAATACCTAAGGACAACAAGAGTCTCTTACCAGCTAGTTCGTGAAATGATCCAGGTTCAGATTCTTCATTGGGGAATAGGACTTTACCTATATCATGTATGGAAGCTCCGATCATAACTAAATTACTATCTATACTGTTCTTAATCGAGATAGGGAGTTGATTTAGCATTTCTTCTGCTGTCTGTAAAACTATTTTGTGATGAGAAATCAGAGATTTAGAAACTGAAAGTTTTTCTAACAGAATAAAAGCATCCTTTTGCGATTTTATATAGAATGACTCCATATTTCCTTGTTACCAATTTAATTAGCCAAAATAATCGGATTTATCGAATTCACTATCCCAATCAATATTATCCGTTCCACTAAAGTAGGATTCCTCTGCTTCTGCTAAATACTGAACAAACTCTTGTTTGTTCATTCTTCTTTTATAAACTAGGATTGCGGTATAAAATGTTTCATATACATATTCGCCATTATCATATTCTTCTATCTGACCAAATACTGTCTTCATCCTTCTTTCTTGAAAGCATTGCATGTTTACGAGTTCCCATTGTTCTAATCCGCAATATTGTTTGGTTGACCTTTTGACTTCTTGTAGATAGTCCAAATAGTCCTCTGTACTAATTGTTTCTGTTCTCCAACGAAAAACAGGATTGGTTTTTTTAACTGTATCATAATGACCTGCAATTATTTCATACGTACCTTGCTTCCCGGTTCCAGAAGGTATTTCTAATTCTTTAGGAAGCTCTATATACTGGTTGGCCAAAAAATAGAAATGCATACAACTACCTCAACTCTTCATAATCTAATAATTCACATCTTGACTTACTAAAATTGGATCTGTTTTCCATTGGAGAATCGGAAATAAACTTGATTATATAGTTCGGGGGATATTTGTCTTCTTGTGCTCTGATCTTAATAGAATCAAGTTCGTAATCATTCTGAGTAAGAATGTAAACTCTAACGGCAATATTCTTTAATGTTTCTTTTGATTTATTTCTAATAGAAGCAGAACAATAAATTTCATAACCGTCATTAGGAGCGAATTTGTTTATGACTCCTGCAAATGGTAACGCTTTTCTCCAACATTTACAGCTTACAAAAGGAAACAGATTTTTATTCTCAACAGCCTTTTGCTTCGGAGTTTTATCGCAGCCTTCGCAACCTTTAAAGATCCAACCTGAAACTAATAAAAATAGTAGAAGTAATCCAAAGAATTCTCTCATTTTTCTTTTTTTTCTCTCCTAATTCTAATCTCTTTGATTGAACAGGATGCTTTTCGATACCTGTGATCAAAACTAGATCCGTAACTTGATTTTAAATTGATAGTACTTCCAGGTTTATAATAATCAGGATCGGAATATATATCGTCTTTATTCAAAGTATAACCTGTTTCTGTTTGAAGATATACAGTAACTGTTACCGATTCTATTATTTTCTTGGATGCATTCTTTAATTTAGCCGAACACCAAAGTTCATACGCCATTTCTGGATGTTTTCCGGCGATGAATCCTCCGATAAGTGGAAGAGCCTTTTTTGTACAATAGCAGTTTAGAACTTTAATGTCCTTATATAGCTCCTGGTTTCCTTGATCTGTTCTACAACAGAAAATAAATCCTAATAGAAAGACTATAATCCAAAAAATAGAAGTTCGCATTTTTGTAATTATTAGAACGTTTTCCAACCCTCTTTTTTAATTGCCCGATCTACTTCATTGGATTGCGTCAAATACAGAACTAAAAGCTTTGTTGTATCATCTAAGGGCATCCAAAAGTATTTCAGTTCTGGAAGCGTTTGAATTTCCGATTCGGTAATTAAGGGAAAAAACAATCGAATTAGACTTTTCTTGTTCATTTCTATATTAACGAATTTCGATTGAATTACCATTGCTGCGGCAGGGTTTCGTTTTACAAATTCTTCTGTTAGGGCTAATCTAGGATGGCCGACAACAAGATTAATATTCTTCTCGATTAAATAACTGATTTTAGCATGTTTTTTATGCCCGCTTTTTAACCCATTAAACGTATCGAACCGATCTGGGTCTTTTACATTTATATCCAGTAGTCCCAGAATATCCAAAGAATAGAGCTTCGAATAATATGGAATCGCTCCGGCGGAAGTAACAGCTATTCTAGTTTTTGAGTTTTTGAAGTATTGGTTTAACTTCCTCCCGATAAAACTCCAATTTTCTATCGGGCTTTTTATATGATTTTGTAAAGTCTGAATAGATTCAACGCCAGCAAAGCTAATATCAGTAACCAAGTTCAAACGATCTTTGATTCTAAAATAAAAAGAAGAAACGACTAATGATAAGGACAGAGAGATAATCGCGATTCTATTGAATTCATTTTTAAGATAATTTAGAAGAAGTAGGACCAAAAGTGGAAAAAACGGAACTACGAATCGAAATTCCATAAAATCTCCACCAATGAAAAATATGTAAGCGAATTCTATGATTAGGAGAAATCCTCCCATTTTTAAAAAGGAATGATCGATTTTTGACTTTTTATTTATTACGGAAACTAAAAGCAAAATGATAAAAGGTCCTAACCAGTAAGTTGAGAAAAGCAGATGAAAATATTCCCAGCCGGATAATAGATTTAAGAGAGATCCACCTTGCAGTTTAGCATTGAACGTATTTGGAAGTAAACGTCCATAGTAGTTTACTTTCCATACAAACCAAGCACCGACCAAATATATCACCGGGAAGCTTACGCAGAATATAAATCTATAAATGGATTCTCGATTCGTTAACAGAAATTTATAGCTGATAAACGAGGAAATTATTACTACAACTACAGCGAGATCGATCCTTGTAAGAATAAGTAATGAGAAAACAAATCCGAGAAAGATATAGGATCGATAATCTTCGAGGTCTTCGTCTAGTACCTTTAAAGCCATTAATAACGAAACAGAAACTAGGAATGTTACTAAGGATGTCTCAAGCCCGCCGGTTGCGTATGAAGAGATCGAATAATTAGACCCAACTAAAAATAGAAATAGAGAAACAAGTTTTATGGATTTTAAAATCGATTTTGAAATACTATACCATATAATCAAAGATCCGAGATACAAAACTAATCCTAAAGAAATCGAGAAGGTTTCTGGAACTATACCTATCCAAATGCCCGCTGCGATTAATATCATCCAAAGAAAGTTTGTGTAGCCCTCGACTCTTTCACCTGGGTTAAATACAGGACCAATTCCATTTGAAAGATTTTCAAGGTTGCTAAAGGCACTATTTATGTCCAAAGAACTTGGAAAAAGATCGAATCCTTTTGATAAATTTTCAGAATACCGAAAAGTAATAAATGCATCGTCTTGTAAGAATCGATTTTGATAAGCAAACCAAACTGACCAGATAATTATTAATGCTGGTAAGATTTTATAAAATCGGCCCCTAAGCGAAACCATTGATACAATCCTAGTTAAGTACATGAAATTCATCTATTGCCTTAAATCGTATAACTTACCCTTATTTTTTATTGTATTTTACGTTTTTATTATCTATATATCGTACGGTTGGGATACAATCGTAGAAATCATTTAAACAGACCCTATGCGAATCAGTGCCTTTGAACTGATGGCAGGCTCTATATAGGATCGCCTGAATGATAAGTTCATCCTCACTCAAGCTTCCGCCATTGTCCCAAATGTATTTGTAACCTTCTCTTAAAACGGATAATTCAAATTTACTAGAGCACCTTTTGTATTCTTGTTGCTTGCCTTTGTCGAAGTCTTGATTAGCTAGTTTTATGAAGTTCTGGTCATCTTTAAACTTGGAACCGTTAAAAGAAGTAGTGGGAATAATTTCTTTTCCTGACGAGTCGATAATTGAATAGAAATAATAGTAACGATCACTTACTTCTTTATCGTCGCTATTAAATAGATAATTAACATTTACTTCCGAGAAGGGAACCTCAATTTTCCCATTTTTAAAAGTGTAAACCTTATCGAATTTAGTATCTTCGTTTGTTAATCTTAACTTGGCTTTTGAAAAAGGAGTTTCCTTTCCGGGTTCCGTAATATTTTTTTCTTTAATTTCCTTTTTCTCTTTATCTGCGTAAGACGAAAAAGGATACATTATAAAATCATAAATTATAGCGGGAATTGTAAATATATAACCGATTCCAATAGTTGCAAGTGGCAGTACAAGCATACAATCCCAATAGTCGCCATATCCAATGCCGCAATGTCGCATGGATCGTATGTCTGGATTTGAAGATTCTTTGGATGTAACTTCAATCTTTGAATTATATGTTGAATTTTCGAATTCGACTAAATTGAAAACTATTGCGGTTTTTGTTAATTTGTAATCGAGTTTGTTTTCTAGTTTCTTGCTAATAAATTCTCTGGAAATTTCTTTCTCAGCGACTGGAACGGACGATTTTAAATAGTGCAGACAGTTCAAGTAGAATAGGCCGATAAAAAATAGCAGAGCCTTTCTAATGAATTTTTTATTCTTCTTACGAAACATACTACCCTTCAGATGCATTAGCAATCCAATTAAGTAGTGTTCGTAACTTTAAGAATTATTGCAAAAATTAAGGATTTACGAAGTAAATAAAGAGAACTTGGGCTTAAAGGCTATTGTTCTATTTGAAGGAATAAACCGATTGTAAAGAACACTTTGCCTTCTTCTATCAGTTTGATTTCAACTGAATTCGAAGAATTGATCGAAGGAAGAAATAATTGTCTTTGAGAGAGGTCTTCTATTCTATCAGATAGTTGACTATCGACGAAAAGTTCAGCCTTAATTCCTTTGCTTCTTTCTATATTTAAGGAAAGGAGCCTCTCCTCTAAATTATCCCCAGGCTGAACAATTAAAGTAACTTCTCGATCTATAATTTTCCGGCTAATACTTATAGGTCCAGATGCGCTAGATATACCATTAAACTCGGTCATGAAACCCTCGAAAGCAAGAGCCGCCTGATCTGAAGAGGTAACGAAAACCTGCTCTTTTTTATAACGAACCAGGATACGTAGAAAATTGGATTCTCTCTTAGGGAGGATCGATGAAATTATCTTATCCTCCATTTCTTTAGAGATCTTTTTTCCTTTCGATTCCAAAAATAAAGTCTCTTTCAAAGATATATACTTCAAGAACGTTTCTTTAGAATTCCTAAGTAGAATTTCAACTGCTTCAGCTTCTTCATAAGAAAGAAGTCCATTTATAAACTGTAAAAGAACATCTTCTGATATGTGCTCGTCTTCTTCTGGAGAGTTTCCCATTGTGATTATATTATTGCAGAAAATTCGGAAATTCTCTCGAAGCTTTAATTTTTTCTAAGGCTCGCTTATTGAGAGAAAGGACAGTATTTATTTTTATTCCCAATATTTTAGAAATTTCCCTGAATTTTAATCCTCGTAAGCGAAAATAAATAATCTCTCGGGACTTTAAATCTAAATTTTGCAATAGACCTTCAAATTTCTCAAACATTTCTCGGTAAATTAAGTTTTCCTCTGCCTTTTTCCAGGCTTCCTCAGATTTTTTTATCAATGCTAAGTCCAGTTCTTCATTCTCTAATAAAAATGATTCTCGCCTTCGAAAAAAACTTCTATTCTCATTTCTAAGTAAGTTTTTGGTAATTTGAATTATGTAACTACGAAATTCTGCTTCCGTTGATCCCCTGAAATTTCGTAGAAGGAAAAAATCCTTTTCGACCAATTTGAGCAATACTTTTTGGAAAACATCGTCGGCCTCATCTTTTCCTTGAAAGTTAACAATTGTCCCTGTAAGAACGCGATCATATCGATGTATAAATTCTCTCCAAGAAGATTGATTTAATAAAATACAACCATCGATTATTTTCCGAAAATCATCTTTAACTTTTTCCGCCAAGATCCACCTCCTAAAGAGCCAAACACATAATCATAGAAAGGCGATGAAATTAAGAAGTATAACGTGAGAGTGAGACGTGTCAAGAACAAGTTTTTTATATATTATGTAAAGGCTTAATACTTCTTCGAATCTAAGATCGATCCCGGAGAAAATGAAAATTGTGAAGTCAAGTGAATTGTTTTTAGTCTTTTCGAATAAACTAAAAACCTCTCATTAAATTTTTCCATATTCTCAATGATCTACAGAGGCTTTCCTTTGAGGAAAAACTAAGTTCAATTTCAAACGAAGAATTGATGTAGTTGAATATTTTAACTACATATTTAACCATTCTCTTACTGTAGTAACCGTAATTGAATTCATTCTTGGATTTTATGTCTTCCGGCACTATTAGTCTCCGCCACTGGCAAATAGAGTGACCTACTTAAACGAATCCCAACCAACGTTTCAAATCATTGAATCTGGAGTAATTGATGAAACTGGGGCGAATACTGTTAAAGCCCATAGAAGTATTTTATAATAGACAAAGGTTTCACTCTTTTTAGGATCTGAGAGTTCAATTGAATTTGAAGAAGAAATTTCTTTAAAAGTATCTCCAAAAAAATAAATATAGTTAGAGCAATTTAAGAACATATCCCATATGCAATATATTGAACTTAAATTTCCAATAATAGGCAAAACTATTCCGGCGGATCATGGATTTCGATTGTATTCGGCCCTTTCTAGACAAAATCAAGTAGTCCATGAATCGGAAAAACTCTCGATTTGCGGAATTTCTGGAATTCCCGACCGAAATCGAACCCTCCATTTGAATTCAAGTAGCAAATTACGTATCCGAGCCGAATATTCTCTATTACCTGAACTACTTAAATTGGCAGGGAAAAGCTTTCAAATCTCAAATGAAAAAATCCAAACTGGAATTCCGACCATTTCACTCCTAAAACCGCATCGTACTCTTTATAGCAGATTAGTTACCATTAAAGGATATACTGAAGAAGAACCATTTCTAAATTCCATCCAAAAGAAATTAACAACTCTAGAGGTAAATTGCGAAGCCTTGCTATTCCGTGGCACCATAACGGATAACAACCAAAAAATAATTAGAAAAACAACAAAAATCCACGACAAGGAAATCGTTGGTTTTCCGGTCTTACTACTAAATCTATCACCTCAAGATTCTCTAAAAATACAGGAACTTGGACTAGGTGGACGACGTAAAATGGGATGCGGGAATTTTCTCGGGGTCCGGATATGAACCCGGAAAGATTATTAGCAAAGCGCCTTTCAAACGATCCTCGCGACAACTCTGCAGAAATGTATTTAGTTCCGCACCTTAGAGCAGCGGAAAGGGTTGGTTTAATTATCTACGAATCTATAGGCGAAAAAATTTTAAAGTCATTCGGCCTATCATCGGAAATTTGGAGTAAAAGATTGCAAAAGATCCTACCCCTTTCCTGTCTATTACATGATTTGGGTAAGGCGAACAATTGGTTTCAGGAATTAGTTAAAGGCAATTCTGTAAAACGCCAACCAATAAGACACGAATTTCTTTCTGTACTCATGATACTGCGTTCAAAGAACAAATTACAGGCGTATCTTAAAACTGAAATCAGTTCCATTGAAAATGAAGAGTTTTATACACCTCTTATTAATTCCATTTACAGCGGAATCCTGGCTCATCATCTAAAAATGGATATCGATTTAAAGCGTGCCTGTCCGGGCCTATATTCAAATGGTGGAATACCAACCGAATTGATTTCATATGCAAACGCGCCAGACTTCGATATTTTGTTTGGGAAAGATAAGCCGACTAATGCTTTTTATTTTTCATTCTTATCATCGCACACAGAGCAACGATTTAAGTCAATACAGACTTGGATCGATGAATTCCAAAAGATTAGCTCTGAATGGGAGGCTTTTCTTAAAGAGAACGAAGATTGGTATATATTTTCTATGATTCTAAAGCCACTTGTAATTTCAGCCGATGTTATTGCAAGTGCCTTAGTTCCTAAAGGGATCGAATATAAGAATTGGATAATAGAATCATTGCAGAATTATATCGAGCAAAATGATATAAATCGGATCGTTTTAGAAAGATTAAACGGGAAATCTCCTCGTGAATTCCAAAGCCAAATCGCAAATTCTCGGGGACGAATTACACTGGTTGAAGCTGGATGTGGGTCAGGTAAAACAGTAGGAGCTTATTTGTGGGCCGCAAATAATGCATTAGATTCTAAATTATTCTTCTGTTATCCTACGACTGGAACAGCTACCGAGGGGTATCTAGATTATGTTGGCGATTCAGTTTATGAGGCAAAATTAATTCATTCGAGATCACAGGTAGATTTAGAAGGAATTCAAAAAACTGGAGAGGAAGAGGAGAATGAAATAGCGGACAGAATCAATGCGCTCCATTCTTATCACCCTAAGATTATAATCTGTACGGCTGATACAGTCCTTTCCTTAATGAAAAATAGCAGAAAGGCTATTTTATCCTTTGCTTCAATTGCCACTGGCACATTCGTTTTTGACGAAATTCATTCTTACAATGATGAAATGTTTTTAGTTCTGATTCGGTTTATGCAACTATTCAAAAATACAAAATTTCTATTAATGAGTGCTTCGTTGCAGCCAGACAGAAAAGAGCTACTAAAACGAGAATTACTAAATGTTCAAGAGGTTGAATCTCCAGCTGATTTAATGAACCTACCCAGATACAAGTTTAATGAAGTTCAAGAATCGGAATTTCTTTTAGACGGAATCAAGAAACATGCTGGCTCCGGGAAAATTCTTGTAGTAGTAAATACGGTAAAACGCGCACAAACGATTTATCGTAATTTAATCACATCCGTGCTCAACGTAAAACTTTATCATAGTAGATACAAATATATGGACAGAGTCATTCGGCACAGGGAATTTATTTCAGCATTTAAAGAAGACTCACCACCCGTTGTTGGTGTGACAACTCAAGTTTCCGAAATGTCATTGGATATTGATTCTGATATTCTTTTTTCCGAACTAGCGCCGATCCCAGCCATTATACAACGCTTAGGTCGACTAAATAGACGAACTACCCCGGATAATCAACTTCCTAGTCGGGGTGTCTATTTTTTTAAACCGGAAAAACCATTTCCATACGACAAGGCGGATCTGCAGCTTACAGAAAAGTGGATTGAAAACTTACGAATGGCGAATGTGGAAATTAGTCAAAATCAGTTACAAAACTATTTCTTAAAACTCACTCCAGAAAGCGAAAATCTTTACCCACCTATTTATTATGATTTCAATAAACCCACGTTTTATTTTATGCCCGCAATAGAAGGATTAAGAGGACCAAGTAATACGATACTTTGCATTTTAGAAAGTGATTTTGCTAGTATCAAAGAGAGTCCAAAGGAGATTACTAATTTTACCATACCCATGACAATTAATTCCGCATTTAATTTCAAAACCGCAAACTTTTACAAGCACGTTGTTATCCTTCCTGATTCAATAATTCGCTACGACAAGATGGAAGGTGCGAAATGGCAGAATTAAACTTATCATTGTCCAATCCGGGCATGAGCGATTTGCATAAAGTAGGTCTCGGTGGCTTATATATGACCTTGAAATCATTGGATCTCAAAAAGAAAAAGATTCCAGGATTAAATTATGAGTTAAATACAACGAGTATAAACCTTAATTTCGATGATAAAAAATTAGGGAAGGCGCTTACAGAGCTAATTAAATATTCCTTTCAAATAGATAGAACAGGTTTTTTTTATTTTCCAGCTTTAGAACTCAACGGAGCCCAACCAATTGAAAATAAATTAATTTCTCATAAATCTTTATTAACAACTTTTTTTCAACCAACTCTAAAAAGTTCTAAAAGCGAGAAGGCCGTTCCTAAGAACTTTGCCGGAGAAGAGAGCAGACCTATAGTTGTGAATTTCTCGAAGCTAATATCATATGCAAGTCAGACAAGCTTTGAATTATTTTACAATTCCAGAAAGAAAAAATTACGGGAAGAAATCGAAATAATAAATTGGATGTTTATAGGTGGCTCAGTTAAGCACGCAGGATTAGGAAATCACACTAAACTTTCAGAGAGAATAGAAACGGCGTTTCCACTTTTATACGCTTGTATCGGATGTATTTATTTACCTGTTAAAGTAACCGATCCGCATTTGAAGAAAAAAATACGAGCGTCGATTGTAATTTCTTCCGTCGATAACTTAGATTCGTTTGCCTCTAATCGAGCAAGGATTGCTCAATCAAATGAATTAGAAATTACAATGGCGGGACTCTCTGAAGCGAGTTTATACTTAGCTCGGGAATTTTATATAAAACAAAATAGTTCCCTTGTCAAAAACCTATATACCACAGTAATAAGTATCGGTGAGACTAAGTGGAACTCAACCCAAAAAAGTAAAACCTCATTACATAAATACAAAATGGCTTCTGAGAAAGAAGTCAGTAAATATGCTATCATTTCGAAAATCTTAAAACCTCGTTGCCAATTACTAAAAGAAGAAAAAGATAAAAAAGGAAACATCAAAAATCCTAAACGCAGCTACATCACAATTCCCGTATCAAAAGAACTTTTCTGCGATAATTTAACGAATGGAAAACCTTTTTATAGCAATTTTCACAAATTGGTAGTTCCGACTAAAGACAGTTCGGGGAAATTAATATACAGGATTAAGTTTGAGCAAAAGGAGTTAAACGAAGTGGTGGAAAAAATTAATTTTGATTATGAAGGGGAAAAAATATTTATTAAGATCTGCCATACTGCTTGGAAACATAGACTCGGTAAATTAGGTTCCGATTCGAAGAAACCAGGAGCAGGTTCATTTGATAAGCTTGTAGCAAGAGATTTCGAAAGACTACGAGTAGCCCTATCGAAAAGTAAAAACCTTGAATCATTTCGACAGACAATCACAGATTTTTGGTCCAGAGCAGGAAATATCCCAGAACTTAGAGATGGATGGGAAAAGATAATGACACTACTAGGACCCGAAAATTGGAAAAAGGGCAGAGATTTAGCGTTGTTATCTTTGGTAAGCTATAAACCAGAAAAGAAAGAAGAATTAGAAATTCTAGATATAGAAATTGAAGGAGAGGATAATGAGTAAACATTTATTTGGACAGGTAATTACACCCTATGGGACCTCCGCAAATAATAGGGGGGAAACAGAGGGCAATATTACAACCCTACAAAAACTGCTATGGAAAAATGAAATCCATACGACAGTATCTGCAGAAGCAATTCGGTGGGCATTACGTTATTATTGGCAATTATCAGGAGAAGAAGTTAATCGTATTTGGGATGCAAACGCAAATAATCACAAATTCGAAGATAACAAATGGCGTGGATGGGTGGAAAATCCCCAAAAAGGGTCTAAGGCGTACATTGATGATGACGTATTAGGATTTATGCTAGCGGAAGCAGGTAAACAAGACGGTGAAAAAGGCACTGCTACGATTCGAAAAGGTAGGTTAGAATTTTCGAGAGCAATTTCATTAACCCCATATGCCGGAGATATTACCTTTAATTCAAAGAGTGGAGAAAAATCAAATACAAGTCTTTATGGAACGGAAGTTCATGCAACTCGCTATCAGTACGGTTTTTCTCTAACTCCTGAAATGTTAAAAGACAAAACCAGGGCTTTTAAGGTTATTAATGCAATTTTAAATCTCAACCAGGTAGCAGGAAACCAAAGTAGATTTTTATATGACTTTTCCCCAGAATCCGTGATCCTTCGTTGGACTGACGATTTCGCTCCAAGAATATTATATGCATTCGAAGAATCTGATAATGCACTATCGATTCCATCAATCATTGAAAAAGTTAATTCAGGAGATTTGGAAGCTGATACTCTGATTATCGCAGGTCCCATTTCTAAACTCCCAGAAGTAGTCAAACTGAGCGAGAAGAAAGTCGCCTTATTTGATGGAGTTAAACAAGGCTTTGCCGAACTGGAAAAAAGAATGAAAGTGGATCTCAAATGAGTGATTCGATCTGCTTATATGTTTCAGTTCCAGTAGCCTGTTTTCGTGCACCCTATGCAAGGACCTACGCGGAGACCCTGCCAGTACCTGCCCCTTCCACAGTTTATGGTATGCTACTTTCGCTCGTTGGAGAAAGAGAAAGAGAAAAGCACTCCGGAGTTGAAATCGCAATAGCACTGCTCTCAAAACCAGAACGCTCAACAATATTAAGAAAGATGTGGAGAGTTAAATCAGTTAAGCTAGGGCCTGGACTTGGGAACAATGCTACGCCCGATTTTCAGGAGTTACTAACCGGAACGGAATTGCTTATTTGGGTCCGGAATGGAAAGGATATAAACCAAACTCCATTGAAAGAGAGAATTAATAATGCATTTGAAAACCCGAAAGGGATACGTCGTTTTGGCTCTCTTTGCCTGGGAGAAAGTACACACCTTATAAATGATATACGGTATGCAAAGGATTCCGATCGTAAATCCTTTCAACTCTTAAAACCAACTGAAATCGGGGAAATCAGTTTACCAATATGGCCAGATCATGTCGGATCTTTTAAAACAAAATGGCAACAGTTTCTATTTGAGGAAACCTTAGAATACAGAGATATTACAGACGACGAATTTATTTCTATTCACCCGTGACTCTACTTCCTTTCCCTCGGATATGGACTGAAAGGACCCTAAATTTCCTAATTCAACAAGTATTTGAAAACTGAGAACCGATTACAATTGATTTTATCAAATTGACGGAGGCTATTGAATGAAAAGCGATATAGAACGAAGGATTTAAAGTATTAATTTCCGGAATGGACGACGTTCACGCGGAATGTTTTATAGCGCTCAACAATCGGGACCGAATTGAATACACAACTTGGCGTAAGGCCCTGTTGAAGAATATGAGCTTAGATTAAAATTTTACAAAAGCTCGAAAGTTTGCGGTAGATTTTCTTAAATCAAAGGATCTATCTAAAGATGCAGTGAATTAAAGTCTAATGTATCCATTGCCTACGCCACCTACTTAATCCAATCAATAACGAATTAATGTTTCAACGGCTTCACCTGATACGGTGAAATACATTACGTTAATAATAGATTATTTTTTAATATAATGAATTAAAATATTCTAGATCTCTAATTTTTATACCCTTAAAATACGATATTAAGAAAACCGATATTCGGATTATAAACTAAATATGGACTCCTACGGAAATTTACGTGCAATGGGAATTCATTCCCTTCTATACTGTGAAAGACTTTTCTACTTGGAGGAAGTGGAAGGTGTATTAATTGCTGACGATAGAGTTTACGCAGGACGAACTTTGCACGAAGAATTAGAGCCGACCGAAGATACCTCAGGAAGGATAGAAACTTTTCATTATACGAGCGAAAAACTAGAAATTTCAGGCAAGGTAGACCGTATTCAAAAAAGAGACGGAGACTGGATACCCTATGAGCACAAAAGAGGTCGCGCAAGAATTGGAGCAAACGGTCCAGAAGCGTGGGAATCTGATAAATGCCAGGTAACAGTCTATGCCCTACTTTTGGAAGAGGCAACGGGCAGAACAATCCAAGAAAGTAAAATTAGATATCATGGTAGTAAAGATTTAGTTCGAATTGAAATTGATGAAGAACTCCGTTTAAAAGCTGTAAAAGCAATCAATAGGGCGAAAGAATTATCAACGTCTACAGAAAGGCCGCCGGTAACAGAAAACGAAAATTTATGCAAAAATTGTTCCTTAGCCCCCGTTTGTTTACCGGAAGAAACTCGAGTAGTCACTGAAACAGAATACGAACCGGTTAGACTTTTCCCGGAAAAAAGAGATCGGGCGACTATACATGTCTTCGGTCATGACTCAAGAATCAAAAAATCTGCCAACGTTCTCCTCGTAGAAAATGTCGCAGAAAAAGGAGAAAAGCCTAAATTAGAAAAAATTCCAATTCAAGAGATCGAATCTGTCAATATCCACGGAAATTGTCAAATTTCAAGTCAGACCATTAAATTTCTAGCTGCAGAAGAAATTCCGATCCATTGGTTTTCGGGAGGAGGAAACTATATAGGCGGAATTAATATCAATCCTTCCGGTGTTCAAAGGAGAATTAGACAATTCAAGGCTCTAACGGAAGAAACAATTCGATTGAATCTAACCAAAAAATTAGTATCAGCTAAATGTGAATCCCAACTTCGATATTTACTCCGAGCTACAAGAGGAAAAGACGAGACCAGAAATGAAACCGAAGGATACATAGGAACAATTCGAAATGGACTCAAAAATATAGAATTAGCAAGGTCGGCTAGTCAGCTATTAGGTATTGAAGGTTCATCCGCAAGAGCATACTTTTCGGGGTTACCTACTCTAATCAAAAGTTCTGAATCATTCCTAATACCGAATGGCAGGAGTAAACGACCACCTAAGGATCCATTTAACGCCGCTTTAAGTTTTTTTTACTCGCTACTTTACAAATCGGTTCGGCAAGCAATTATATCTGTTGGTCTTGATCCGAGTTTTGGCTTTTATCATACTCCAAGATCTTCGGCAGAACCTCTTGTCTTGGATTTAATGGAATTATTTCGAGTTAGTATCTGTGATATGACACTTATCGGAAGTATAAATCGGAAGTCCTGGAATGAGGAGGATTTCGAAATTACGAAATATAAGGTTTGGCTTTCCGAACCGGGTCGCAAAAAGGCAACGCAGCTCTACGAATTAAGATTGGACGATAGCTGGAAACATCCAGTTGTAAATTATTCACTTTCTTATTACCGAATGATCGAATTGGAAACTCGGCTCTTGGAAAAAGAATGGAGCGGAGAAGCCGGGATATTCGCACAAGCAAGGTTAAGATAATGAAACATTGGAGGTTAGTTGCTTATGATATTCGCGAACCAAAACGACTTCGAAAGGTTGCCAAAATTATGGAGGGATTCGGAGAACGAATCCAGTTTAGCGTTTTTCGAATCTACTCAACGGACAGGGAATTGGAAAAACTCCGCTGGAAATTGGCAAAAGTAACTGAAAAAGAAGATGAAGTATTTTACTTAACTCTCTGTGCAAAATGTGCTTCCGGTGCACATACGCAAGAGAAAAAGTCCGCCTGGCCTCCCACCCCCAAAACCCTCAAAATTCTCTGATTCAAGCATCAATCCAGGGCATAGACATAATTTTTTAGGAAACCAGTAGATCGGCTTTCTTGGAAGAATTGAAAATCTACTATATTCTAAATATTCTGAGAATTACCTTATAAGATCATTTTATATAGTAAGTATAAATCAAAGATTCTTCGTTGCAGAATTTACAGCAGCAGATATGATTGGAAGTCATCAAGTTTATACTTGAATGGTTTAAACTAAATATTTAATGGGATTTGAAAGAAAATAATGACCTAAGAGAATTTTTCAGATGAAATTTAGTTTTAAAATCCAATATACTTGTTTTGCGTTAGAAATTCCTCTTGTATCCTCAATTTCTCTTCGAAGAACCCACCAGTATAAATTGCTCTGAAACTAACTTTGATGCCGAAAGGCGTTGAGCATAATAAACATCGTATGTCGTTGGTGCTGTCCACGTGACTGAAACTAACTTTGATGCCGAAAGGCGTTGAGCATATTGTCCTAGGGACTATATGAATCAGGTATTGGACTGAAACTAACTTTGATGCCGAAAGGCGTTGAGCATTTGCTCCAAAATTCCATTTTAACCAACTTTGAGTTACTGAAACTAACTTTGATGCCGAAAGGCGTTGAGCATTCGTCGGTGCTGTCCACGTAAATGGAATCGTTTGCGTCTGAAACTAACTTTGATGCCGAAAGGCGTTGAGCATGCAAGGGAGCGGACGAGATTCGTAAGATCAAAGAACTGAAACTAACTTTGATGCCGAAAGGCGTTGAGCATATGTCATAGTGTGACCCAGTTCCAGACGTTCCGACTGAAACTAACTTTGATGCCGAAAGGCGTTGAGCATCAAGTATCGATCAAGGTGGTGATAGGCTTCCAAGGGCTGAAACTAACTTTGATGCCGAAAGGCGTTGAGCATGTATCTAATTGCGCCGGTTCCAACATCGATATCGCTGAAACTAACTTTGATGCCGAAAGGCGTTGAGCATATTTGAAACGGGTGTTGGAACTCAGCCACATGTCCGCTGAAACTAACTTTGATGCCGAAAGGCGTTGAGCATATTTTAAGATTTCAAGCCTTGGATCTTTTATTTCTGAACTGAAACTAACTTTGATGCCGAAACGCGTTGAGCATTACAGGACTCGATTTGTAATGGGAGAAGATCCAGGCTGAAACTAACTTTGATGCCATAAGACGTTGAGCTTCTAAATGAGTAATAATTTTTTTGGCGATGTCCCGAACTAGCATAATCCCCAAATTGCCCAAGCATATCCTCCAGAACGCAGTTGCGATCTAGTAACGTTAGATATTGTGTTTGTTGTAGCGTTATAGTAATTAGCTGACAGTCGGTGAAAATTTGGTCATTCAAGTTTTTTCGAAAGAGAAATTCCTCCCCGACTCTAAATCTTTCATTTATAAATCTTTCGAAATTGTAAATAATTCTATTTGTCCATAGATAATATTACAAAGGATTGAAATCACTTTCGATAAACTATTAAATATTGGATCATAGACCATAAAATTTTCAGACCAAATATTACTCATATAACCATCAATATTACCGTAAACTTCTTTTGATTTGTATTCAGTTTCGATCATAAATGTTAGGCAGATGCCTTTTAGTTTTTCATTGGCGATGTCTGTAAGACAAACCATAATAGTAAATCCAAAATAATTTGCTCAACAAACCCACCCTTGATAATTGTAATGTCGATGATTTTAGCTAAATTTCTCTCTATAGAGATTTTAGATCTTCATCTTTAATGCAGATCGCGATGAAGATTATCCTTCTTTCGTATGCCGCAAAAAAAATTCGATTAATAGAGTTATGGCTACCAACTTTTTGCAAAAAACTTAATTTGCTTTCACAGAAATGAACATTCCTCCACTTATTTTGGTATTCGATGAGGTCCATGATTATTTCTTTAAAAAAAGATCGATTTTCAAATCTTAATTATCCTATTCAAAAATTCATTTTATCCGAAAAATCCTCTTTTAAAAAATGGTTTCGTATCATTTATCAGATACGAACTTACGGAGTTTGACGACTTTTCTAGTGGATTAACCCTAACAAAATCGATTAAACCTTCCATAGCTTCTTTCGCTACAAAACCTGTATCCTTCATTACCTCATCCCAGTCAGCTTCATTCGATATTTCAATTCCAATTAAAATATGTCCTGGATCACCAGAAGAGGGATTGAATATACGAGCCAAATATGCTCTCTTTACTTCTTTCTTTTCCTTAAAAATCAATTTCAAAGAATCTACGAGTTTATGAGGGTAATCGGAGGGTTGACCCAAAAAAATCTCTGTCTCTTCTTTCACTTCAATCCTTTCATTAGGACGCCAGAGACTACCATTAAGTAAACCTTCAATTTCTCCTGCTTTCAATATCTTACCATAGTCTGAACCTGGATTCAGAAAGAATTGCGAGCCTTTTGTAAATTGGAAAAAGGCTTTCGCTTCAAAATTTAAATAACTCTCTTTTCCCGAAATATATTCCTCCAATCTTCTTAAAGAGCTAAATATAGGAATATAATATTCATTTTCAAAAGTAATATTAATAAGCTGGATAGACGCTTCGCTTTGTAATACTCCATTTGCATCTGGTTCTATATCGCTTTCTCCGAGAACAAAAAGTTGAGACTCCAACAGCAATCTGTAGAATTCCGGACGATAAGCAGGTTCTGTTGCCGCTTTTGAAAGAGCTAGTTCAAGTGGATTTTCAGGATGAGATAGCATAATTTTTGTGAATTTGATTATAAATTAAATATCGTCAAGCAGTAATACTAATTCTATACAAGTCAGCTAAAAGAATTCACATCATGTTTTCCAGGTAATATTTAAGAGTGTTTAATTATTATTCGAGAACAAATTTATTTCGCTACGCAGGAACCGTCAGGTCCCGATTTGCTCAATCATCGATCGATTTTGCGTCGGAAAAACTAACAATAAGTAAATTAGAATCGTTGTTTAAATCGGTGAAGAGAGCTTCTTATAATTCGATATGATTATTTGACTCCCTAAAGAAAATTTAGTTGATAGTGATGGACCATAAAGAATATGCTCTATCGACAATCATTAAGGAAAATTCAATTGATAAACAGTCAAAAATTCGCTGCATTATTTCTTTTTTCTCTCCTCCTATTTTCATTTCCCTTATTCGCGGAACAGAAAATTGATTTTCATGAATTAATCGTAACAGTGCCAGATAATTGGGTTAGAGTCGATGGTGATGCGAAGAAGATGATTTCAATTCACGATCTCGAACGAAAAAACGGTGTAGTCGTTAATCGAATCGATCATCCTGCCCTTTTTTTTGATATATCCAAAGAAAGTTATCAGAAAACCTTTTTAGAGGCTCTTAAAGAAAAAGGAATCTCTCATATTAGCGAAAGAGAAATTGTCGAATTAGCAGGTCGAAAAGCAGTAAAGTATAGATTGTCCAAACCTGATTCAACAGAAACGAATATTAACTTTGGTTTTTTTGATCAAGATTATATATACAGCATAACAATTTCTTCCGTCGAAAAGAACCCGGAAGATAATTTAGCAATTAAAAGTGTACTTTCGAAGTTGCATTTTAAAGAAGGTCATGGCTACTATTGGTTTCCTTCGGCCACTCGATTAGCAAATTTCATTTTTGATGGATTTGGTCTTTTATTACTTTTTGGATTAATTTATTTTATTCGAAAAGTAATTATGAAAGTAAAGAAATCCAAGTGAGGTAACTGTCAGTAATTTCATTTCACTCAAAGCGAATTGACGGGAAGTATTGAACTTGTGGTTTTTAAATCTACGTCTGGAGTTTTCCGGCCACTAATACCCGAGTATAATTCACCGTCATTTCTATTTTATGTATTTCCCAAGTAGTCGCAATCGAAGAAATAGAAACCGATCCATGCTGGTCTATTTATCAATGGATTTTTTTCTATTTAATGAATATATAAAATATCAGTCCCGAATATCAAGGAAGTTCGTAAGATGCTATTGAGGATCATATTCTTATTTTTCATTTTTATTATAATTACGTGCAGGGCAAAAAATAATTCCGTTAAGAACCTTTATGTAATGCCGGAATCGGGGGTAAAATTAAGAAAAGAGCCTAGCCTTTCCGGGAAAGTTATCGAAGTTATTGCTAAGGATACAATGATTATTGTATTCAGTGAATCGCAAGATGAAGTTATTGTAGATGGAATTAAAGGAAAATGGTTAAACTTTTAAAGGTCCTTTATAAGCCAGTTCATATTTTTAACATGCCCGGACGTTGGGCTGAAGTTATACAAACAGCTGAATCAAAGACATTCCGGAGATGGATTTTTAATACTAATTTAGTTACGAAGCAAGAAGCCGCTAATCTTTACTTGCCGGTTATTAAAAAGCAAATTGAGTCTTCTGTCGGAAGTTTTATTGTCCCTGAAATATACGACTCGTCGTTAAATTATACCGTATTTTCTTTGAGTCCTACAGAAAACTTTACTTGCAATTCATACAGCGATTCTTCGTGTATAAATCTAATATTTCACGATGGTAAACTAATTTACTCAGATAATAAAGGTAAAGAATTTAACCTTTTAATACTAAATCTTCTTTTCCTTATCGCCTCCGCTCCAATTTCTTTTTCTGCTCATTTATTTTTCTTGTCCATTGATCCCGATAAAGCCCTAAAAGTTTCCTCTTTTGAGAAAGAAAACAAATCATCCATTCCCGGTCTGATTCAGTCTTCCTATTTATTTTCTTAAACATATACAATTTAGCTCTCTGCCTTTTTAGAAGATCGCAATTACTTACTTTTCTTTGTACAAAGTTTAGAGATTTATATTTAGCTCTTTGTTTTCTGTATATGAATTGCCAAAGATAACCTTTTTCCTGGGGAAATTTCTGATTATTTATCTTTTCTAGTAACTTAAATTGAACAGCGGACCAAGCTTCGAAATATCCATAGAGTCTTGTCAACTTAGCCTTTTGAAAGGTATAGACAGATTTCCATTGTTTACCCATTAAATCAATATCGGGCTTTCGCCTGGCTCGACCTATCAATCTCCATGTCTTACACTGATTTCGTCGTAAACATTGAGACCAAGTTACGATTTGGTCTACAGCTTCCGATCGCCTTCTTTCTTTAGCTCTTATATGAGTTGATCTTGTTCTTAATAGAATTGTACGAATAACCCGCTGTGTATAAACTGAATCTTTATTCATTATTCGACTGCTTTTCCACTTTTTTTAAAGTATAACCTATTTCTTTACCCCTAAATTTTATTATATCAACCGCGAGATTGATAATTTCATTTTCCTCGACATGTCTTGTTAAAAACGAAAGTTTCCTAATCACCATGTAATGATTCGATAAAGCTTCTGGATTTTTACTTCTGTAAGGATCTTTTCTTTCTACTTCTAAATTCAATGGAGTAAGTTCATGTCCTGTAAGAGCGCACCTATTATTTTGATTCCGACGCATATCTTCAAATTCTTCCGAACTACACGAAAAATTAGATGTCTTCTTTCTTTCTTCTTTAAACTTTCCCATATAATCTTCTCCTCTCTCTCATGTTAAAACCATATTTACTTTTAGCACCGATCTGTGTTTCGTGGACTGTTATTTCAATATTCCCATCATCCTTTCCCTTGAGAAATTCATCTCGATCAAATGTATATAGAATGTCTGGCAGAACGGGAATGTGCTTCTCTATAAAGTATTGTATTGGATCACTTTTCTTTCTGATTACCTGAGTAACTTCAGCTATGCCGAGTTTAGCCCAACGTTTTGCTATTCGAAGGAGAGGACGCTGAGAGTTTTTGCCCAATAATTCATAGCTTTTCTGATGAATTGGAGAATTCAGATCTATGTTATTCCAAAGCATATAAGCTACAGAATTATAATAGCGTTCTTTAATCTTACGATGTTTAGGACCAGATTCCATAAAATCTAGATAATCGATGTGAGCTTGTTTTAGGTGGAAGAAACGATTTTCGTGTAATATTTCTCTAAATTTCTTATCGATTCTCTTTCTAGATCGACTTTGATCCAAATGGATTCGCTTCTCCGGCGTTGGTAAATCATATAGGAGTTCTTTCCTTGATTTTAGTAGTTTTATGGGTTTCAGGTCAGTTCTACGGGATTTAATAGAAAATCTAGATCTACTACTTACATTTCGCAGTAATTTTAGATTTTTACTATTTAATTTCTCTAAACCATATACCCGAATTCCCTTTAAAGCAGAATATTCATTTAAATATAATATAGAATTTGATGGCTTAAAATAACTGTAAGAAGCTAAAAATGAATACTTGATAGATCTTTGATTTCCTTCGGCGCACTGGTTATTTACCCCTGCCTCTGTAGACCATCTATTTCTACCCCAAACATTCCTTTTACTATCGACCGCTCTTAAAGAATGATTCACCTGGCGATAGTTAACATTATTTCTTTCTAAATAGGGAAAACCTTCATCACCAAAAGTAACTGTATTCTTAGGTAAATAATCTAAGAAAGGCTGTACAGTTCTCTGTTTTTGATCTGGAATAGAATCGAATATTACTGGACCACCTTTAATAGCTTGGGTTAATGCTAAGGTCCCGATCTGATAAACTCCCTTTTGTTTTGCTACGGCATCTGACAAATAGATACTTGCTGTTTGACCTTTATGCTTAAATCTTTTCCGAAAACCATTTGCTCTTTGACTAGCAGAAAACAAAGCAAGTGTATCAACGCTTACTACTGGCTTACCTTCGATAAAAGGTCTTAAATCGCCATTTTCTGGCAAATTTTTACCTCTCCAAGCTTTCTTAATATCTTTAACCATCTCATCTTTAATTGATGGTATAAGATCACTTAAAAATACCTGTAGTCTCCTCTTTAATAGAGTTGAGGTTCTACTAGAAATCCCTAACCTACGTTGTATCTCCGACGCAGATAATCCTAATGGAAATCTATGAATCGCTTCTAATAATACATAGCTGAAGGTCCACAATGGAATTTTTAAATGCTCTAAGGGTGTCCCAGAAGTCCTAGAAATCTGATACTTGCATTTTGGGCATCGAATTACATTCTCCCTCGTAGAAACATCTTTAGAAAGAGAAACATTACAGCTAGGACAATCTTTAGGATACAGATTTCTAAGAAGCGATTTCGTTAGTTCTGTATGGTAGAAAATATTGATATGAGGAAATTTACTGTTGAAGCGAGTTTTTGCTGAAGGTTTTAGTTGCTTAACAGTACTACTGCGACGCGAGTCGGAGGTTACGACTAATCCATTCTCACCTGAAACAGTAGGCAAATTATCAGTGCCCAGCACTTTCCGTAGGAAGGTGTGGGTGCTGGCATTTTGCGATTTGTGAAAGGTGATGAAGGGATTAGTCGTGGGCGACGACTCACAAAGTATATATTCCTTCAGAGGTTCGAACGTAAAATTATTTCTTGATTATCCGAAACTTTTTCAGGGAACTAGTCAGCATGCATTAACTACGAATTATCGCTCCCTACCGAAAATCGTGGAGATATCGGCGATTCCAATCGATAGAAATAAAAGCAAAATCCCGAAGATCGTGCAAGCTCACCGTTCAGGAAAAGCATCCGTAGGTCGTGTCAAGATAAATAAAATCAGCGATCTCTTTTCCTTTCTCAGTCAAGCATACCGATTAAGTCGAGGCGAATTAAAAATTCTCTGCCGTTCCAATCATCGTATTAGAGAATATATCCGAGCCGGCATTCCGGAAGAACTTTTAATGACAATACATGCATCCAAGGGTCTGGAATTTCACACCGTTTTTGTGGATATCGCCGACGGCTGGAACGTAAAACAAACGTCTCCACAAGAAGTCTTAGAGGAAGAACACCGAGTCCTGTATGTGGCATTATCTAGAGCCAAAGACAGTTTAGTGATTATCGGATCTTTGAGAAATTCTAATAGGGAAACGGCCGAAGATCTTTTCTTCTCATATTTTGCAAAGGTCCTTCCCACCTGGAAAAAACCTCCTGGATAAAAGCATCTTATACTTTGCATTTACCGAATGTAATGAAATTTTGGATCAAGGATAGAATTGATGAAATTTTTCTTAATAGAGTTACTATACACCGTGCCCATAGAAAAAATTGACGAGGCAGTCGTAGAGCATCGTAATTTTTTGCAAACCTTGTATGATAAAGGAATTCTCCTTCTCTCCGGCCCCAAGGAACCTCGAATTGGTGGAGTGATTTTAGGAAAGTCCAAATCTTTGCAGGAAATCCAAGATATATTCCAAAACGACCCGTTTCAAAAATATGATTATGCAAGCTATAAATTCACCGAATTTTCTCCGGTAAAACGCCAAACATTTTTAGAAGATTGGATTCAGCAAAAATAATGCCGGATCCTAAACCGGGATTATTCTTTACGTTTTGTTGATGGAAAAAAACCGACTTCCCGCTCATTGTTGAGCGGGAAGCTGGGAGCAAGTGGATTGGATGGGTGCTTAAATGGTTGCTAACGCCGCGTTAGCTAGTTCGTAACCTCCGGTTTGATCCGGGTGAAAACCAGGTTTAAAATAAAGGAGCGCCATTCCTGCAAGCGCCGGATACAATACTCGTCCTTGAGGGCGTGCGCCGTTTAAATCCTTAAAGTATTTGCGGATTCCCACTTTCTTGTCCGCGATTAAAAACCAATGCTGTAAGAAAAGTGAATATCCCCAGAATATTGCGGACGCGATCAAGAAGCCGAAAATCCTTAAAGTATAACTTTTAGAAACGGTTTGCAAGACGTCATAAGCGACCGATTTATGCTCAATCTCTTCGCATGCGTGCCAAAGAAGTAGATTTCGCATTTCACCTTCCGCATAATCGTAAAGTCTGTTTCTCAAAACGACCTCGCCCATACTTGCGGTATAATGCTCCAATCCTGCAGTGACTGAAAGTTTTAATTTTTTCCCGAAAAGAAACTCCAGTAAGGGCAACAGAATTCCAAAAGCGGTTTTTATATAAAATTTCAGCATGGCCTTAACTGGACGACCTTGGGCTTCCAAAATTTCAAGCGCTTTCTCGTGCTCTTTTCCGTGCTGGACTTCCTGTCCGATGAAAGCTTTTACCCTATTCTGCAATCCTGGATCCTTTACTCGGTCTGCGAAGGCCTTAACACTTTTAATAAAGAATCTCTCCCCTTCGGGAAACAGAATATGATAAGCGTTTACATTATGCGTTAAAAAGGAATTGTCGGCCACATAGTGATCGGATACGTTTTCAAGGCCGACGAAATCCATTTTGCGAACCGACGGCGATTTAGCATCGATCGGCTTTAAATTTCTTTTTTTAGCTGTTGTTACATTACTCATTTCTCTTCACCAAAACCTAAATTATATAGTTGCTAACGCAGCGTTCGCCAATTCATACCCGCCGGTTTGATCGGGATGAAAATCCCGTTTAAAATATAACAGAAATGCTTTGGAAATATCTTTCCAAAGTAATCCTGCATATGGCCCGGCGTTTTTCATATCCGCGAAATACCTTTTAAAACCGATTCCGGGATCCGAGAAAATAAACAAATGCTGTATTATGATTGCGTAACCCCAAAACATAAAGGTCGCTACGATAAAGCCGAAAACCCGTAAAAGATAACTTTTGGACACGGTCTGTAATACGTCATAGGCGACCGATTTATGTTCGATCTCTTCGCAAGCGTGCCAGAGAAGAAGGTTTCTCATTTCACCTTCGGCTTGGTCGTGCAAGTTGTGACGTAACGAAATTTCGCCCATAGTGGCGGTATAATGCTCCAAACCCGCCGTTACGGACAACTTCAGTTTTTTACCGAAAAGAAACTCGAGAATAGGCCAGAAGAGTTCATACGCCGTCTTTACATAAAATTTTAGAATCTTAGCGACCGGGTATCCTTTCTTCTCAAGCATCTCTAAAGCCTTTTCGTGTTCCTTACCGTGCTGCACTTCCTGTCCGATGAAGGCCTTGATATTGTTCTGGAGTTTCGGATCCTGAACTTTGTCAGCGAAAGCTTTTACGCTTTTAATGAAGAATCTTTCGCCCTCCGGAAAAATAATATGATAGGCGTTTACCGTATGCGTGACGAATGAATTCCCGGCGATATAATAATTAGAAAGCTGATCCAAGCCTTCGAAATCCATTTTACGGACGCTCGGCGCCTGCGCATCAATCGGTTTCAAATCCCTCTTTTTACGTTTCATTTGGACGGTCATAGGTGTCTCCCAGTCAGCACGTCGACTTTTGTAGCGGTTACTATAACCTATGTTCGGAAAGGTCGCCCGCCGATCTCGGAAAATCCTAGCTAATTCCGAAATCGATAAGGATTATTGGAAAAATTTTTCCGATGATCCGCGGATCCCACCGGAAGCAATGGATGATTTTGGCAAGAATTCTGTGCCGTAAAAGGAGAGGTAAAAAGAGAGTAAAGATAAAGGAGGAGAATGCAAGGGCGAAAAGGCTTTACGACAATGAATACGGCAAAATACTGGTCGCTACCGGGGGATTAGCTCAGCTGGTTAGAGCGCTACCTTGACATGGTAGAGGTCACTGGTTCGATCCCAGTATCTCCCACCACCCCGCAAATTTTCTATAATCGGCTCTCTACTATGGAAAGCCGATATCCTGAAAAAGTTTACTTTCCGATTTGTTCCGTGAACATAAAGCTAGTTGCGGGCATTTTAAAACCGATCACGTTCGCCAAATCCTTTTTAATTTGTTCCCGAACGTTCGGCTCATGTTCGATCAGCAATGCTTCTCTAAGGGAGAATTCTCCCGCTTTCAAATCCACTTCTCCGACCGCCATCGAGGCTCTGTAACGAACCATAGGCGATTCATCCTTTAAAAAGGAACAGAGGTCGTAGAACTTTTGATTCGCAATTCTATTGATTGAAACAATCGCATTTAAAATGGCAACTTTCACGAATGAATTTTTTTCTTTATCGAGAGCCGCATTTAGCTGGGGAAGCGTTTCTTTCCGATTCAAATTTTTCAATCCGTCCGCCGCCGATGCGCGAACATAGAAATTAGAATGGCTCAATCCGGAAACGATAATATCTTCGCTTTCTTTTAAATATGGAAGAAGTCCGATGCTTCTAAGTACCTCCCCCACGGAAATCGTCAGGTTATATCCTTCGGGAGAACTGAAACTCGGAATATCCGTTTCCTGAACGAGAGGAGAGATTCGTTTAAATTCCTCCATAAGCTCGGGAGCGGCGATATCCAATTCCATCGCACCCAACGCTTGAGCGACCGCAAATTTAAGTGTGGGAGAATTTTCCTCCGATTTGGGAACTTTCGGATTCCCTTTAAGTGCATTCAAGAGAGGTCGGACGGCAAGTTTGCTTTTAACGAATTTTAGATAATCGGCGGCTTGGATTTTTTCCTCCAAGCTACCGCTCTCTAAATTATGAATTTGTTCGAAGAATAATTTATCCAATTTATCATGGATTGGTTCCTTTGCCGAAACAGCTGAGGAAACGAATAAAAATACACCTAGGAATAGGCTTGAAATTCTGGAAACGGACATGGCCCCCCCTTTCCCCTAAAATATCGGTTTTCGGGTCCCCCGTCTTAACCCACTAGGGCCTAAGAAAGAAGAATCAGAGAGAGTCTTTGTCTCGAACCCTTTCTGCAATCTTCCGAATTTTCTCCGAAAAGTCCTCCACCGCCAATTCCTTTTCGCCGCCTTCTTCCAATTCTCGACCCACTTTTTTGAGATCTTCTTGGATTTGTTCTCGGTTTTCGCTGGCTCTTTGAGCTAAGTGCGTGAGGAGGTCCTCTCTATAACTTTTGACTTCTTCCAGTTTTAATTCCCCTAGAGCTACCATGCTCTGGAGAATTTTGTCCATTTTTTCTCTCGTGAGATATGCCAGTCCGATTCCGCCCAGAACTAATCGCCCGAACAGCGCGCTGATATTTTTACCCGTTTCACGGATTAACGCCGAAAGCATGTAGTTGGAAAATTCTTCGTTCCTCTGTCCTAGGCTGACTTTTAGGAACGTCTGACCGAGGATTTTTGGCGTAATATCCTGGCCGGTCATATTATCGATCACCTTGATTTCACTTCCCGCAATAATCATTTCTGCGACGTCTTCCAAGGTGATGGTTTTGCTAGTCTCGGGGTCGTACAACCTTCGGTTTGCGTATCGTTTGAGTACCTTCATTCGGGCGTTTGCCTTTGCTTCGAAAAATCCGAGACCGATGCGCTGGATCCAGAGCCGAATAAAGGAGGAGTCCGTTTTTTGTTTCGGATTGCCTTTCTAGTTGCGGGTTTTTCGCAACGCACCAATTCTAGGATCGGGTTAAAATCCCCAAGGTCAAGGAAAAAACCCGTTCTATTCCAAGCAGGTATGAATCTACTCTCAGACGTTTTACTTCTAAGACGACTTACTCCGGAAGAGCGAGAATTCTTGTTAGCCCTTCTAAAGTGGAAAGGAATTTCATTTTTCGAATGGGTGACCTCTTCTGGTTTTCCTTCCGTTTCGAAAGACACTTTAATATGGAAGTCGGATTCACAACCGGAAGACATCGCACAGACAAAAGATTGGTCGCGCGAAGCTTGCTTACTCGGAAGGTTTGATCGAGAAGAAAAGAACGCCTTTTTGAGAGCCGGAGCGAATCGAATTTACGATTTAACTGTTTTCCCTTTGGATGAATTTCCGATATTTCGTCCGAGTAAACCGATTCATCCCGAAGCGATTCTACTGACTCGGAACGAAAATTTATATTATAAATACAGGTCCCTGTTTAGGGCCGCCGGCTCCAACGCATATTGGTGTAGAGATATTTTCGGACTTCCGAATCTTTTAAAAGAAACGAAGCCGGGATTGTTGATCCTGGACGCTGAATCTTTCGAAGCCAGAGAATTAATCGAGAAGCTTCGTCCTATTTTAGGGGTTCCTTACTTTCCGCTTAGCTTTTGTTTAATCGATTTTGGAAGAGAAAACGTTTATCAAGACCTGGCCAGAGGTTTAAAGGACTTAGCGAAGGCATTCTTCGATCCTAAAGATCTATTACTTTTTATTCGAGATCGCTTCGCTTTAAGATCGGCTTGCGAAGAATCCGGATACCAAGCTATAGTTTGGGGGGGAACTCCACGGAATATCCGAGAATACGAATTTCCCAATATTCCAAAAATTCCAGATGATAAAGGACAATCCGTCCTTAACGGTAGGATTCGTAGAATGTTTCTCTGGTTGGGAGACGGTGCAATCCGAGGAGATTCTTCGGCGTAAAAACTACGAATTATGCCCCTTCCGATTCTAAACGGTCGAATACCTGTAAAAATAATTCGACAGGTTGCGCCCCTGAAACCGCATATTTCTCGTTAAAAATATAGAATGGAACTCCGGTAACACCCATATTCTTCCCTTCGATTTCCTCTCTTTCGATTTCCGATAATAGCAATTTATCTTCCTTCACGGATGAGAATTCCGTTTCCGGTATGCCGGCCTCTCGAAGACTCTCCAAAATGACCGATTCGTCCGATAAATTTTTTCCGTCCGAAAAAAAGTTTCGGAAGAATATTTCGGCCAGTTGGGATTCCTTGTCGTACTGCTTCGCTTTACGAATCAAAGCATGAAGAATAAACGTATTGGGTTGATGACCTTTATCTAAATTAGAAAAAAATAAACCGTCTTCCTTTGCTATATCGGCGACTCTCCCCGTCATCGAACGGATCCTCTCCAAAGAGCCGAATTTTTTGACCATATGTGCGACTCGGTCTTCTCCGTCTGAAGAAATATCCGGATTTAACTCGAATGGTTTCCAATTAACTTGTATCGAATCACTCGGATGCGTAACTTTCCATTGTTCTATAGCGTTCTCTAATCGTTTTTTCCCGATATAACACCAAGGGCATACTACGTCCGAATAAATTGAAATTTCAGTTTTCAAGGAAAATGTCTCCTGTAACCGTTAGACTTACAAGCAAGTTCAGAATTGCATTCTTTTTTTTCGAAAGAGGATGGAATGAGTCCGAAAAAAAGATCCCTTAAATATAAACTCTATTCTTCCTCTAAAAGTTCGTCGGCTTCCAAATCTTCAAGACCTCGATGAGGAAACGCCTGTTCGTAAAACAAAGCGGAAAATAAGTTGAAGTCCTCGTCTTCCGGCAGGTTCTTTTTTTCCCAGTATTCATTCCGACGTTTGATCAATACCGAAATAGTTTCGTCCTCGAGAGAAAATTCCTTCCCCCCTTGATTGAGTCGACGAACTAGCCAATTTAAATTATGCAAAGTGAAGGATCCCAAAAATTCCAGTGCAGCTAACGACGGTTCGCGTTTCATCAATGCTTCAGTATGATACAAGGGAATTCGTAAATAATAAGAATCCTTCGTTTGCATATATTGCTGATATCCCGAAGAAACGGATTCGAAAAATTGAAGCGTATTGATATACGAAGTGTTTATTAATTTTTCTTTCTCAGGATATAAACGGATAATTTCCATTAAATCGATGAAGCTATCCTTTTGCCTTGCTTCTCTTAATATCGCATCCTGAGGTTCAGGTCTCGGTTCCACGTCGATCAACTTTACGAATAGATATTTTATTTCGTATGCGAATCTGGACTCTCGAGGAATATAATATTCTATCCAAATAGGCTCTTTATAATACTGGATCAGTTCTTCGGCTGGAAGATCCGGAGTGACGCTTAACGACTTGAGTTTTTTTACGTCATCGGTGATTACTTTCTTTCCGCCGACTCTCGTCCGCGAACGCTTAATTTGACGGAGCTCGCTTTTATTGAGTAGCGGTTTTGGTTTGTACGAGTCCATTTTAGAATCCTATCGGAATCGAAGGCTCGGTAATTCAGAGCCGACTTACGATATTCTATTAGATTCGACGATTAAGGCCAAAAGATTTTCGCCCAAATTAATCGGAGAAAGATGCCGAACGGGCTCATTATTCCGGATTCAGCAAAACGAACGTTTCCGTTTCCGTCTAAAATATAAAAACTAGGATATCCGCCGATACTCCAATCTCTGAGAAGAATCGGATTCCCCGGGATTACGGGAAAATCGATCGATTTTTTCTGGATATACTCGTTTAGAGCGATCGGATTTTCGCCTTCTTCGACGCTTAGAAAAGTAAAACCTGATCTTTCCTTTAATAATGACGCATACCACTTAACAAGCGGAAGATTCGTAGTGCATACACCGCACCAAGTTGCCCAAAAATAAACGACTGTCGTTTTCCCTTTTGTTTCCGCTTTCTTCCCTTCCGGAATACGAAACTCCATTCCTTCCAAACTAAGTACAGGCTTTGTATCTAAAGCCCTAAACCAAGCGAGAAAAAACGTGGCGAAAAGGAGCAACATGAGCGCTGCACCGTATTGAAAAGCACTCTTTGTCTTCGCGTTCATCCTTTGTTTAGACTCGTCTTAAAGGTGAATGGGCAAACTTTGACCGGGGCCGGAATACATTATCCAGACCACCAAGAGGAGCCAAATAAACCCGGCAACCAACACCCCTAAATCCGTCAGAATGGCTCTCGTAGGATTGTGACCCATATTCTTTATATAAATGATGTACAAAGAGCGAAAGATAGCGTAAACTACGATCGGAATCGTATACACCATTTTATCCGTTCCTAGATTTTCTATCGTTGTCGGACTCGTCACATACATCACGTAAGTGACGAGGGTCATGGTTGCGACGATTCCCATCATCAAATCGAGAAAGTTTACCGAATATTCTTCTAAAATCTTTCTATGTCCGATTGCGCCATCCTCAAGAATGATAAGCTCCCCTCTTCTTTTTCCGAAGCCCCAGTAAAGAGCCAACATAAAAGTACAGAGTAAAAGCCAGGACGAAAAGCTCACTCCGACTACGACGGAACCGGCCACTGCTCGAACAACGAAGCCTATCGAAATACTCATAACATCCAAGATCACCATATGCTTAAGAAAACGGCTATATATGACGTTGAAAACCAAGTAGAATGTAACTAGATAAAAGAATTCAGGCTGTAAACGAAACGATAAGATGAGGGTTCCCGAGAGTAGTATCGCCGTAAGAAAAAGAGCGACCGTAGGCGTAATCGCACCCGAAGCTAGCGGCCGATGCTTTTTTTCCGGATGCAAAGCGTCTTCCTTTCGGTCCAAAAAATCGTTAATCACATACTGACAACTCGCAGTCAGTGAAAATAGAAAGAATGCAGCGATCGCACGTTCAACGGATTCTAGGTCTCCGAGTTTTTTGCCAAAAATAATCCCCGCAAAGAGAATAATATTCTTAACCCATTGATGAGGGCGGAGTAGCTTGATGTAAGGGACTAGCATTCTGGCTCCAGGGAGAAATGTCGTTCGTGAAGGACAGGATGTTGTTCTTCGCAAGAGTTTCAATTAAAAACTGATTCGAAATTGCGACGATCCGAGGGCACTCGTCCACTGAACAATTCATTTTGCCCCTCTGCTGCTTACCGGAGTTGGAACTCCCACAAAGAAATCCGAAAGAAAAAACGCTTTTCATTGGATACAAAATCTGATAAGGAAGCGGGGTACCGCCGCTTCGCTCCGGCCCCCGCCCAGGAAGGGTGGGGCTAACTGACCACTCGATTCGGATAATGAAGTATTATCCTACTTGAATCTTAATCCCGTCGTCCTTCGAACCGAGGCTGCCCAGACCCGAATGTCCGGTAAAAGCGATTAAAAGAGTAAAGACCCCGACTCGCCCTACGTACATTATGCAAGGGTAAAAGAATTTTTCCAACCCTGTAATATACGGCGTCAAGCCCTTAGTTAAGCCGACCGTGCCGAAAGCCGACATCACCTCGAAAAAGATATCTTCGATCCCGTGCCTATGTTCGTTCGTAATGGTGATCACCAACATAAAAAATACGATGGCGATCGTCGCCAGAAAGTAGATTCGAGTGGAAATTGCGACCGAGTTTTTGGATACTTCTTCGCCCATTATGGTTACTCTTGCCTGGGGATTGATTACGTTTCTCAAATACATTAAGAGAATTACGAAAGTTGTAATCTTAATACCCCCGGTCGCACCCTGAGGCCCGCCTCCTACGAACATTAAGGAGCAAAGGAGAACGTATGTCGGGCTTCTAATTTCCGAAAGGTCGAACGTATTGAATCCCGCCGTCCGAGATGAAACGGAAAGGAAGAATGAATTGAATAGTTTATCCATGAAACCGAATTTTCCGATCGTATCCGGATTATCCCATTCCGCAAAAAGGATTCCCAACCCTCCAACGTGTACCAATATTAAGGATCCATAAAGAATTACTTTCATCTGAATGCGATTCGACTCGCCGTGCAGGGCTTGTCGGTATAGACTCAGACGATCCTCGGCCCAGAAGGACAGACGGATCAGAAGTAGGTAAATCCAGGAAGGCTCCTTTCCTTCCTCCAATGCTCGAGACATTAAATATGTCTCCATCGCGACTTCGATACGATTCATAATTTTGCGAAACGTTTCTAACAATGTTTTCTCGAAGAAGATTATAACGGGAAATCCGATACCTCCCATCACGATCAATCCTTGTATGATGACAAGACATACCGGTTCGCTTGCAAGAAAACTAACATCGTCCACTATAGAAAACCCGGCATTATTAAACGCGGATACTGCGGTGAATAAACTTAGGAAAACCCGATTTGGGTCGCCGGGTAATTCGCTTAAATTTTTCGGCATGAATAGATAAAGTAAGAGTGCGCCAAGCAATTCCAGCGAAACGGAAATATTAACGATCGAAAGCAATATTCTTCTTACATAATGCGCTTTCTTCGAAGATTTCTCCACTCCGTCTTCGGATTCATGCGAATCGATCGCTTCGAAAACGAATGCTGCAATTCGGGTACTCCGAGACAAACCTCTGACTACGAGAATTCCGACTAATACCGTGAAGGTAATAATCCCTAACCCGCCGATCTGGATCAGGAACATCATGATCACCTGGGTAGAAAATGCTAGTCCACTGATGGAAACGGTAGTCAATCCGGTGACACAAATGGCCGAAGCCGCGATGTAAAACGAGTCGGGATAACCTAATCTGCCGGATTCGGAGGCATAGATCATAAACGAGCCGAGCAGGATCGCCGCAGCAAAGCCTAAACACAGGATTCTAGCGACCGAAAGCAGTAAAAATGCCCGGGCTATCCGATTGATGTTTCTCTTAAAAAATTTAATCGACTGCATTGGGTGAGGGAAACCCTCTTCCGAAGGGATATTTTTTTCCGATAAGCAGGCCAGGCAATGAAAAACCTGACGCTCGGAGTTCGAAGAAGGGATTCGATTAAGAATATCTTTACAAATGAGGCGCTTCTAGAAATCTGGTAAGAATTAGGGCTCCTTTACCCTGGGGGCCTCTGACGTTTTTATAACCCAATCTTTATTACGAGGACCCTATGAGTACTGCCGTCGCGGATTTTAAAGCCAGTGAAAAACTCCTCAAAACCAGGAATATCGGAATTTCCGCCCATATCGACTCCGGAAAGACCACCCTGACTGAGAGGATTCTATTCTATACGAATCGTATCCACGCTATCCACGAAGTTCGTGGAAAAGACGGAGTCGGCGCGAAAATGGATAGCATGGAGCTGGAAAGAGAGAGAGGGATTACGATCCAATCCGCTGCTACCTACTGCAAGTGGAAAGATTATACCATCAATATTATCGACACTCCGGGCCACGTGGACTTTACGGTCGAAGTGGAACGCTCTCTTCGAGTACTTGATTCTGCCATCCTAGTTCTTTGCGGAGTTTCCGGTGTTCAGTCTCAGTCCATTACTGTGGACCGCCAGATGCGTCGTTATAACGTACCTAGAGTCGCGTTCATCAACAAACTGGACCGAACCGGAGCCAACCCGTTCCGAGTGATCGATCAACTTCGCGACAAGCTTAAGCATAATGCCGTAGCCGTCCAAATTCCGATCGGATTAGAAAACGACCTTCAAGGAATCATCGATTTAGTAACGATGAAGGCCATTTATTTCGAAGGGAACGGAGGAATGCAAATCGTCGAGAAAGAAATTCCGGCAGAACATCTAGAGCTCGCTCAGAAAAAACGCGAAGAGCTCTTAGATGCTGCTTCTATGTTCTCGGACGAACTCACAGAAGCGATGCTCGAAGGCGAACCTACGGTGGAGCAGATTAAGACTGCGATTCGGAATGGTACGATCGCTTTAAAATTAACCCCGGTTTTTATGGGTTCTGCGTTCAAGAATAAAGGTGTTCAGAAACTTCTCGACGGAGTTTTAGATTATCTTGCGTCTCCGGTAGATGTCACCAACAAGGCTCTTGACGTTAATAATAACGAAGATCAAATCATTCTTCCTTCCGATCCGGAAAAGCCCCTCGTTTGCCTCGCCTTCAAGTTGGAAGACGGACGTTACGGCCAGCTCACCTATGTAAGGGTCTACCAGGGTAAAATCCAGAAAGGTATGACGATCTACAATATGTCCAATAACAAGAAACATAACGTAGGGCGCCTCTGTCGGATGCACTCGGACGAAATGGAAGACATCGATTCTGCGGAAGCGGGAGATATCATCGCTCTTTTCGGAATCGATTGCGCGTCCGGAGATACGTTTACCGACGGTAAAATGAAAGTTTCTATGGAGTCCATGTTCGTTCCGGCTCCCGTTATTTCTCTTACCATCGAAGCCAAGGAATCCAAGCACCTAAACAATTTGGCAAAAGCTCTCAATCGCTTTACCAAAGAAGATCCGACTTTCCAAACCCACGTCGATCAGGAATCCGGCCAAACCATTATTAAAGGAATGGGAGAGCTACACCTCGAAGTCTATATCGAGCGGATGAAGCGCGAATACGGTGTGGAATTGGTTACGGGAGCTCCTCAGGTTGCATACCGAGAAACCATTACTCAACGTGCGGACTTTGATTATACTCACAAAAAGCAAACCGGTGGTCAGGGTCAGTTTGGTCGCGTAGCCGGTTTTATCGAACCGATTCCTCAAGAAGAAGGTAAAAATTACGAATTCGTAAATGCTATCGTCGGTGGATCGATACCTCGTGAATACATCTCCTCGGTAGATAAAGGATTCAAGAGTTGCTTGGATCGCGGAAGTCTAATCGGCTTCCCGATTATCGGAGTAAAGCTGACTATCAATGACGGATCGTATCACGATGTGGACTCGTCGGACATGGCCTTCCAAATCGCCGGTCGTTATGCATTCCGCCAAGGTTTCTCAAAAGCGAGCCCTCAAATCCTCGAACCGATTATGAGAGTAGAAGTGGACGGACCGGCAGAATTTCAAGGAGCCATCCTTGCTTCTTTGAACCAAAGAAGAGGGATGATCCTAAACACTACGGAACAAGACAGCTACTGCAAAGTGGAAGCTGAAGTTCCGTTAGCGGATATGTTCGGTTACTCGACCGTCATCCGTTCCTCTACCCAAGGTAAGGCGGAATTCTCGATGGAATTCTCTCGCTACGCACCGGTACCAAGGAACGTTGCGGAAGAGCTAATGAAGAAATACAAGCCGCACTCGAAAGACGAAGATTAATCCGGATCTTTCAGGATTTTTCCTCGGAAAGGGAGCCATCTACGGCTCCCTTTTCTTTTTCTTATCCTACCATTTGCCGATACCAAAAGTATGTGCGAATGCTTCCGAATCCGTTCGATTTTGCTTTCACTTACGGCCGGAATTCTACTTTTAATCTCGCAACCGTCCGAAGGCGGCACTCGTTCGCCCTCGGAATCCCATACCGTCCAGCTCAAGGAGACTGCATTTTCCATCGCCAAAAAGCATGGAATCGATTGGCGCCTTCTCCTTGAATGGAATGGCAAGAAAGAATCCGACGGATTACGAAAAGGAGAAGTCTTAAGATTGCCTCCCGATCCGTCCAAAGGTTCAACACCAAAAGGAGAACCGATAGGACTCGGAACAGTATCGACTCGACCTAAATTTAGGAAACCGTTGGATAGGCTTCCGCCGGTTGCACTTCCCTTTTCAAAAGTAAGTTATTATCCGAATAAGGGAGTATTATTCAAAGCGGGAAGACATAAAGAAGTGCGGACAGTGTCCGAGGGAAAGGTTGTTGTGGTGGACCAAATGGACGGCTACAGGAAATATATTATTTTAGAGCATGGCGGGGGGTATTCCACTATCTATGCGAATTTACGTTCCGTTGGCGTTAAAGAAGGGGATAGTGTAAAAAAAGGCGCAGCTGTCGGCGAATTAGAAGAAGGGAGAGGACTGTATTTTCAGATCAATCAAGGATCGAAAGCTATGGACCCGATACCTTTCATTAGCCATTAAAGAACTAAAAACGAGTCTTAAGACAGGAAATACGTAGAACCTGATGGAATGGGAAATTATTAATGCAAGAGCAGTGACTCCCGTAGGAATCCTTGAAAACGCGACGATTCGCGTAAGGGACGGGAGAATCGCGTCCATCCGTAAGGGAAGACCTTCCGATAATCTCCCGATTCGTTTGAATCTAGGCGGGATGTTCGTTTATCCAGGATTAATCAACGCTCACGATCACCTGCTCGGTTCCTATCTTCCAAAGGTAGGAACTAATCGTCCGTATCCGAACTGGCTTCCTTGGGACAACGACCTCAAATCCTCAGTCGTCTTTGCCGAACGCCAACAATTGGAACCGGAACAATTATACTTTTTAGGATCTTATAAAAATTTAATTAGCGGAGTCACCTCGGTCCAAGATCATATTCCGCATTTCGTGCAGGAACCCTTCGTCGATCAGGTCCCGGTTCGTATCCTGAATCGATATACTCTCGCTCACAGCATCTGCTCTTATTCGCTAGGCTGGGGTGATGGTCCCACAATCGAATATGAAAGGGCCAAAAAAGAAGATTTGCCTTTCGTAACTCACATAGGCGAAGGATTCGACGAAGAATCCGAAAATTCCGTCCAAATCCTGGAGTCTCTGGGAGGTTTGGGAGAGCACAGTGTATTAGTACATGGAATCGCCTTCGACGAAGCGGACATACAAGCCATAGCAAAAGCTAAAGCGCATTTCGTCTGGTGTCCGGAATCAAATCTTTATATGTTCGGAAAAACGACTGCAATTCGAGCTATTTTAGAGGCCGGGATCAATGTCAGCTTGGGTACGGATTCCCCCCTATCCGGTTCCTTGAACATCTTAGATGAAATTAAAAATGCCCGATCATTTTTTAGGAAAGAATACGGAGAAGATCTGGATCCAAAGATGATTTTCCAAATGGTTACGTCCAATCCGGCAAAAGCGTTCCGAATCTCGAAGGATTTGGGAAGTTTAGAGGAAGGAAAAATTGCAGATATCTTGGTGCTTTCCTCAGAAAAGGAAGACGCCTACGAAGCGCTCTGCTCTGCTGACTTGGACTCGATACGATTAGTTATCAAAGATGGAAAACCGGCATATGGGGATCTAACTTTGAAAGAATTTTTCGACGAAACTGGAATTCTTGGACGCGAAATAAGGATCGCGGGAACCGATAAATACCTTGCAGGAGATCCCCTAGGGTTGGTAGAATCGGTCACTCGCGCCCTTGGTTACAAAAAGGATTTGGCATTTTTTCCCATCGGGTGAGATTTAGAGTGGAAGGTAACGGTTTTGGCTGGGCCCATAATCCGGAATTATAAAGGCGGCTCCATAATTTATTTCGAGAAAGATCGGTCTGAGGATATCTATGTCCTGAGGAACGGTCGAGTCGTACTTACGTACACTGCAATCGATACCGGTTATGAAGTGAAAGAAGACGTAAGACTAGGCGAATTCTTTGGAGTCAAATCGGCCTTGGGAAAATACCCAAGGGAAGAGACGGCGCAGGTCGTAGGTGGGGCTACCGTATTGGTATTCAAGCTCCACGAGTTCGAAATCTTTGTTTCGGAAAAAACTCACCTCATTCTTAAAATGATGAAGGTTTTCTCTAGCCAATTACGCCAGGTTCATAAGAAATTGAGAGAAATTCTAGGTCAGGCTGAAGCGCGGAACCCCGCTTTCGAGCTGATGAACGTTGCGGAAGTATTTTATAAAAATACTAACTTCGAGCATGCCGCGTACGCATTTTCAAAATATTTGGAGCATTACTCAAGCGGGCCTTACGCTGGTAGAGCGGCCGAACTCTTAGATCTGGCAAGAAAAGGAAACCCCTACCCGATTAACATGCCCCCGCTCGTATACGATGCGGGTTCTGCCCCTCGCATGACTCAGGAAAACTTGCAAAATATTATGAAACCGGCTGCTGAGAAATCCAGTGTAGGATCGGGAGTGGATAATTCGATTACTTCGCTTTATAATAGGGCTCATACGTTCTTGAATGTCGGTAAATTCGAAGAAGCTATCGGAATTTTCAAAGATTTGACCGGTCGAAACGACTTTAAATATGACACCGAGAAAAAACTTGTGGATAATGCTCTCTTCCAAATGGGAGTCTGCTTTCTCAAGTTGAGTAACTTGGAGACTGCAAGTAACACGTTTTCTACGTATATTAAAAAACATCCTTCCGGCGAATCCGTCAAAGAATCCTTGTTTCATTTGGCTGAAATAGCGGAACAACAGGGTGATCGCCAGAGAGCCGGTATGCTATTCGGCAAAGTCGCCCTACTCCCTCCTGAACGGGATAGTCTCTCCCAAAAAGCCCGGCAAAAGGCCAAGGAGCTTAGCGCTTAATGGATCTGATGCTTGAATCCATGTTTTCCAAGTTCGGAAAGACGTATGATCCGAACCAGATTATTTTTTGCGAAAACGAACCTGGAAACGACTTTTACCTGATTCAAACCGGGAAAGTGAAAATCACTAAAACCGTCGGGACTTCCATCAAAACTTTGGATATTCTCGAACAGGGGGACATCTTCGGCGAAATGGCGATATTGGAAGAACAGCCTCGTAGCGCCACGGCGATCGCTATTTCCGAAGTGAAGGTTTTGAATTTTAATAGAGCGAACTTCGAATTGCTTTTAACTAAAAACCCGACTCTGGCGCTCAAGATTCTCACGATTTTTTCGGTTCGTATTTACGATGCAAAACGACGTCTTCTTATATTATTATTAGATGATATTACGGGCAAAGTCGCCGACGTATTCCTAATGCTTTACGAAAAAATGCACACTCACACGGACTTTAAGGAAGTCGTGTTGAACATTACCGTGGAGGATGTTGCGGATTGGTGCGCACAACCGGTAGGCGAGGTCCAAAAGGTCGTTAATCAATTCGCAAAAAGCGGTAAAATCGAGATCTATTCCGATAAAATCGTTATTCACAATATTAACGACTTTCAAAGAATAGTCTCCCAGAAGCGCAAACCGTCGTAAAGACGGCTGAGCAATCCCGATTTAATATCCGGGATTATATTCGCTTTAAATTCGGTCCCGTAGCTCAGGTGGACAGAGCAGAAGTTTCCTAAACTTTTGGTCGGAGGTTCGAATCCTCTCGGGGCCACCATTCATTTTATCATGCCGGATCCTCAGGATAACGTCCTTAATTTACTAAAGAAGTCGGAAGAATTTCTTAAGAAAAAGAATATTCCCTCCGCTCGATTAGACGCAGAATTATTATTGGCAGACCTCCTCAAGATTCCTCGCGTAAAGTTATATGTGGATTTTGAACGTCCGCTTTCGACTGAAGAGAAAGACGCATATCGGGAAAGAATAGTGGAACGTTCTAGATTCCGCCCGACGGCTTATATTATCGGAAGAAAGGCATTCTTCGATTCGGATTTCTTCATAGATAATACCGTGCTGATTCCGAGACCGGAAACGGAGGAATTGGTGGCTTGGATACTGGAAGAATTTCCGGATAAGAACAGTCGGCTAAAATTTTTAGATCTTTGTTCCGGAAGCGGATGTATAGGAATTAGCCTCGCGAAGGCAAGAGCCGATTGGTCTCCAAGTTTCTCCGATATTTCTCAAGAAGCTTCCAAAATCTCCGAGCGGAACGGATTGGAAATTCTTGGAAATGAACGCACGATGGACTTCTTCATCGGGGATTTACTCGCCCCCGTACCTACGATTCTCTCTTTCGATTTTATCGTCGCAAATCCCCCTTATATTCCTGAATCCGAAAAGACTGAAATAATGCAAGATGTGATCGGCTACGAACCGCATATCGCTCTCTTTGTGTCGAATTTCAAAGAATTCCATGCAAAACTTCTAAAGGAAACATTAGCTTACCTACCGAAGGGCGGAAAACTTTATTTAGAGACTCATCCGGAATATTCGCAATGGCTATCCGAAGAAGCCCTTTCCGTCGGGTATTCGGAAGCATTGATCCGGAAAGATCTATCTCATAAAAATAGATTCCTTCGCTTAACGAAATAATCACAAAAAAGGGGCCGGTAAATACCGACCCCAAGCAGGTTCGACTCGTTTGGGGGAAGAATCAATCCTTTAGATAGCGGAGCTTCCTCTTTCGCCGGTACGGATGCGGATAACATCCTCGAGCGGAAGAATCAGGATTTTTCCGTCGCCGATTTTTCCGTCGCCGGTTTTTGCCGCTTTCAAGATGGCATCCACAGTAGGCTTAACAAACTCGTCGTTTACCGCGATTTCCAATCTTACCTTGCGAAGAAGGTTTACTTGGTATTCATGACCGCGGAAGACTTCGGTCTTACCTTTCTGCTGCCCGTAGCCTTGCACGTCGCTGACCGTAAGCCTATAGATCTCGTTCTTTGTCAGCTCGGCTTTGACTTCTTCCAGTTTATGGGGCTGGATAATTGCTACGATTAATTTCATATGCTCTCCTTTACTTATTAAATCAAATTTTCAAAGGATTAAAGAATATAACCCTTCTCTCCGTGAATTTCCGAATCTAGACCCGCGATTTCCTTCTCTTCGGAAATTCTGAATCCAATAGTTTTCTCGATAACGAAAGCTAATATGAGGGAAACGATGAACGAGTAGCCGCCGGTAGCTACGACGCTAATCAACTGAACTACGATCTGATCTCCCTTGCTAGCAACTCCTGCTCCTAACGTAAGAGTGAATACACCCGTTAGAATGGCACCGATCGCACCGCCGACTCCGTGAATACCGAATGCATCAAGAGAGTCATCGTATCCGAGTTTGCCTTTAAGAAGAATCGCACCGTAACATATCGGAGCGACAATCAAGCCCATATAGATGGATCCTACCGGACCGACAAAGCCTGAAGCAGGGGTAATAACGACGAGGCCTGCTACAATACCGGAAGCGGCGCCAAGTGCAGTCGCTTTCTTAGTATGTAAATACTCGATCGCTAACCATGCAACACCCGCAGCAGCTGGAGCAATCAATGTTACCACGAATGCACGAGCAGCAATACCGTTAGTAGCAAGTCCTGAACCTGCGTTGAATCCAAACCAACCGAACCATAGTAAACCGGCACCGATCAAGGTGTAAGTCAAATTATTCGGTTGAACAAGGGAAATACCTTCTCCTTTACGTTTTCCGATAACGATGGCCGCTGCCAATCCTGCAATACCGGAGATCAAGTGAACGACGGTTCCTCCTGCAAAGTCAAGGGCGCTCATTTTAAATAACCAACCTGAACCGGCCCATACCCAGTGCGCGACAGGATCGTAAACGAATGTCGCCCAAAGCAGAATGAAAGCAATGTATCCTGAAAGCTTAACTCGCTCTGCAATCGCACCTGAAATCAGTGCAGGCGTGATCAATGCGAACATTCCTTGAAACAAGAAGTGAACGTATTTTGGAACGGTTAGTTCCAAAGTATTTTCATCTATTCCGTTCAAAAACGCGAGCGCAAAGTCGCCAAAGTAAGGATTATCCCCGGAAAAAGCAAAGCTGTATCCGAAGATAGTCCACTGCAGTGTCAATACGAGAATAGCGATAAAGCTATGCATCATTGTGGAAAGAACGTTCTTAGATCTTACCAGACCGCCATAGAACAAGGCGAGGCCGGGGATCATAAAGAACACGAAAGCTGAAGCTACGATCATCCATGCAGTATCACCTTTATCCAAGGTCGGCACGGGAGCTGCGGCAGCAGGAGTTGCGTCCTGGCCCCATACTAGGGCTGGAATCACGAGGATCAGGAACGGAAGAATTTTTTTAACCGATTTCATTTTCTCAAATCTCATCTCGGGCATTTTGTTTACTCCCCCTAATGCAAAAAGAGTACCCGAACTATAATTTATGGAAAAAAAAATGAAATTTACGGATTCGTTCAGGAGAGAGGCAAAATACTGATCTGGAAAGGGTTTTTCTTCGTCTAAACTCTCGTTTGTCTCCAAGCTGCAACAGATATTCTGGGTTTTAGAATACGATGGTCGACACTTTGCTTATTAATTAAGCACATTTTGGGGAATTGCCAAATTTTTGAGGAAATTAGACTTTCCAAGACTGGCAAATGACTAAAAAATCTCAAAATAAATAAGAAGCATTCGTTAGAATTACATTCGAAAGATCGCGTAGGACGGTTTCTGTCCTCTCACGGAAAGATCGGAATACAATGCTAAGCCCAACGATTCACGAGTTCTAGCAGGATCTAAAACCCCGTCATCCCAGAGTCTTGCAGTCGAGTATAAATAGGAGGAGCGATTTTCGTAATCTTCCAAAATCGGCTTTCGGAAAAGTTCCCTTTCAGCTTCGGACAAGGTCTTTCCTTCTTTTTCCAATTGATCCAATTTTACGGTAAGCAAAACGTTCGAGGCCTGCTCGCCACCCATAACGGAAATACGCGCATTGGGCCACATCCAAAGAAATCTAGGACCGAAGGCTCTCCCGCACATTCCGTAATTACCGGCGCCGTAAGAACCTCCGATTACAACGGTGTATTTCGGTACTACCGAAGTGGAAACCGCGTTTACCATCTTCGCTCCGTCTTTTGCGATCCCGGAATTTTCATATTTCTTCCCGACCATAAATCCGGTAATATTCTGCAAAAAGATCAAAGGAATATCTCTCTGATTGCAAAGCTCTATAAAATGAGCCGCTTTAAGAGAACTTTCCGAAAAAAGGACTCCATTGTTTGCGATGATACCGACTAACTTTCCATAAATGTTTGCAAATCCCGTAACGATAGTCGTTCCATAATTCTTTTTAAATTCTTGAAATCGAGAACCGTCTACAATCCGAGCGATTACCTCTCTCACATCGTAGGGCTTGCGAATATCTTTTTGAATAATGCCGTAAATTTCTTCGGCAGGATATAAAGGCTCTTCGTAGGAAATGGATCGGATCGACGAATTTCCCGCAGAACCTAACGTGGATACGATATGCCTCGCAATTTCGAGGGCATGAATATCGTTTTCCGCTAAATGATCCGTTACACCGGAGATTCTGCAATGGACGTCCGCGCCTCCCAACTCTTCCGGAGTCACGATTTCTCCCGTTGCTGCCTTAACGAGAGGAGGACCGCCCAAGAAAATGGTTCCGTTTCCGCGTACTATTACGGACTCGTCCGACATCGCCGGAATGTACGCGCCGCCGGCCGTGCAACTTCCCATTACGATAGAGATCTGGGGAATTCCCTCCCGCGATAAATTTGCTTGGTTATAAAAGATTCTTCCGAAATGCTCCTTGTCCGGAAAAACTTCGTCTTGCATCGGAAGAAACGCACCGCCGGAATCGACCAGATATATACAAGGAAGACGATTTTCTCGAGCGATCTCCTGTGCGCGAATATGCTTTTTCACGGTCATGGGATAATAAGTCCCTCCTTTTACCGTGGCGTCGTTGGCGACGATCACGCAAGGTGTTCCGCAAATTCTACCGATTCCCGTAATGATACCTGCGGCGGGAACTTCATCCGCATAGACTTCTTGTCCGGCCAAACCCGAGAATTCCAAGAAAGGAGTGTTCGGATCGAGCAAGCCCTCCACTCGTTCACGTGCGGTTAACTTCCCGCGGCTTTTATGACGTTGAATCGCTTTATCGCCACCACCCTTCCTAACTTTTTCCAGGAGCCGACGAGTCGCTTCGACTCTCTTCGATAGATCCTCGTAATTTTCTTTATATTCGGACGAAGATGTACGAATTTGCGATTCTAAAACTTCCATGGTTCCCTCCTAGGAAGAATTTACTTACGTACTTTAGTTTCGTAAAGAACTCGGATGAGTTCGGATTCGGAAGAAGAAAGTTCCCGGTTGCGGCGAGCCATGATCTTCCTAGAGTCGCGCAAAAATAAATCCAGTATGTACGGTTCTCCATTAACCCATGAGAAGGGAGGAAGATAACCTCCAACTCGCGAAGAGACTACATTACAACCGAAATCGATCACGGTACCCGTATTCAACATTACGCCTATTCCGACTTTCGAATAGTCGCCGATAATGGATCCGAATTTTATGGACCCGGTATTGCATTCGACGTCTTCTTCCTTGATTTTTACGATACCGTAATTGTTTTTTAAATCGGAAGTAGTAGCCAGGGCTCCGATATTCACCCAGCTTCCGACGACGGAATGGCCGAGAAACCCTTCGTGATGCTTATTAGAATAATCTAATATAATACTTTCGCCGACCTCCCCGCCTATTCTACAAGCTTGCCCGATTGTCGTGCCGCCTGTGATTCTTGCGTTATCGATTCGAGCGCTCGGACCAATGTACAGCGGACCTTCTAAAAAAGAAAAGGAAGTGATTTTTACGTCCTTATCGATAATGACGGGCCCTGACGTGACATCGATAACGACTCCCGGAAAAATACTGGCCGAAGGATGTACGTGTAAATGCTTTGATTTTCCTACGATTTGAAAATCTCCGGATTTCACCTTTAATTTTCGAATCCACTTTCTTAGATCCTTATTTAAATCGATATCCTGCTCGATCGAGCGACCGGTACCGTCTATTAATTTCCATGGCAGAAATTCTTCGGGAGTAATAATCAAATCCACGTCGCGACCGTCGTAGATGTTGATTCTTGAATTCCGCTCTAAAAAAGCTTTTTCGAATATAGGGAGAGAATGAGCATAGAAGAATTTTGCGTCTCCGTATTGGGCCTTTAATCGCTCTAAGGGTGTTAGAATTCCGTCGCGAATTTCGGTGAAAGACCTAACTCTCGTTAAAGCCTTTAAACCGGAAGGAATTTCCCTCTCATCGATTAGGATTCTTTGGACCCTAGCCATTGTTACTCCACGGTTACGGATTTGGCCAAGTTTCGCGGTTGATCCGGTGGACAGCCTCTCGCGACCGCCGAATAATAAGCCAGAAGTTGAAGCGGCAAAACGTTCAGAATGGGGCTTAAAATTTCGGGGCAATCCGGCACTTCAAAACAGTAGTCGGAAAGTTCCCTAGCTTCTCTGTCGCCTTCCGTTGCGATCGAAATAATAATTCCGTTTCGAGCTTTGATTTCCTGAATGTTCGAAAGCATTTTGGAATAAATCTCCGATTTAGTCGCAATACAAACCACCGGAACTTCGTTGGTAATCAATGCGATCGGTCCGTGCTTAAATTCACCGCCTGCGTAACCTGAAGCGTGAATATAAGATACTTCCTTTAATTTCAAAGCGCCTTCGAGAGCAACCGGATGATTGTAAGTTCGTCCAAGAAAAACAAAATCCTTGGTCTTAGTGAAATCCGCCGCCCAAGATTCTAGCAAAGGAGCCTTGGCAAGAATCTGATCCATTTTTCCGGGTAAAAGTCGAATTTCGTCCAGTAGAACTCGGAGCTCTTCTTCGGAAATAATCCATTTCAATCTCGCGACGTATAGGGAAAATAACAGAAGATTGATCACTTGAGCTGTGAACGCTTTCGTACTTGCGACTCCGATTTCGGGTCCTGCGTCGGTTCTAATATAAGAATCGGATTCCCTGGCTATCGTCGAATTTACGTTATTTACGAGAGAAACGACTTTAATGAACTTTGCCTTCGCTTCTAAAATCGAAGCGAGAGTATCGGCAGTTTCGCCCGATTGAGAAATTCCGATAATTAGTGTATCGCCTTCCACTACCGGATTTCGGTACCGAAATTCGGAGGATGTTTCCGTATCGGTTTGAATTTTTGCAAAATTTTCAAGATAATGTTTTCCGAGCATACCGGAATAATAACTTGTTCCCGCTGCTTGAATGATAATTCGATTAACCCGTGAAAGTACGTCTCTTGAAATCGCGGTTTCCGGAAATTGTATTTCTCCGTTATCCGAAATTCTAGACTGGATGATCCTTCTGAAAATTCCGGGCTGCTCGTGGATTTCCTTAATCATAAAATGCGGGTATCCGCCTTTATCCACGTCCTCGAATTTAATCTCTTGCTTCTTAAATTCGAGCGGTTTTTCCACATCGTCGAATCCGAAAATTTTACATTCGGTTTTTGTAAAGTATCCCCATTCTTTCGAATTAATAAAGTAAACTTCCCGGCAATTGCGGGTTAAAGGGGAAATGTCGGAGGCAAGGTAATACTCTTCTTTTCCCTTTCCTATCAATAAAGGAGCTCCGTCTTGAGCGAAATAAACGCGTTCGGGTTCGTTATCGAATACCACCGCAATGGCCCATTTACCTTCGACTTTAGAAAAAAGGTCTAAGAAAGCTTCCCTATTCGATTTTCCTTGCTTTCGACTCTCGGCCAAAAGATTCGGCAGTACTTCCGTATCCGTCATGCTGTGAAAAACATGACCCAAGTGTTTTAGTTCCTGGCGAAGTTCTCCGTAATTTTCTATAATTCCATTATGGACGACGGCTACGATTCCCTTAGAATCGGTATGAGGATGGGCATTAATTTGGCTCGGTTCGCCGTGAGTCGCCCAGCGAGTGTGGCCGATACCCACGTTTCCACGGACCGGATGCTCTTTCAGGTAATTTTCCAAGTCCTTAATTTTACCTTTTTGCTTCCGAACTTGGATTTCGCCTTTATCCAAGACTGCAATTCCAGCAGAATCGTATCCCCGGTATTCCAAGCTGATGAGTCCCACTACCAAAACGGACTCTACATTTTTATCACCGGCGTATCCTACGATTCCACACATATTTATGAGTTCTCCATAATCTTTCCTGCCGTTTCTATCAGCGCAGCAAGATCTTTTTTCGTTCGAGCCTCGGCGATAACCCTCAGAATAGGTTCGGTATTCGACGGACGAATATGAATCCACGAATCCTCGGAGGCTAAGCGCAAACCATCCCTCACGTCTTCCCCGTGATCCGGAAATTCATTTCTGAATTGGGAATAGATCTGTTCCGGCTTTTTACCGCTGATCTTATAGGCGATTTTTCGCATATGGACAGCCGGTAGACCGCTCAGCACAGAATCGACTCCTTCTCCCTTCAGGGCAAGCAGATTCAAGACATGAGCCACGCCTGAGAGGGAATCTCGACCGAAAGAAGGAATAGCCGGATCTATAACACCGCCGTTTCCTTCCCCGCCGAACACCGATTTTCGGTGTATCATTTCCGACACAACGTTTGCCTCTCCGACTTTAGAGCGAAAGGTGGGAATCCCTGCCGAGGTTGCGACCCAATCGTTAATAAAGCTCGTGGAAAGATTTACCGTGAGGGAAGCGCGCTTCGGAACTTTATTGAAGGCCAGATAAGACAAAAAACTCAATGGCAAAGTATATTCTTCGGAAATCGCCCCTTTTTTTGGAGTCATTAGAACCAAACGATCCGCATCCGGATCCAGAGCAAAACCGATATCGGCTCCCGATTGTCTCATCGTTCTCGAGGATTGGCGTAGTGCCTCCGGCGTCGGCTCGGGGGGACGAGGAAATGTCCCGTCTGGTTTACAATGTAAGGCAATCACTTTGCAACCTAAACTCTTTAATAATTCAGGTAAAACAAAGCTTCCTCCTCCGTTTACCGCATCTAAGAATACCGTGTATTTTTTTTTCTTAATGGCGGCGACATTGACCCTAGCAAGTACGGAATCAATATGTCCTCGAATCTTATCGTGGCCTTCCTCCACCCTTGCATTCGGCTTAAATTGAAACGGTTTATAACTCTCGTTTCTGACTATATCCAGAATTTCTTCCAGGTCGCTCGCACCGGTAAAAAAGCCGCCCGGGCCAATGAACTTGAAAGCGTTCCAAATTACCGGATTATGCGAGGCGGAGATCATGATTCCACCTGCCGCCTTGGTTTGGTTTACAACCGCTTTAACTGTCGGAGTAGGAACTACTCCAAGTAGAATTACGTTTTTCCCCAGGCCCTGCATAACACCGATCGCGATACTTTCAATGAAAGCTCCGCTTGGACGAGAATCCCGCCCAATTACGACAGTATTGCCTTTTAGCCAGGAGCCGAAAGCACGGAGTGCGTCATAGATGACATCGGAACTGAGTCCCGTCGGAATAATGCCGCGGATTCCGGAGACGGAAACCATCAGATCGGGATGTTGGAAAACCGGTGATCGTGGATCTAAAGCCATGGTTCCGGATAGAATCTCTTGAAATTGAAAAATGACATGGGCGATGACAGGATCGAACTGCCGACATCCTCCTTGTAAGGGAGGCGCTCTCCCAGCTGAGCTAATCGCCCGTTATGAAAACGGTTTTTACGCGGTGGCAGCTTGGTTATTAATGCGCAATGCCATCCGACTCTTCTTACGATCTGCGTTTTTAGAGTGGATGAGGTTGGTTTTGGCTGCTTTATCGAGAAGAGAAGCGTATTCCTTGTACAGGCTTTTAAGCACTTCCTTTTCACCATCTTGGATGGCCTTTAGGATCTTCTTTGCTTGGGTCCTAAGGCGATTCCGATTCTGGGAATTTGCCGCATTTCTGCGTTTAGTCCTACGGATATCTTTTTCTGAAGACTTTATGTTCGCCAAGGATCGACCTTCCTATAGAGGGATGTTATCCAGGTTTTCGCATCTTTCTTCGGTGTCAATACGGTTTTTTGGGTTTGAATGATTTCATTGTAATGAGACATTTAAATTATGTCTTCAAATCAGTTGCTCTGTTCGCTGGGAAAACCTTCCTCTCCGATTTTCTTGTACTTACTTTCTGATTTTTTCCGGCTAAAGCTCAAACATGTCGAACGGTTCATGCGGACTCGAAGACAGATCACTCAAAGAAGGGAGGAGACGGAAACACTTTGTACCGATTCGCTAAGAATATTAGATTTTTTTTCTTTCCTTACGTTCAAAAAACTAGTTCAAATGGGAAAGCCTAGGTAGTTTTTACTATGCGTTACCGTCCAATCCTAACGTCGCTAAGAACGAATTCACTATGATTCCTGGACAAGAACCGCAATACATACTCGTTAATTCGATCAGTCAAATAGATCCGAACAAACTCTCCCTTTCACAATTAGGCACAAAGTATATGGATCGTCTCGGCAATCGATATGCGGTTCGCTTTAATAAGGAAAATCGAAAAGCCGAATTAGTTCGGATAACATTACAAAAAGCGTCGGAGGCGCTTCCGCCTCAGCGCCCAAGACCTAAGTCCGGCAAAGCTTCACAGCCGCTGGATCTCGAAAAATTATCGGTTCTCTTGAAGAGCACGAAGCAGCAAAATACCGAATGGATAGACGCCCTTGTGGAAAAGGCAAAGGAAGCGAAGGCGATCTCTCCCGCCAATGCGGAGGGAATTCCCGCCCGCGAAGTCGAAATGGTCACTTCCGCGACCGATTTCTCCGAAGCGGCGGCAAAAACTTCCGTCGCTAATTTCGACAAATTCGATCTTTCTAAAGTCGATTTAAATATTATGGAAAGCAGAAATACTGCCGTTCCCGAGAAGGATGATACTCCATTTTTTATCGAACCGTCGGAAGGCAATGCCGGTCGCGAAACGAAATTTATCGAAGATACGCTTGCAGGATTTTTACGAATTAAGGAAAGAATCGAATCGGTTCTGAATAATATTCGTAACTCTAAGATCTTTGAAGCCACCGGGGATCCCTCTGAGAATAAAAATATCATCGGCAACCTCAATCGGGAGTATGACCTGGAGTTTTTTCAAAAATTAGACAAGATCTTGAATTATCATAAGGAATTGACCGCTTTCCCTAGATCAATAACCTACTATGTCGCAAAGTACGAGTCGGGCAGAAAGCAAGCGCTTCAGTCTAGATCGGGCGACCAAGAGAAATTACAACTCGTGATCCGCTGGGAAATGCAGGAAATGCTCTTATCTTTAACGAAAAAATTGAAGAAAATGATGCTCGATACGTTAAACGTTTTAAATACTAAGAACGATAACCACCTTAAGCAAATCGCCTATAACCAGCAGCAAATGTTCAAAGACGCTAGGAACGCTTTATTATATTGCTCGGAGGATGTAGGGGCACTACTTATATCCTTGCAAAAATGGGTAGATAGCGAAGGGTAGAACCTTCCGCATGTCTCTCACTGACGAAGAACTCAAAAAAATCGTGGAAAGAATCCGGTCCGAATACCGGGAAGGCGCTCAACAGAGCCCGAAGCTTTTCGACAATAAAGGTTTTGAAGACAGGTATATCCAGACTCTGAAGCATCGGGGAAATCTGGAAAAATTCCTGAAGGACGAAGTAGGCTTTTTAGAAAAAGTTAAGGAAAAACACCGGGAACTAGTGGAGCGGCGCAACGCTTCCAAAGGGGATACGATTAACCGGATCTTGGACGAGCAGGAAGAAAAACTTTCCAAATATCCCAGAGTCGATTTTCACCCCTTGGCGAGAACGGAAATGAGATATTTTTATGGAGCAATGACAAGCTTCGCAGAAACGGAATATCCTGTTTTGATCCATATTTTCCGAGGAACTCCCGAATTTTCTTCCTTCCAAGACTCTCTGGCCATGATTGAAAGAATCGGGGTTACTCGAAGAGGAATGCCGTCCTTACGAATCGCGGAACACATTAAAGCGTTGTTAGACGCCAATGGAAACCAATCTACTATGGAGCGCGATAGTCAGAATATACTGAAAGAAGTGTCCATAGCTTTGGCGAAGTTGATGCAAACCATTAAAGATTGTATCGAAAAAAATCGAGTGAGCGATCGAATGACGGTGCAAATATCCGAACGGGAATTTCCAAAAGCCGCGGAAGCCTATAAGAATTTGCTTTTCGGCATCGCGTTAGAGAAAATAATAGTCCGCGTCGAAAATATCATCCGGGATTTCCGAATGAGCGAATTAGTGGGCTTGGATCCTAAATGAAACTTTCCATCGTTATTCCTTGTTACAACGAAAAACAAACTATTAAAAACATCTTGGAAACGGTCCGCAAAGTGCCTTTCAAAGATAAAGAAATCATCGTCGTAGACGATTATTCTGCCGACGGAACTCGGGAATTGTTACAGACACCCGCGTTTAAAAAGCTGTACGACCGATTGGTTCTTCATGAAAAAAACCAAGGAAAAGGAGCCGCACTTAGAACCGGATTTCAATCTGCGACCGGAGATATAGTTATCGTACAGGATGCGGATCTCGAATATGATCCTTTTGAAATTCCGATCGTCATAGACCCGATTTATAAGGGCAAGGCTGACGTAGTGTTTGGAAGTCGCTTCATGGGAAACCGCCCACATCGAGTCGTTTATTATTGGCACAGACTCGGGAATTTAGTATTAACCACCCTTTCAAACATGTTCACAAATATTAATCTCACCGATATGGAAACCTGTTACAAAGCTTTTCGGCGGGAAATTATTCAAAGCATCCAGATTAAAGAGAATCGATTCGGATTCGAACCGGAGATTACTGCAAAAATAGCTAAGATTCCGGGAATTCGTATTTACGAAGTAGGCATATCCTATTACGGCAGAACTTACGCGGAAGGTAAGAAAATCGGATGGAAAGACGGATTTCGGGCCATTTACTGCATAGTAAGATATAATTTATTCGGATAATTTACTCTTTTTTAATATAGAGAATTCTCATTTAATTATATACTCCCTATATTCCCAGATTTTCCTCGATTCCAGTGTTTCTTCTCCGAATCTTGTTCGAAAAGAATCGAGCCAAAAGTCCCTATTCTGTTTCCCGGAAAGCACCGCGGAAAAATACCCGCGGATATTGGAGTCTAGGTCTTTCTTTTGCGAGGCCATCTCGTAAGCTTTTTCTCCGTAGGAAATAAAACCTAGTCGTTTACCTTTGTAAGATTCGGATATATCGTTTAATAGCTTTTCGATTCTCGCCTTGGAAATTCCAGCTTGGGAACAAAATACGATTTTTCTAAAAAACTCGGTGCCGATCGAATTGCAAAGAACACCATCCGAATAGATCAGAATATCCGGATGTCCCTTTTCGGCAACTGAGCGTGTATCCTGAACCTGACGAATGCTGCTTCTATAAATCAAAATTCCCGCAAGACTCATTAGAAAAGAATAAAGTATCAAAAGCATACCTATTCCGTTCAAAATTCCCGATACGCGGGTGATCCTCCAATCGGAGGCCGTCCACACTCTCGATAAAAGTATTGCGAAAGGAAATAAGGATAATCCGAGATATCTAGGACCCCAGTTGGAGATCCCGTTATTTGGAGAGAGAATCGCGATTGCAGGAATAAAAATGCAAAGTGTGTAGAACAGGATTTTTTCTACGGAAGTGATTTTTGACCAGGCAAAGAAGATTCCCCCTAACAATATCGCTGATACGGGCAAATATAGTAAGAATCCGGGCATCGCATAGGATCCCACAAGAATATCCCAAGCTCTCATGAAGATCGTATTTTCGACCGAAAGGTCAGGCTTAAAATTTTCGGAAACGCGAGGACCAAAAATATGATGATAGTCCCAAAAATTAAATAAGAAGAATAAGAAAACGATTATGGAAAAGGATATCGAAAAGCAAAAAGATTTTCGAAGCCAATTTCTTCCGAAACTTATCCAACCGGCAATCCAGAATGAAACAAAAAAAACTAGCGTCTCCGGGCGAAGCCAAACTCCGAGGCCAAAAAGTAAACCTGCTAATATCATCCCTTGATGTTCGAATTTGAAAAATTGCGTGATACCTAACAGAAGTAGAAATAAAAGAATCGGATGCTCCGAGGCGTCCGGCCCCATTAAAAAAACGTACGTTCCAAAGAATGCAAATGCAGTCCAAAACCACGATAATTTCCAATGATTTCGTAGGATCCATGCCGACCCCAAATGAAAGAGCGCCCCGAAAAAAGGAATAAGTGAAAATGCTTCCCAACTAGTCAGAGGAAGATATAAAACAGATAAGAAAACCGGGAAAACTCCGATAAGTCCGTCCGCGGACCGAAACGTAAATATACCTTGCCATAGAAAAAATTCGTAATTCGGATCGATCGCCTTTCCCGGATACAAAAGTAATTCCGAATGAAGCTCGGAGGCAACGAGCGAATAGGATTCATGTATTTTTAATAAAGAATCTGAAAAGAATCCATTCCATGGTTTGATCCAAATCAATAAACCTAAGTATGCGACGGCAAAAACGAGAAATTCTTTTAGATTTTTATCGCGCACTTAAATACTTTCCTTGGTCCTGTCGGACCTTGCCACCTTGAAACTGTATGCGGCAGATAAGGCAAGATAGTCTCGCGGATTGACTTCATCTACAAAAATCCGGCACGATAAGGCAATTACGGTAAAAAATGCTAAGCGAAGTGCGAGTCTTTCGTAAAAAAATCCGATCGGGAATTTTTCAAAAAAAATACTTGTAATTTAAACTATTACAAGTTGAACTATCCAAATACAACTCCATTTGAGTCAGGTAATTACTTATGAACAAAAAAAATATTCTACTCGCACTGTTGCTGGGAGCCTTCGCTTTTACTAGCGCGCAGGCTGGAAACTTTAAGTTAGACAATGCTCATACGTCTGTCGGCTTCAAAGTCAAACATCTCGCCATCTCTAATGTTCCCGGAACATTCAAGGAATATAACGGCAAATTTACGTTCGACGAAAAAACCAATAGCTTAACCGGATTGGAAGTAACGATCCAAGCAGCTTCAGTGTCGACGAATGACGCGGACCGCGACAAGCACTTGAAAGCGAAAGATTTCTTCGACGTTAGCGAATTTTCTACCATAACCTTCAAGGCAACGAAAGCTTCCGTTAAAAAAGGGAGCGTATCTAAAGTTACCGGCGAATTAACCATCAAAGGTGTCACCAAACCTATCGTACTCGATGTAAAATACGGCGGTTCTGCAAAAGACCCCTGGGGAAATACCCATCTTGCATTTGAAGCAGAAACCAAAATCAATAGAAAGGATTTCGGCCTAACTTGGAATAAAACTCTCGAAACCGGCGGAGTGTTAGTCGGAGAAGAAGTTTCTATTCGCATCGAAGGCGAAGCAGTTCCGGAGCAATAAATCAAATAAGAAAAGCGGGATCACTTTCGTTCCCGCTTTTCAAACCTCGATAGCTCCCTATCGTACGGCAGCCTTTTCCTGGCTTTTTCTCTTCCGAATACGACTTCAATCTGAAATTATCGTTTCACATTCTTAGTATCTTGTAACTATTTCTCCATCTAACCGAATTAACAAAAGATTAACGGAAGCATAACCGTTTCTAAAAAACGAACGATCTTCCCAATTTCAAAAGGAGAAATCAAATGAACGATCTAGCTAAACATTTACTCATTGGAGCGGCATTAACGGGCTTATTAACGACCGGAGCCATCGCGGAAGATAAATCCGGATCGGACGATTCGAAGGGCGAATGTCATGGAATTAATTCCTGTAAGGGAACCGGGGACTGCGGCGGGAAAGGACATTCATGCGCCGGAAAAAATTCCTGCAAGGGTCATGGTTGGCTCTCCCTTTCAAAAAAGGATTGTGACGCTAAAAAAGGAACATTTAAGAAATCTTAATATCCTTTAAGAACCCTCCTTGGATCAAAGTGGATAAAAAATCGCTGACGGCTTTAGTGCCCGATGCGGCGGGCATTCCGATCAATTCCACTGCCTCCAGGAGGGTTTTATTTTCCTGTAACTGCCTACCAAACGTCCACCGCCATTCATCCAGAACTTCGATTCGAATATCCTGCCCTTTTTTACCTAATAACAGAAATTCGGCGTTTTTTTCCTCCGGAATTTGACAAGATTCTTCCTTTCTTTTCTTCCATAGCTCGTAAACGGGAAAATTGTTTTTCAAAAAAAATGCTGAATCGGAAAAAATCAAACGAAGATCTCCCGGATCTTTTCCCTCCAAAGAATTCTTCGGATCGATCGTTGAACCGGCCGGTCGGTGAAAAAGTTGTGCGAACAAATATTCGAACTCTGCCAGTTCTCTCAAGAATTCGATCTTCGGAAATTTCCGGTCCAAGAAGGCGGGAAACCCCTTCCCATAATCGGATAAATTATACGAAATAGAAGGAACACCGCGCAGGAAGGTTTCTGAAACATTAAAAAATTCTTCGTCTCCCAAGACTCTCCAGACAGTTTCGAAAATTTCGCCTAACGCTTCTGTTAGCCGTACGATATATCCGGAAGAATAAATTTCCAGAGCCGAAACTTCATTCAATTGCGCCGCGGGAAGAATTTCCTTCCGTAGGGGATTTTTTGAATTCGAAGTTAGGATTACGCTAGCAAATAGCTCCCGAAAGGTATTTTCTTTCATATCGTTCCAATCGATAGGAATTCCGCGGCTTTCAAAGCTTCGATTTCCAATTCCGGAAATGCGGGAATATCGGCGTCCCACTCCAATAATATCGGGATGGTTTCAATTTTTTTTGCATATGCGGCCATCAGATCCCAAACCGGTTTCGAAACCGGTTTTGAATGAGTATCGAACAGAAACTCTCCGGTATCTGTAAACCCGGCGATATGAATTTGCCCTACCGAATCCCAAGGAATCCCTTCTAAGAATTCGTTCGCAGAAAAACTATGATTAAACGAATTTACATAAACATTATTTAAATCCAATAGTAGGCCGCAACCGCTCTCTTTCAGAACGCCTGCAAGAAATTCCCATTCTGTCATTTCGTCCGAACGAAATCGTAGGTATGTCGAAACGTTTTCAATTAGAATTCTTCTTCCTAAAAACTCTTGAATTTTTTCAATTCTCTCGACGGCCAGTTTTTGAAATCCGTCGGTAAACGGGAATGGAAGTAAATCATGCAAATATTGGCCGTCATGATCCGTCCAGCACAGATGATCGGAGACGATCACGGGATCGATTCTTTCTATCAGGGACTTCCATCTGCTCATATAACGCGGATTCGGGAAAGACCCACCTAACAGCGATAAGGATACTCCATGCAATGCGACAGGAAAATCCTTTCGAACTTCTTCAAGCATTGCGAGAGGCTTTCCTTCCGAATCCATGTAATTCTCGGTAATCGCTTCGAACCAAGAGATTCTAACCGGTTTTCTTTCCCGTAAGTACGGATAATGTTCCGAGCGAAGGCCGACACCGATGCCTAAGGTGTCGATCGATCGATCCTTATTTTTCGGACTCGGCATGTTCACTATGTCTCCCATCCTGAATCATTCCAATAACTTCAACGATTTTGTTCTAATCCTTTCTTCAAGCTTCTCGATCGAAACATAAAACGCAAAATTCCGTAGGAACTCCCACAAATTACCCTAGGAAAAAGGTTTGAAAAACGACGAATTTTGTGAAATTCGACATTTTCCACCGCTTCGCTCCGGCCCCCGCCCACGAGGGTGGGGAATTTTATCGATAAAGTGCGACTCCCCCCCATCTATTAAGCTAGGAATTTATACCAGCTCATCGTTATATGTAACTTACTTCGATTTAAAACGAAGCTTGTTACATGAACAAGTTGTATTTTCTTTTTCCATCTCTTTTGCTTTTCATCGCGGCTTGTAGCGCCCGACAGGCAGTCGACCCGATATTTAAAGCCGACGGTTTGGTCGCGATTCGCGGCTATGATCCTGTAGCTTACTTTTCGGAAAATAAAGCCGTCGCCGGAAACGAAAAATTTCAAACCACTTGGAACGGGGCGAAATGGAAATTTTCCTCGAATAAAAATATGGAGGCATTTAAGAAAAAGCCCGAAAGTTTTGCGCCTCAATACGGCGGATATTGCGCGTATGCTATGCGTGATGGCGAAACCTATGAAATCGATCCGAACGCATGGAAAATCGTGGATGGGAAACTATATCTGAACTATAATGAAAAAGTAAATGGATTCTGGAGTCGAGACATTCCGGGAAATATAAAGAAAGCGAACGACCAGTGGATTAAACTCCCAAAGAAAAAGGAAATTCCGTAATTTATAAATCCTTTATTTACAGAAGAAGCGATCATTCGCTTCTTCCCTTCATAATGAGATAGTTATACGAAGCTACGATCTTCTGAGTCATTTCAAGGCCATCCTTATTTACGTCGGGATGGTATTTCTTAATTAATTCCTTATACTTCTTTCTAAGATCTCCACTGTCATACTCTTCTGCCAAACCCAAAAATTCCCTATGATGGCGTGTCTCTTCGTCCTCTTCATATGAATTTACGACCCGCGATCGACGGTTATGAGCTTTGGTTTTTTTCTTCTTTTGTTCATCCTTTCGAAAGCGACCGAAAATTTCATAGTAAGCTCGGTCCCGATATTCTGCTGTGAACTCCCGAAGCGGAAAAACCTTTGTGTTTAAGATTTGGTAAAAGTACTTTCGAAGGAAAACGTCCGCTCCGTAATCTGCCGGGATGGATTTTCGATCCAAAAATTCCGCAATTCCGTTATCGACTAAACGTCCCAAATCGAATTTATCGTCGAAGTAGGAATCGAAAGCATCTTCAAATCTCTTAGTAGAGGAGATTAAGAGTAAAAGCAGCTCTTTATCCAAATCGTGTTTGTCCAATTTTGCGATTACGATCTCTTTTAAATGGATCCGAAGTTCCTCTAAATAAACGTCGTCGAAATAGACACCGGCTTTTGCAAATTCGTGTTCCAACCCTTCGATCTTTAGAATCTTACCTAAGAGAAGAACCAGGATATCAGCTCTAGATTCCCGAAACCCCTGCGCTCCTTTCGAAGAATATGCCATGTCTGCCCGAAGACCATAGAGGATTTTATAGTAGTCCTCCCTTCGGATATCCAATATTTCGATTAATTTGTCGGCAGAAATATACCATTCACAATCCGTACTAGAAGATTGGATTTCAAAAAGTATATCCTCGATAGAGGACTTCACTTGATCGAAACTTTTCGCCGCCACATCAGTTCCCTAAATTAGACCCTGTTTCTTCAAGGTTGATTGTCCAATCCTTTTCCCGGTAAAAAAGGTTTGATCGGTGCCGGGTAAGGAAAGACCTTTCCCCCATGCTACCCCTTATTACCGTTCTCGGTTGTTTCCTCCTATATTTTTTAGGCTATAAATTCTATTCCGGATATCTTTCCAGGTCCGTTTTCCAGCTAAAAGATACGACAGGGGATACTCCGGCGCATCGATACAACGACGGGGTAGATTACCTTCCTACCAAACCGTCAATACTGTTCGGACACCATTATGCCTCGATTGCCGGACTGGCTCCTATTTTAGGACCGGCCGTTGCGGTGATTTGGGGTTGGCTTCCTGCCATGCTCTGGGTCGTTTTCGGAGCGATTTTTATAGGATGCGTTCACGATTTTGGAGCCTTAGTCGTTTCCGTTCGTAACGAAGGAAAGTCCATCGGACAAGTGGCACAAGATTTATTAGGGCCGCGCGCAAGAAGTCTATTCCATGCAATTATTTTTTTCCTAGTCGCGCTGGCCATGGGCGTTTTCGTCATTGTACTTGCGGAAATGTTCTCGGCGGGGAAAAAAATAGTCCCTCTAAATCCAAAGCCGACGGTTTCCGTTCAGGAAGAAAAGGTTCCCTCGGTTCACGCTCATTCCGATGAAATTCGAATCGAGAGCCCTTCTCCGATTCAATTGAGAAGTAATTTTCCGGAAGCAGTTATTCCGACAGTCGGACTCATGCTTCTCGCTTTATTGGTCGGTTGGTTGCATTTTAAGAAAGGGTTCAAGCTTGCACCGCTTACCATACTCTCTGTAGTTCTTACATTAATCGTAATGGTTATCGGAATGAACGAATCCGTTCTCTCCTGGACGGGATTGGGGGACGCCGATAGATCGCCGAGTATTCCTAGTTGGAAAATTTTGCTTCTACTCTATGCATTTTTAGCGTCCGTAACTCCTATTTGGCTCTTGCTACAAAGTCGCGACTATATTAATTCCTTTCTTTTATACATCGGGATCATCGCCATATATCTAGGTTTCTTCAAGGGAAGCATACTCGGAGAATTCACATCGTTCAATGCGGATGCAGTTCGTTCGGAATCGATCGGTTTGGATTTGATACCTTTCGTATTTATTACGATCGCCTGCGGAGCCGTTTCGGGATTTCACGCCTTGGTCAGTTCAGGAACAACCGCTAAGCAGTTAAATCGTGAAGTGGACGCAAGACCGATAGGTTACGGCGGAATGATCGGCGAATCCTTATTGGGTCTCACTTCAGTCGTAGCCTGCACGATCGGTTTTTCTTCGGCCACCGAATGGTCTTCCTTCTATAAATCTTGGGCAGGAATTCAGGGCTTAGCTCCTCAGGTCGGAGCGTATATTTACGGAACCGGTAGATTCATTTCCCAATTAGGATTCGATCAAGGATTCGCTCAGGGGTTTATCGCATTGATCGTGGTCAGTTTCGCTTTAACGTCGTTAGACTCGGCGACACGTTTACTGCGTTATAATGTGGAAGAAATTGCCGAAAGCACAGGAATCGATTTTATAAAAAAAACATTAGGAAATCGATATATTTCAAGCACGATTGCCTGTCTTGCCATCGCCTTTTTTGCCTTTCTTGAAGTCGAACAAGGAGGAAAGAAAAAAGCCGCCGGGTTGGCTCTTTGGAAATTGTTCGGGACTACAAACCAATTGCTGGCAGGCTTGGCCTTACTCGTGGTTACGATTTACTTACTATATTCGAAACGAAAAACTTGGGTTTCGTTTATTCCGATGTTATTCGTATTAACTGCGACTTTATGGGCGATGATCGTGAACTTTTACGAATTCCTATTCGATAAAACTCCGAATTACCTACTCGCGGCGGTGGGCGGAACCTTAATCCTGCTCACTCTCTGGTTACTGGTGGAGGCAATCCTAGCATGGAGGCGGTTTTCTCGAACATGAAATTTTGCAGCGTTTGCGGTTCCGCGGTTTCATTGAGGGTTCCCGAAGGAGATAGTCTCCCTCGATATACCTGCGAAACGTGCGGTACTATCCATTACCAAAATCCGAAGGTGATCGTAGGAAGCATACCGATTTGGGAAGGCAAAATCCTCTTATGCAAGAGAGCGATAGAACCCAGAAAAGGCTATTGGACTCTTCCAGCCGGATTTCTGGAAAATCGAGAAACTGTAGAGGACGGCGCCTCTCGGGAAACTTCCGAGGAAGCAAACGCGCAAATACAAATCCTCCGACTGCATACCGTTTATAGCATTCCTCATATCAGCCAGGTTTATATGTTTTTCCTAGCGAATCTCGTAGACGGAAAATTCGACGTAAGTCCCGAATCCGAGGAGGTAAAGTTATTCTCACCGGATGAGATTCCTTGGGAAGAAATCGCTTTCGCTTCTGTAACGTATGCCTTACGTAAATATACCGAGGAAGAAGGAATTCCCGAAAGCGGAATTCACCTAGGTTCCTTATCCGCCGATCGAAAGAAAAAGAATGTGGATTGACAGGTTCCGAATCATTGGCCCGATTTATTTCTTTAGATCGAATATTTCTATCCTTCTCCAAGATTCGAAAAACCGATGCAATTTTTCCGAACCGAATTTTTCTAGGAGCATGCGTATCAAATTGATCCCGCGCTTGCTGATCTTCGGGATTTTTTTGGGTTCTGCTTTGCATGCCAATTCTTTGATTAGCACGGAAACTACGACATTTTCTCCTAATTTGGACGGATCGATCGATTCCCTCCGATTTAAAATTCAGTCCTCCTCCCTACCGAAATTGCAAGATTGGGAACTCACGATTCGAAATGCTTCCGGAGATTCCGTTCGCAAATTCGAGGCAAATCGTCTTCGAAGAAAGGATTTCGTCTTCTTTTGGGACGAAAACGAATTCGCTCCGGAAGACGTGATAGTGCCGGATAATCTAGAATGGAATGGAGAAGATGAAAACGGTAATATCGTTCCGGACGGTTACTACACTTACCAACTATTATTATTAACCTCCAACCAAGAAAGAATTCTTTCCGAAGAAGCCACCATTTATTTGGATTCGCATCCCCCGAAAGTGGAGATCGGAACAAAAAACCGACTACTTCTTTTCGAAGATAGAAATTTATCCAAGATACAAATCCAGCAGAAGGGAGTCGGAGAATCGGCCGATATTTTTCTGGGTGAATTTTTGGACGCGCAAGGCCGCTCGATAAAATCCTATAGCTGGAGAACGAGGGATCTCCCCTCTACCTTAAGTTGGGACGGAACCGATGCATCCGGAAAACAGGCTCCTGTCGGACTTTATTCCTACAAACTGACCGCGAGAGATCCCGCCGGAAATGAATCCTCCGCCCGAGTCGATAATCTCTCCGTTAAATCTGAAGCGGTCGGAGCGGATATCAATACGGATACGGAACTTTACTCCACCGATCCGAGCGTCACGTTAAGTCGTATTCGATTTATCGCTTTTATTTCCTCCAAATTAAAATCGGATTCGTTTGAATGGGAGGTTTTTAAACGAAAAGGCGACGACGAAACTCAAATTTATTCGCATAAAGGACTTGGCGAGCCTCCTGCCGAATGGACCTGGGAACCTAAAGATAAGGAAAATCGACCTCTAAGTTCCGGAACATATTTCGTTCGCTTAACAATTTACAGTCGCTACGATAAATTCTCGAGCTTCCCTAAGAAGTTCACGTTATCCGACGATAAGGCAAAATTTTCATACGACGTTTTCCCAAACGGAGTAACTCCCGACGACGATTGGCATAAGGATAGTTTGGAAATTCGGATTCGCTCAAAAAAATTGCCGATCTTAAATTGGAAAATCTCTCTTTTAGAATCCTTCGGAGATGATGAAAAGGAGGAAAGAATCGTTCGAGTATGGTCGGGACAAAACTCAATTCCGGACAGACTGTCATGGTCCGGAAAAGACGACCAAGGAAGACGGATCGGTTCCTTAGCTCCGTTACGGGTCGTCCTTCGTTATAAAGATCTTTTCGGGAGAGAAGGAGAGGAGGAAGTCGGCCGTCTTAGAACGGGTATCCTGATTATAAAAGAAAAGGAAGGATATAGGATTTCAATTCCGGAACGACTCTATGAAGAACGTTGGTGGACTCTCCCTTCGACTCTAAAATCCATCTTAACTAAACTACCCGGATATAAAATCGAACTCCAATTTCATACCTCTCATTATGGAGACGATGAATACAATTTGAAACTTTCGGAAGAGAAGGCCCGAAAAATCTTTCGCTCCTTCTTTGGGAAAGAATCGGAATTCGGTAGGTACCGATTTCGAGGGTTCGGAGAAACTCTTCCATTGATCCCGGGAAACGGGATTTACGAAATGGATCGAAACCAACGAATTGATTTTTTTCTAAGTGTGGGAAAATAATAAATGTGCACAGCCTTAATCTATCGGGATCCGACTCGCAATCTTTACGGACTTGGATTTAACAGGGACGAATCCGTAAAACGGAAGCCTTCCCTATCTCCGATTTTATTGGAATCTACTTCGGGGAAAGCGATTGCACCCATAGACGGAGACGCGGGTGGGACCTGGATCGGAATTTCACGAGACGGGGAGATTATCTGTCTTTTGAATTACTACGAAGCTACCTTAAAACTTCTGCGCAATCCGACTAGCCGGGGACTTTTAGTGCGTTCTATTCTTTTGAAAGAACGCACTCCGGAATCATATTCCGTTTCGGAACTCGGGCAGTACTATCCTTTTAAATTATTCAGGATTCGACGGGATGAAACTGATATTTTTGTTTGGGATAGCCAAACGTATGAAACCGAAAAAGATCAGGGCATCTATACGGTGTTCGGAAGTTCTTTCACGCAGGGTCCAAAAGCGCAGGTAGTAAGACGGGACATCTTCGAAAAACATTTTTTACCGCCGATATTACCGGATCGAAATGAGTTCCTTTCCTTAGCGAAGAATTTCCTTTCCTCGCACTTACCGGAAAAAGGAGCTCTCTCACCATGCATGCATCGAAGAGACGCGACTACGGTATCTAGAACTATTTTTGTTGTCGAAAACGAACAAGTTAACTTGTTCTATAAGCCGATTCAACCTTGCGAAGAAGGTCCCGAAGAAGAATTCAATTTCACTTTGACTGAATTTCGAACCTCTCTATGATTGTCCTATGGCGGGCACGCATTCTCTTTTCGACGATAAATACGAGTACCGGGACCCCTCTCAACAAAAGAGGAAGAACGCTCGCGTCAAAATCACGATTGATGCCGATTTTTCAGTTAAAGGGAAGTCTCAGCGATTTCCGGTACACGTAGTGGATATCGGAACGGGAGGGGCAGGTCTAGAAACTAGAACTTCCGTTTTCGAAGGGGATCGAATCTTTCTCTTTGCGCCCATCAACGGCAAGAACATGGAACTGGAATCCGAAGTGATCCGAGTCTCCGGAAAAAAAGCCAATGTTATCTTCGTTAATCTTTTGGATGAGGATCGCGAACTAATCCAAGATCTGATTCATAAAAAGTTTTTCGATAAGGATAAGAAGCCTCTAGTCTAATAAATTCCGCGATGATCTGCCCTGAATCGCCGTTATCGTCAGGAATGGAAAGCCCTACTTACCGCTTAGTTCCTCCAGTATCGGACAATCCGGTCTATTATCTCCATGACAATGTTTGGAAAGGTGACGTAAGGTAGCGCACATTCCTTCTAATTCCGCGATTTTTTCCTCCATTTCCCTTACATGAGACATTGCTAACGCTTTCACTTGGGCGCTGACTCTGGATTTATTTCTCCATAATCCTAAAAGCTGTTTAATCTCCTGCAAAGAAAAACCTAACCCGCGTGCACGCTTGATGAATCTCAAGGTGTGTACGTCGTTTTCTTCGTAGATTCTGTATCCTGATTCGGTCCGATAGGCTTTTGGAATAAGTCCGGTGGATTCATAATGTCTGATCAATTTTGCACTGATCGCGGTAAGTTTAGACAACTCGCCAATGTTCATAATTTGCACCCGAATTAAGAATTCTCTTAATCGTAAAACATTCCAATAACGGGAAGGATTGAAGAAAAGTTACTTTTTATCTTTTTTTTTTAATTTAGCCTATTGACCTTCCCATAGTGGGAAGCTTTAGACTATGCCATAGCGATAGAGGAGAAAACTCAAATGAGAGAGCTAAAGATTGATGGAATGACCTGCGATCATTGCGTATCCACGGTCAAAAAAGCGATTCAGAAAATGGATCCGAATGCGAAGATCGAAATCGACTTAAAAACAGGCATAGCTAAAATAGAAAGCGGTTCTTCCGAAGACGACCTTTCGAAAGCGATTCGGGAAGAGGGATACACTATCGTGTCCGTTAAGAATATATAGAGTCACAAAGATGAAATCGAATATTCCCGAACATCGTATTGTGAACTCTTGAAACAATGACGATACTCGCGCCGTGGTATTCGTTTAGGAGAAATCGTAATCAAAATGATCGCAAATAAAACCCAAGCTACCGAAGAAGTTACGTTAGATTTATTCGGTATGACGTGCGCAAACTGTGCCTTGCGAATCGAGAAAGGTCTGTCCGAATTACCGGGAGTCTCGGAAGCGAGAGTCAATTTCGCGCGAGAGACCGCTTTCGTGCGTCATAATTCCGAAACAAAGACTTCGGACCTGCTCTCAAAAGTCGAGTCGCTCGGATATAAAGCCTCCGAGCATTCTGATAAGAACTCCGGCGAAGTAAGTAAAGCCCATCAAAATGAAATGAATTCCTTGAAAATTAGATTTTTATTATCTACTTTTTTTTCGCTTCCGTTACTTTATTCGATGGTCTCCCATTTCGGATTCCTTTCATTCCTACCGTTACCGAGTTTACTCATGAATCCTTGGGTTCAATTCGTCTTTGCAGCTCCGGTTCAATTTTGGATCGGATTTCCATTTTATAGAGGCGCCTTCCGAGCTTTAAGAAACGGCGCGGCGAATATGGACGTGTTAGTTGCTCTCGGAACGACTGCAGCTTTCGGCTATAGTTTGGCGATCAGTCTTGTTACCGGAATTGCGAACGGAAATCCGTTTTTTCTGGTAACCGACAATCACTCGGCACATTCGATATATCCGCCTTTGTATTACGAAACGTCCGCAGTATTGCTCACGTTTTTACTAGGGGGGAAGTGGATGGAGGCGGTTGCTAAGGGCAGAAGTTCACAAGCGATACAATCCCTGCTTGCGTTAAAGCCGGAAATAGCGAGAATAAGGGAAGGAGAAGAATGGATCGAAGTTCCTGCCGAATATTTGAATCCAGGCGACGAAATTCAGATACGTCCCGGAGAAAGAATGCCCACCGACGGAACTGTGCTTTCGGGATCTAGCGCCGTCGACGAATCGATGCTAACCGGAGAAAGCCTCCCCATCGAAAAATACCAAGGATCTCAGGTCATGGGCGGGACGATCAATGGCAACGGTGCATTGATCGTTCGAGCGGATAAAGTGGGATCGGAAACACTTCTTTCTTCCATTATTCGAACCGTCGAGGAGGCGCAAGCTTCAAAAGCGCCGATTCAAAGAGTCGCGGATCGAATCTCCTCAGTTTTCGTTCCATCGGTGGTTCTTATTGCAGCCTTGGATTTTATTCTCTGGTATTTTTGGTTGGAGTCCGGAATTTTGGGAGCTGCATTAGAGAAATCGATTGCAGTTCTTGTAATTGCTTGTCCGTGCGCTTTGGGTCTTGCGACTCCCGTTTCCCTTCTCGTCGGTACCGGAAAAGCCGCTAGCCAAGGCATCTTATTTAGAAATGCCGAAGCCCTCGAAACTACGGCAACCCTGGAAGTACTCGCATTCGATAAAACCGGTACGTTAACCGAAGGGAGACCCGCCGTTGACGAAATTCTCACGATCGGAATTGGAGAATTGGAGATTTTGCGAAAAATTGCTTCGGCCGAATCCGCTTCGGAACATCCGCTGGCAAAAGCAATCGTAGAATTCGGAAAAGAAAAAGGGCTGCGCCTAGAACTTCCGACGGATCTTCAAGCGGAGCCGGGAGGAGGACTACGGGCTCATATCAGTAACGAGTCCGTTATCGTAGGAAAGGCGGAATTCCTCTCTTCCAATCCCGAAGACCTCCCTCCCGAATTGGTCGTTCAAAGCAAAATATGGGAAGCGGAAGGAAAGACAATAGTTTGGGGAAAAGTAGATGGGATTATTCCGTCCTCGATAATCCTCTCCGTTCAAGATAAATTAAAAGATACCGCAAAAGAAGCCATCGATGAACTCAATCGCTTGGGTTTGGAATTGGTGCTCTTAACGGGAGATCATAAACTTACTGCGGAAAGCATCGCGTCCAAACTTGGGATTACCGAAGTCCGTGCATCCTTACATCCAAAAGAAAAATCTGATGTTATCGGAAGCATTCAATCGACCGGAAAAAAAGTCGGAATGGCTGGAGATGGAATTAACGATGCACCGGCTCTGGCAAAAGCGGAAGTCGGTTTTGCAATGGGAAACGGGACGGATATCGCAATGGAAACCGCCGGAGTGGTGCTTGTAAAAGGCGACTTGAGAAGACTGGCAGATGCAATACGAATCAGCAGAGCGACAGTGCGCAATATTCGAGAAAATCTGTTTTGGGCTTTAGCATATAATGCGTTAGGAATTCCGATCGCCGCAGCCGGTTATTTGGCGCCTTGGATTGCCGGAGCCGCAATGGCGTTTAGTTCCGTCTCGGTTGTGGGGAATGCCTTACGTTTAAAAAGAAAATGAAAGACGAATTCCGCAGTATGCCTCTACGTTGAATCGGACATAAGGATGAAATTCACGAACTAGTTCTTATCTGACAGCGAGGTCAATTTCACCCCCCTATAAAACCGAAAATTAGAGTATGCTAAGCCTACCTGCTAACAAGTTTCGACTTGGCTTAATTTTATTCGGCTTACCGATTTTGCTCGGTGTTCCAACGGGCGGAATCAAAGCGGATATAGACAGCAACAGGGCGACGGCATTACTTCGAATTGAACATGGACTGAAGGAAAACGAATTCCATCTCAAAACCATAAATAGCACAATCTCGAACTTCGGAAGCCAGGACGATAGGGCTTTATATCGTCGTTGCATCCAGCATCACATAGAAACCTTCACTCTTTATCTGCAATTCGATTTGCCCCATTCCTATGACGAAATGAGGCAAACACAGCGACTTTTAGTCGGTCTATATTCCGGAGTCGTGGAGACCAATCGAAATCAGGTGCGACGCGAGCTGGACCTCCTGGCAAAATACGCCCTCCGGACAAAGGATGCTGAGGCAATTCATCAGTTGGAAATCGGATACAGGGAATTAGGAGCGGCAGGAATTAAGAAAACGATCGCTGACAATACTAGGCCCTACCTGCCCGGTATCAAAACCCAATATCTTTATGAATCCTTAAAGTTATTAAAGCAATCCCGCAAGTATATGGTATTACTTTCCCTTAAGTTTTTATCCGATTTCCAGCCCGATTTGCAATCTCACGAATTCGAAGAAGTTTATAATGAAATCAATCGAGCGATGTTCACGAAAGCGGATCAATATTCCCGAATTCACTTCGATAATAACTTCATGATTTTCAACGCTGAAAATCTCTACGAAGCCACTTGGGCGGCTCCGGCTTTGGAAGAACTCGAGAAATCATTGGGTGAAATCGATCCGGGCTTAAATCGCCAGCGTCGTCAGGCAAAACGAAGCCTAACTCCCTAAAAAGCCCCTGACACGATTGGAAATTTCTTTTCATCGAAATAAAACCAGGATTGACAACTAGTCTTCGTAACGGTATTTCCTTCCTTTGTGCCGGAACTAACTTGTCCCAACTGCGGAGCCCCCGTACCATTTGTTAATAAAGCGTCCGTTTACGCAATTTGCTCGAATTGCAGGACTCTCTCGTTAAAAAATGACGTAAACCTCGAGAAAATCGGAACGTCCGGAGAGTTAACGGATGACAATACCCTTATCCAAATCGGAACAGAAGGAACGTTTCAAAATAAGAACTTCAGGGTCCTCGGGAGAATTCAGCTAAAATTCGATCTCGGATTCTGGAATGAATGGTACGTCACGGAAGACGGGGGAAATACCGCTTGGATCGGGGAAGCGCAAGGAACTTATTTTTACACCAAATTGGATTCTAAAATCCAACCGAATCTTTTTCCTCACATTCCGATCCCCGAAAAAGAGGCTCCCATACTCGTTTACGAGGCAGGAGGGAAAAAAGACCAATTAACTCCGGGCGATACGTTCAGTCTCAATGGAACCTGGACTCTAAAAGAAATCATGACGGCCGAATGTGTCGGAGGCGAAGGTGAGCTCCCCATCGGATTCGAAACAGGATATACCGCCGTCTTATTGGATCTTGCAAATGAAGAAGGTCGCTTCGCCACGATCGACTATTCCGAAAATCCGCCTCTATTCTTTCTAGGTGATTCTGCAACGTTTGAAGAGCTTCATCTAAGAAATCTGAAAGAGAATGCGATCGCATACGGTGCAGGACAAATCCAAGCGCGTTCGATACAATGCGTCGGATGCGGGGCATCCATCAACCAACTTAGGCCTGATTTTTCCAAGTCAATCGCATGCGAATATTGCGGAACCGTAATGGACACTGAGCGGGACGATTTGAAAGTCATCGCAAAATTCGAGAAAGTTTCTAAAGAAGGAATTTTCTTACCTCTGGGCACTCCAATCAAATTACCGAATCACCCTGAGTCGAAGGTATTGGGAATCCTTCGAAAATCCACCGAAGACGACGGGGAAACGTTCGAATGGACTGATTACCTACTCCACTATCCCGGCGGATATGCTTGGTTAAACGAAAACGGTCTAAACTGGACCTATTTTGAACCTTTACTCGGGATTCCGAAATGGGCTCCTGGGCTTAAAAGAATTTTCGGAAAGGAAAAATATAGTTGGTATGGAAGATCCGATTCCAATACGGATCTTGCACTCGGTGAATTCTACTGGAAAGTCCAAGCGGGAGAAAAAGCGGAAATAGAGGATTTTACGTCTCCTCCGTATATGCTTTCTTCCGAAAGAACGGATCGTGAAATTTTTTGGTCGAAAGGGACCTTTGTTCCGTTCGATCAAATGAAAACCGCAGTGCCTCTGGAAGTCGCGTCTAAATTACAGCGCCCTGAGGATGTAGGTGCTTGCCAACCCAATCCTTTTAAGATCCGGTTGAAACGAAATTTGCTCGTAGCGGCAGTACTAACGGCCGCCTTCTTCTTGTTTCAAGTATATGGTTGTTTAAAATCCAAGAACCTTACCGTGTTCGAAGGTGACTTCAATTATACGCAAACATCCGTGCCTGGCACCGATATCGGATCCCCGAACTATAGGGATAATTCATTCGTTACCGATATTTTTGAAATTCCCGGAAGCGCTTCCGATAACGTCGAAATCCAACTGGAAGCGCCCGATCTAGATAATAAATATATGTATTTCTCACTGGCATTAATCGATGCGGATACTGATACCGCTTACGATACTTCCGTTGAAACCAGTTACTATCACGGAGTGGACGACGGAGAATCCTGGTCGGAAGGTTCCAAGTCGGATTCAAAATCGCTAGCGGAAATTCCACCCGGACATTATTACTTACGTCTGGAAACTCAATCGGACTTTCGTTATGGTGCGGGAGCCAAGTATAAAGTAAAAGTGATTCGAGGCGTGATGAGTCCGGCGCCTTTCTTTATCTTTGGAATTCTACTTTGGATTCCCTTAATATATACCTTCTTTCGAAGTTACTCCTTCGAAAGCAAAAGAGGTTAAAACGAGTTTATGTCGAATTTTTTAAAAGGCTTACTTTACCCTTTATTTGCCGCATCAATGGCCTTCGGATTTTACTCCCAATATCGAACGGGCGGAGCTTCGACCGAATACGAAACTATTTCGAAAGTTCCTAAAACGGTGAGGCAAAATCCGGGGATTTATCGATCCCATTATAATTGGTTCTCGACGTATTCCGGAGGAAAATAATCTGCAACGGGCGCTATTAGTTTCCGTATTAATCCTATCTTCTTGCGGACTCGTTTACGAACTTTTAGCCGGGACCGTCGCGAGTTATCTTCTCGGAGAAACTGTCACTCAGTTCTCCCTAGTCATCGGTGTTTATTTATTTTCCATGGGTATCGGAAGTTGGCTCTCCCGATACCTTCTAAAAGACCTGGTGCCCAAATTTCTCGAAGTTGAGCTCGCCTTAGGATTATTAGGCGGATCGAGCGCCGCATTGCTATTTCTAAGTTTCGGGCATACTCGAATTTTTCAAATCCCTCTTTTCGCGATCGTAGTCGTAGTGGGAATTCTAGTCGGCATGGAAATTCCTTTGCTGCTTCGCATTCTGCAAAAGAAACTCGGTTTCCGGGATCTGGTCTCCAAGGTCTTGAGTTTGGATTATGCAGGCGCCCTCCTAGCCTCCCTAGCCTTTCCGATCTTCTTTGCGCCTAAATTAGGAATGGTCAGGACTTCCTTTTTCTTCGGAATTTTAAACGCCGGAACCGCTCTATGGGGAACCTGGATGCTTCCCTTATCGGAAAGGGAAAAGAATATGCTACGAACCAAATCCGTAATCGTTCTAACATTCTTGTCCTTTGGACTGGCCTTCGCCGAATCGATTACCACTTATAGCGAGGAGAATCTTTACACCGACGAAATCGTTTATTCGAAACAGACTCGTTTTCAAAAGATCATAGTAACCCGATACAAAAGCGAACTTAGACTTTTTTTAAACGGACATTTGCAATTTAGTTCGAGAGACGAATACAGATATCACGAAGTTTTAGTTCATCCAGCTATGCTATCTCATCCCAACCCTAAAAGAATTCTCGTATTAGGAGGAGGTGACGGTCTCGCAGTTCGTGAAATTCTAAAGTATCCTAACGTGCAAAACGTGACATTGGTCGATCTGGATCCGGAAATGACCAAGCTTTTCGCACAACAATCGTTATTAACGCAAATCAACCGTTCCAGTCTTAACGATCCGAGAGTGAAAATTCAAAATGCGGATGCTTTCCTTTGGCTGGAAGAATCTGGCGAAACTTTCGACGTAGTTTTAATCGACTTTCCGGACCCTAGCAATTTTTCTATCGGAAAATTATATACGACTGCATTTTATAAAAGCTTGAAGCGCAGATTGAATCCGTTATCGATCGTCGAAATTCAATCCACTTCGCCGTTGTTTGCAAGAATGTCGTTTTGGTGCGTAGAGGCGACTCTTCGCGAGTCCGGATTTAAAACTAGACCTTTACATGTGTACGTTCCTTCTTTCGGCGAATGGGGATTCGTATTAGCGGGAACGCGACAATTACCGGATTATAGTCGCGACCTTCCGAAAGAATTACGTTTCTTGAATCTTACGGAATTGGAAACTCTTTCGGACTTTCCGGAAGACATGTCTCGCCTTCCGGTAGAATCCAATCGACTGGACAATCAATCGTTAGTTCGATATTATGACCAGGAATGGAATCGATTGTTGGATTGAATTTTTGGGCGGCCCCCTCTCTTTGTTCGGGTCACGCTGCTTCGGACTCCGCGCTCGCTACGGTCACGGCGCATTAAATCGATTCTAAAACCTATATTTACTCTATTGCCGTGACTGCTTCGCACCCTCCGCATCGTTGCCGCGAGACTTCCGCTTTTCAATTGCCTAACTGTCCTACCGTTGATAATTATCATCTTCGCTATAGGACGGTTTGATCATTATCGCGTGGAAAAATATCACAGAATCGGTTATTGTACGCATACGTAGACGAATATCTTAATAGCCGCGAAAATTATGATGATAAACTTATTTTCATTCGTTACTGTATCTTCACACTCCTCCGCCTTTTTTTCACGGATAAAACCGATTAAGAATAAGAACCGGAAAATTGGCAAAGGCGCAACGGAATGAAATCGATAATCGGATCCTTCGAGCATTATATTATCCTAATAATTACCGTTTTTTTATCCGTTTCGTTAATCTGGATCGCAAAATCCGTGCAAAAAAAGGAAACTGTCAAACGGATCGGTTATGGAATTGCCGCCGTACTAATAATTAATGCGTCAGTCTATGTCTTTTACAGAATTAGCAGAGGCTATTGGGACCTCCGTTACGATCTTCCAATGGAGTTTTGCGATTGGGCGATGATCGTGACCACATTAGCGTTGGTTACCCGTAAAAGGACTGTCTCCGAGCTTTCTTATTTTTGGGTTTTAGGCGGATCCATACAGGCGGCCATCACTCCGAATTTACAGTTTAATTTTCCGCATGCGTACTTCTTTTTGTTTTTCATCGGACATTCCGGATTAATTATTGCAGCCTTATATTTGGTTTTCGGTCTTAAATTATATCCTCGAAAAGGGTCTGTGACGAGAGTACTTCTTTATAGTCAAATATACTTTATCCTCGCGTTACTTTTGGATTTCCAACTAGACACAAATTACGGTTTTCTAAGATATAAATCGGCTAACGGATCATTCTTGGATTATTTAGGAAAATGGCCTTTCTATTTGATATCGCTTCAGATCGTAGGAATCGGAGTCATCCTATTATTATACCTCCCTTTCTTTATTCGAAGAGCAAACTGGGATATAATACGGAAAAAAATCGCTCACGGACTCAGTTTCTTTACTGTCGGAAGCCCGCGAATCCGCTGAGGAAACCGAAGAAGATATTCCTCATCCAATGTATAATGTCCCATCCTAAAATAAAGAACCCGACTAATGCCGTAAAGATTCGGAATGAAACTAAACATCGAATTTTAAAAAAACCCCATCGCACTCAATCGCCTTGCTTTTCATCGCGAGTAATTTCCCCGATTGAAGTCTTTACGATTTGGACGTTTCTCGGAACGAAGTATCTGTTGAAGATTACCCATGGATAAAACGAATCCGACTATCAAAGAGTTTTGGACCTACTCGAACGAAGAGGTCTTTAACTTACTATCCAGTTCTCTCGAAGGAATCACGAACGAAGAAGCCAAGGCACGGCAAAAAATCTATGGAAGGAATATTCTAAAATCTTCACGCTCTGCCACGAGCCTAAGATTGCTTCTAAGTCAATTCAAAAGCCCGATTACTCTGATTTTGCTGGGGGCGGCGCTCATTTCCTGGAATTTAGGAGGTAGAACGGATTCGTATATTATTTTTTCAATCATTCTAATCAGCAGCATACTGGGCTTTTGGCAAGAAAAAGGGGCATCCGATTCGGTGAGTAAATTACTGGAGATGATTCGTTTAAACGCGAATATACTGCGAAATGGTATTTGGTCGGAAACGAATTTCGAAGAGATCGTTCCCGGAGATGTCGTCTCTCTCACGGTAGGCGATGTTATCCCTGCCGACTCATTGATAATTGAAGCAAACGGATTGTATGTGGATGAGGCGGCTTTAACCGGAGAATCCTTTCCTGTCGAAAAAACCGAAGATCGGTTGTCCAAGTCCACTCCTCTTTCAAAACGGACGAATGTCCTCTTTACAGGATCTCATGTCGTAAGCGGTTCCGCAAAAGCGATCATAGTAAAAACGGGGTTTGATACTGAGTTCGGGAAGATAGCCGATACCTTGAAAAAAGCGCAGCCGATTACCGAATTCGAACGCGGCGTCAGACGATTCGGCTATATGCTTATGGAAATTACGATGGTGTTGGTGCTCGTAATCATCGGAATTAACATACTATTACAAAAACCCGTAGTCGATTCTTTTCTCTTCGCGCTAGCGATCGCAGTCGGACTAACTCCACAATTATTGCCTGCGATCATCAATGTTAATCTTGCCCAAGGAGCGACGAGGATGGCCGAAAAAAAGGTCATCGTAAAAAAACTAAGTTCCATCGAAAACTTCGGAAGCATGGATATTCTTTGCTCCGACAAAACGGGAACTTTAACGTTAGGGGAAGTCAAAGTCCAAAATACTCTAGATTATTCCGGCGAACCGAGTCGACTCTCCTTATTTTACGCATCGATCAATTCTAAATTGCAAAAAGGATTCAACAACCCGATTGATTCGGCAATTTCCTCGTTGCCGATCGCAGGTACGGATAAATTCGAGTATCTTGCGGAAGTTCCTTACGATTTCTCCCGAAAACGAATCAGCATTTTAGCTTCAAATGGAATTGAAACAGTCCTAATTTGCAAAGGAGCCTTAACAACGGTCTTAAACGTATCAAAATTCGTGCAAGATCCCGATGGGAAGTTGACTCCGATCGAAGCGGTCCGGGATATCATCGAATCGAAATATAAGGAATTGAGTTCTAAAGGCTTTAGAACATTAGGAATTGCAATCAAGACGTTGCCCAATCAGACCGATGTTACTGTAGCTGATGAAGATAATATGATATTCCAAGGTTTCGTGACGCTGTCCGATCCGATTATCGAAAACATCGACCAAACGATCAAAGAGTTGAATGATCTAGGCATTTCCTTAAAGATCATAACAGGCGATAATAATCTCATTGCTAAGCAAGTCGCCGAATCCGTCGGTTTTAAAAATCCGAGAATAGTGACCGGAACCGCACTTCTGAGTATGAGTGACGAAGCTCTTCAACGGCAGGCGGATAGCACTGACGTATTTGCCGAGATCGAGCCTAACCAAAAAGAAAGAATCATTCTGTCCTTGCAAAAAACCGGACACGTAGTCGGATATATAGGAGACGGAATTAATGACGCTACCGCACTTCATGCATCGGATGTCGGAATCTCCGTCGCCAACGCAGTAGACGTCGCCAAGGAGGCGGCGGATATCGTACTTTTAAATAACGATTTAAACGTTTTGCTTAACGGAGTTAAACAAGGCAGAATGACGTTTGCAAATACTTTAAAATACGTATTTATGGCAACGAGCGCAAATTTCGGAAATATGCTCAGTATGGCAGGAGCGTCGGCATTTTTAAGTTTCCTCCCGTTGCTTCCGAAGCAAATTCTATTAACGAATTTATTAACTGACCTTCCCGAGATGACGATATCCTCGGACAATGTCGACAAAGAATGGATCGTATCGCCGAGAAAATGGGATATTATTGCAATCCGGAAATTCATGTTCGTATTCGGAACGCTTAGCTCCGTATTCGATTTTGCAACGTTCGGCGTACTATTATATGTGTTAGACGCGGGGGAAAAAGAATTTCAATCGGGATGGTTCATCGAATCGGTAGTTTCAGCTACCATCGTAGTACTAGTAGTTCGAACAAGAAAAGTCTTCTATAAAAGTATGCCGGGATTCTATTTGTTATTAGCTACCTCTTTCGTCCTAATCCTCACGCTGGCTCTACCGTATCTTCCGATCTCGACGTTGTTTGACTTCACTCCGTTACCTGCGTCTTTTTACTTTGCCATGGCGGGAATCGTAATCGCGTACTTTATCCTGGCGGAGATTTTTAAAAGAATATTCTATTCATTTATCTACAAAGACTAAAATTTGGGGAATTAAATTTTGACCGAATAACGTTTATCTTTGATTGGATGGGGAAATATTTACATTCTCCATCTAATGTAAATTCGATCATTTAATTTATGCGCGATATCTTACCGCTTTTCGTGCGACCCGTTCAATTCTAAACTCGTTCATAAAAAATGCATATTCATTCTCCGTTTTCGTTAGCCTTTTCAAATAAGAAATGGCTTTTCTACATACTGAAAATCGGGAAAATGAGTAAAAATTCTTAGACCGAGGTAATAATGAAAAAACAAAATCTCCACTTATTCCTTATGATTGGAACCGTTCTACTAGTAGGCGCTAATTTTTCCCTTTCCGCCCAAGCAGGAACGACCGAAACTACTCTGCATGATTTTATGGAAGATTATACCAAACCGTTTTCCAAAAAAGCTAAGAAAGGCGATAAAACCGGATTAGAGAGAATCCTGAAAGAAGTTCCGAACTTTGCTTTAGAAGATCAAAAGACGAAATGGAAAGAAATTACCGACACGGCTATCTCGAGCGGAGATCTCGAATCTTCATGCAAAAATTGCCATAAGGAATACAAAAAAGAATATAAGAAAACCTACAGAAAAAGACCGATTCAGATTCCTAACGAACTTATTAGTTTTTTGAAAGGATTGAAGTAACTTCCGTTACAGGACTTACTTCGGGAGCCGGCTGAAAATCCAGGACGATTAACGTAAGGTCGTCCTCAAAATGCTTCCGGTTTCCCGTAAATTCCCGTACGGTTTTAAACAATGTCTCTGCCATGATTTCTCCGGACAAACCGATATTCTCGCCGAGCAATTTATAAAACCTTTGAAAACCGAAAATCTCGCCTTTACTATTTCTTGCTTCGGTTATTCCGTCGGTATAAATGATTAGTCTGTCGCCGGGTTCCAACTGAAACTCCTTTACGGAATTCTTTAAACTCGGATCCATCCCCATAATCCAACCGGGTAAATATATTTCCTTGGCCGTTCCGGAACTTCTGGCAATGGCGACTAACGGCGGATGTCCTGCGTTCGAATACGTTACCTTTCCGGTCGATCCATCGACGAGTAAATAGGCTGCAGTAATATAATGTTTTCCGTATTTACCGCTCAAAGAACGATTTATATTCCGTAAAACTTCCGCCGGGTCTTCATGGTTTCTCGCTTCTATGGAGAAAGCCAACTTTACCATCGAAGCGATTATGGCCGCGGGAATTCCATGACCGGAAACATCGGAAAGAAAAATTCCCAATTTATCCGAACCTAAGTAATGAAAATCGTAAAAATCCCCTCCGACGGAACTGGCAAATTCGCTTCTAACGGATAATTTTAAATTGGGTACTTGCGGAAGTTGATCGGGAAGAATCGCTTCCTGCAATTCGCGGGCAATTTTCAGCTCTTGTTCAATCTCCGTCAACTTGAGCTGACTATCGTAGTTTTCGAGTCTGGCTTGGAGAGAATCCTTTTCCAAAGTTTTGATTCTATCCGCAAGAGCAAACGATAGTAGAGTCATTTCGATAACCGAACCGAATTGAGCCGACCAATGAGCGAAGAACGAATCAGGAATCCAAGAAAGATTTCGCATCGCAGTAACTAAAACGGAGACGATCAGAACCGACCATGCAAGTAGAAAATAACGAGCAGGGCGATATCCCCGGCGAAGTCGTAAAAAGCCGGAATAGACTACCAAGCCTGCAGCCAGGAAGGGAAACCAAGAAACGGCTTTCATCATAAAACCGTAAGCCGAAGGAATTAAAGAAACAAAAAAACCTAATATTGCAAAGACCGATAAGATAAGGAAAGCCCAATCCCTCCAGCCTGTCTCCCGTTCCATATGTAAAAAAGATCGGGTAAATAAAAGAGAGAATGATACGGAAAGAAATGCAAAACCGACGAGGTAATCGTTCCAGCCTATCGGAGAAACGCGGATAAGGTATTGGGCTCCGATTCCTGAGACTGCAAGTTGCCAGAGCGCATAGAATAGAAGATAGAAAACGTAGAAAAAATAACTAGAATCCTTTACTACGAAAGCAAGAAATCCGTTATATACTAGCATAACTCCGATCGCGCCGAAAAAGACCCCCAAAAGCAAATTCTCGGTTTGGATCCGACTCGAAAATTCTTGCGGCGACCAGGCTTGAAAATTGAGAACTACCGAACGACGACTAGAAGCTCGAACGAGAAATTCATGTTCCGAATTCGAATGCGTCTCAATGAGGTAAGCAGGATGCATATAAGAAATACGTTGATCTCTTCCGATTTCACGCCAGACAGATTGTCCATATTCTTCCCTTTGAAAAATCACAAGATTTTCCATACCGGGGTTGTTCAACACAAGATACCAGTTTAAACTTCCCTCTTGTTTAGGGGATTTTACTTTAAATCGGAGCCAGAATATCTCGTCGGTAAAACTTAATGAAAGACTGTCTTTGGTCACTGGCGTCCATGACTGATCTTCTTGGATTACTTGGGATTGATTTTTTTGTGCGTTATCGAGACTGGTAGAGCTAATAAGCATAAACTTATTTAGCGCGATTCCTGACATATGACCGGAGAGTGAATATACGGGTGGGGCGACTTCCTTTGCTCCTAGAACATAAATTGGTATGCTCAAGAAAAGAAAGCAAACAAGAGTCGCATCCCGGACTTTCCGGAAAAAATTGACCAAGAATCCCCCCTCAACCGGGAAGGTTCTTCGCCCCGGCTAAATTGCAGATATAAAAAAATTGTTCTCGACTAACCGGTTGAATCGATAGACGGCCCCCTTTTTGCAAGAGTACCATGTCTTTCAGTTTCCCGTGGGATTTTAATTCTTCCAGCGAAATTGCGCGAGAAAATTTTTCTTTAAATTTCAGGTCGACCATGAACCAAGTAGGCGCATCCGACTTACTCTTAGGATCGTAGTACTTATGTTTCGGGTCGAAAGCGAAGTGATCCGGATAACCGTCCTTTACGATCTCGGCTAAACCGACTATCGCAGTCGGTTTTGTACTACTATGATAGAAAAGAACCAAGTCTTTTTTTTTGACCTGGTCCCTTAAATAATTTCTCGCCTGATAATTCCTGACGCCTTCCCAAGGAGCTGTTTTCCCTGGAGAAGCTTTTAGATCATCGATGGAAAACGCATCCGGCTCGGTTTTAAAAAGCCAATAATTCATTCCACCCCGGTTGAATAAGCCGGTTTTGTAGGAATTCCTGAAGACTTTTCTTTCTTAGCCGGTTTTTCCGTTTTTTTGCGCGATTCCTCGTTGGCCGGGTGAACGATAGCCATAAGCTCGTCGTGATTCACGGTTTCCTTAGCTAAAAGAGCCTTAGCAAGATTTTCAAACTTAGCCGAATTCTTTCTTATTAGTTCGCGACCTTTATTTAAACAAGTTTGAACTATATCTCGGATTTCCTTATCTATCAAAGCTGCAAATTCTTCGCTAGTCGTTTTATTGCTCTGCCCCATATCTCGACCGACAAAGGGATTCTCATGTCCGCTACCGTAATTAATCGTTCCGAGTTTTTCGGACATTCCCCAATCGCAAACCATACGTCTTGCAATATTGGTCGCTTGTTGAATATCGTTACTAGAACCTGTTGAAGTCATTTTGAATTTATATTCTTCCGCGATAAAGCCGCCCATACACACTACGATTTGGTCCAGCCAATACGGTTTCGTGTGAATATGCTTATCCTCAGTAGGAAGAGACTGAGTTAGCCCGAGAGCCCTTCCTCGAGGAATGATCGTAACTTTATGAACGGGCTCTGTATATGCCAAAAGAGTTCCTAAAATCGCGTGACCTGCTTCGTGGTATGCGATGACTTCCTTCTCTTTTTCGGAAATAAAGAAGGAACGACGTTCCGGACCCATCATCACTTTGTCACGAGCTTCTTCCAATTCGTCTTGAGTAACTCGTTTCTTGTTCTTGCGAGCGGCAAGCAGAGCAGCCTCATTGATCAAGTTAGAAAGATCCGCTCCGGTAAAACCAGGCGTGCCTCTTGCGATCGAGTTCAAAGAAATATCGCTAGTCAACGGAACTTTTCTAGAATGAACTTTCAAAATCTGTTCCCGACCGTTTAAATCCGGAAGATCCACCATTACCTGACGGTCAAAACGTCCCGGTCTTAATAATGCGGGATCGAGTACGTCTGCACGGTTCGTAGCAGCCATTACGATAACGCCTTCGTTCTTTTCAAAACCGTCCATCTCGACAAGCATTTGGTTCAGAGTCTGCTCTCTTTCGTCGTGTCCTCCGCCCCAGCCTGCGCCTCTTAAGCGACCAACAGCATCTATCTCATCGATAAAAATAATACAGGGAGAATTCTTCTTCCCTTGATCGAAAAGGTCGCGAACGCGGGATGCACCCACACCGACGAACATTTCCACAAAGTCGGATCCGGAAATACTGAAGAAGGGAACACCTGCCTCGCCGGCGACAGCTCTAGCTAATAAAGTTTTACCCGTACCTGGAGGACCGATTAACAGAACTCCGGTTGGAATGCGAGCTCCCATCGATTGAAATTTCTTCGGATCTTTTAGGAACTCGATAATTTCAACCAATTCGGTTTTGGCCTCTTCGCAACCTGCAACGTCTGCAAAACTTACTTTGACTTTCGGATCGACGGTTAGTTTAGCCTTCGATTTACCGAAAGAAAAGGCCTTATTACCCGTTGATTGAACTTGGCGCATTATAAAGAAATAAAATACGAATATTGCAACGACTCCTAATAGTAAAAAGGAACTCAACATTCCGAAACCGCGGCCGTCTTCGGCGGAAACGAATTCAAAATCCATATTAGAGCGACGAAGGGACGTTAGGAGTTCCTTATCGATAGGCGCAATGGTCGTGCGGAAACGAACAGGTTCTTTAGACGTGGAATCCAAAGGCTCGTAACAACCTTCCACCACATCGCGTTCCATAATCAGTTTTTCGCAGCCGGGTATTTTTGCGTTCTTAACAAGTTTTCCGATCGGCTTAGAACCGTCGGGTTCAAGCATATTCATAAATTGTGAGAACGGAATCGACTTAGGACTTCGATCCACGTAGTTTTTAATTTGGGGTCCGTAATAGGCGACGACGACTATCCCCACGATAAATAGAATTAGTAATCTGAGGCCTTTATTATTGTTATTCATATTGCTCTAACCCCCACGATCCTTCTGATCGCCGTTGTCCGACTTTTAGACTCCAAAAAACTGCGTACAAGCCGCGAAATCCAATTCGGACAGATATTGCTTGGAAACTCTTTTCTCTCAAAAAGTTCCTTTAATTCAGAATCAGGTTTTTTCCGGAAAAGTAAAGGAGAATCCGTGTTGAAAAATGGAATCATTTTAAGTTATGGACCTAGCGAAAATAGGCCCATATCCTTACAGAATGGTCTTGATCAAAGTCTATATTTTTCGATTACGTCTTCGATATCGCCTAGACTAATGGATCGAATTGCAGCTTCCGCATCGTTAATAATCTGAATTAGACTTAAATTCTCTAAAGGTTGAAAATCTTCCTTCAAAAAGCTTTCCAAATTGGAACCGTCGAAAATATCGTTTCCGATTCCGATCCGAATTCTAATAAAATTAGGGGAACGTAAAGATTGAACGATCGACTTCACTCCGGCGTTTTCCGTGCCATTAGCTCCTTTATCCACCACGATCTTACCCAAGGGTAGGGTCCAGTCTTCGTGGATGACCAGGATATCCTGGACTTGGATTTTCAAAAAAGAAGCAATGTACAGTACGGACTCTCCAGACAAGTCGCTGAAAGTTTGAGGTTTAAGAAGAACCACCTCTTCGCCTTCGAAGTCTCCTCTTCCGATTAGAGACTTTTTCTTCTTCGTCTTGATCTCTACGTTAATGTTATTCGCAATAACGTCGAGAATCTTGAAGCCGATATTCGCTCGGTTATTATTATATTTGTCTCCGGGATTTCCCAGTCCGACGATTAGCTTCATAGATTACCGTATTCCGAAGTTTTAGACCCGAGCACGTTCCTGATTATTTTCCGCCCTTTTTGGGGGCTTTAGCTTTTGCGTCGGCCGCTTCTTTAGCATCGGCACGCTCTTGAGCAAGCAGGGCTTTCGTTTTAAGAACGGAAGCAACGATAGGATCTCCGTTTACCAGAATTTCCCAGCTTGCAGGAACTTTTAGTTGGCTTACTTTAATCGAATCGCCGACATCTAGGTCGGAAACGTCGATAACTAAGCTTTCCAACAGATCTTCGGGAATGGTCTTAACTCGAATCTCGTGAATTAGATGGTCGAACTGACCTCCCATTTTGGATCCTTTTGCAAGTCCTTCCGTGCGAACTCCGATCTTAGTGATGATCTTTTTGCCCGGCTCCACTTTGTAGAAATCGACGTGACGAATCCGATCGATTTCTGGAAATCTTTGGATTTCCTTAACATATACCTTATGCGTTCCTTCTCCTTCGACTTCTAAGTCGATAAGAGTGGATTGACGAATTCCGGAATGAACTAGTTTATCCAGTTCTTTTTCATTAACGGCTCCGGAAGAAGCTTTCCCGCTGCCGATGATGTTTATGGGCACCATTCCGGACGCACGAAGGCGATTATTGACGTTTTTGCCGGTTTCCGTTCTCTTTTTAACGGTAATTTTGTGGCTCATGGTTCCTACCCTTGTTTCCTAATTAAATAGATCGCTAACCGATTGGTTGGTTGAAATTCTCTGGATTGCCGCGGCAAAAAGCGGGGCAACCGAGAGAGTTTTTAATTTCGAAATCTTTTTGGATTCCGGAATTTCGATGGAATTCGAAAGAACGACTTCTATGAACGGAGTCGAATTTAATCGATCGATTGCCTCTCCCGATAGAACTCCGTGGCTTGCCGCACAATAGACGCTTTTTGCTCCGTTCTTCAACAAAGCGTCGGCCGCCTTACAGATCGTACCGGCAGTATCGATCATATCGTCTAGAAGGATACAATTCTTTCCTTCTATCTCTCCGATAACATGCATTACTTCGGAAACGTTCGCTTTTGGACGACGCTTATCAATGATCGCTAAAGTAGCGTTAACTTTCTTACCGAAGGATCTTGCCCGTTCTGCGCCGCCCGAGTCCGGAGAGACGATGACTAAATCATCGATTTTTTTATTACGAAAATATTCTACGAGAACGGGATTAAAATGAAGATTATCCACCGGAACTTTAAAAAACCCCTGAATTTGATCGGCGTGAAGATCCATCGTAATCATTCGAGTCGGACCTTGAACTTCGATCAGGTCCGCCACGACCCTCGCCGAAATCGGAACGCGAGGTTCCACCTTTCTATCTTGACGGCCGTATCCATAATAAGGCATTACGACCGAGATACTGTTTGCAGATGCTCTTCGTAAGGCGTCCATGATGAGTAGGAGTTCCATCAAATGATCGTTTGCCGGAGCCGAAGTGGATTGGATAAGAAATATATCCCTGCCTCGCACGTTCTCATCTATTTTGACGGCGATTTCTCCGTCGGAAAATTTGCGTAAATTGATTTTGCCCGGCGCAATTTGAAGCTCTTTACAGATCTCTTCGGTAATTGTGCGATTGGATGATCCAGAGAATACCGCTAATTGGCTCATTTTGCAGGAACTTCTCCCTTTAGGATTGCCGAGAGAGCCTCTAAATCTTGGGGAGAGTTGACCCCTTGGCTTTCACCGCTGTCTTTCAGCACAACTGCGCCCAATTTCTTTCCTTCCTTCTTATACAAAGCTACCAAGTCCGGGAGATAATATTCGCCTTGGGCATTGCTATTTCCAATTTTACGTAGCGAATCGAACAAAGCCTCGGAATCGAAAACGTAGGTTCCGGTATTGATCTCATCGATCTTCTTTTGCTCTGCGTCCGCATCCTTTTCTTCCACGATCGCAATTACTTCCCCGCTTCCGTTACGAACGATTCGGCCGTAACCGGTCGGATTATCCACTTTCGCGGAGAGTAGAGTTGCAGAGAATCCGTTTTGATTATGCGTTGCAATAAGAGAGCGGAATGTTTTGCCGGTAATCATAGGGACATCCCCGCAAGCTACTAAGATAGGACCGCTATGTCCGTTGATGGAATGCTCGGCGCTTAAAACTGCATGAGCCGTTCCAAGCTGATCTTTCTGCTCTGCGAATTTTAAATCGGGAATTCCCGCACAGAGAGCCTGAACTTCTTCTTTTTTATAACCGACGACGACGACGATATCACCGACCCCTGATTCGCGAAGGTGATCGATGACATGGATCAGGAGTGGTTTTCCGTTCAAAGAAACCGCGACCTTAGGTTGATCGGTCTTCATGCGGGTTCCCTTGCCTGCAGCAAGTACCACAGCAACAGCTTCCTTTGAGATATTCATTCGTTATCCGGTGAAGTAGAACAATGGCTGGGCCGCTAGGATTCGAACCTAGGAAATGGCGGTACCAAAAACCGCTGCCTTACCACTTGGCGACGGCCCAGTTTCTATCTTTAATAATTAAAGCTTACAAACGTAAGACCTGGAAACTCTGCTCTCATTTTTGCAAGCAGTTCATCCCGTATCTCCAATCCTTGAACCAATCCATAGATGCAAGATCCTGAACCGGTCATCGAGGAATAGCTGGCTCCGTTTGCCAGAAAGCACTTCTTCAATCCCCCGAGTTCCGGAAAGGTTTGGAAGGCTAACGGCTCGAAGTCGTTTACGAGCTTTCCCTCCAAATCCGCCCAATTTCCTTCTTTCAGAGCAAATCCGACGTCTTTGGCTAGAGAAGTCCAGTTTTTCGAGGGAGGGTCGGCTTGTAAAGGTTTTTTGAGACCTGCATACATTTCAGCCGTAGACAAAATCTGAGGAGTGAGAGCTAAAATTCCCTGGCCCGAATGAACTTCTATATCTTCCAAGACTTCTCCCTTTCCGGAAACGAATGCATGGCCTTCGTTTAGAAAAAAAGGAACGTCCGAACCTATGCTCGCTGCCAAATCGGAGAGTCCGTCCGAGCTAAATTCCTGGGTTAAGCCGAAATAGAAAGATAATAGCGATGCGGCGTTACTAGATCCGCCTCCCAACCCTGCCGCAGGCGGGATCCTTTTTGTTATATGAATCCGAACCCCGGGTAATTCCCGGTACTGAGATCGAATCTTTTGATAGGTTTTGTATAGAATATTCTTAGTTACGTCCCCTTTTTCGGAGACTTCGTCATAAAGGGAACGCTTCTCTGCAATGATTTGATTTTCGGATACAAGTTGAAAGAGACCGGGATCGATGGGTGCAATCCTAATATCGTCCCCCCAATTAATTCGAAGAAAGATGCTACGAATCTCGTGATAGCCGTCGGGTCTTTTGTACGGAATTTCCAACCCTAGATTGATCTTAGCCGGAGAGAGCAAAGTAATTCTTGTTTGAACAATCCTCGATCCCGAGTCAATTCATTATCAGACTTGGATTCGAAAGGAAGATTGAGAATTTAGAGAATTGAAATAATAAAGGGAGAATTTTATAAACCATCGGATCAAATTTGCGGAATTCTACTGCGACAATGGATGCAAAAAACAATCCGCATCGATACGTGGATCTAATTTTTCGACTCCCTTATTTGTTCCTTCCAATAAGCAAGAATCCTTTGCCTTAACGCTGTCGGGGATTTTATAATAACGTTGGAACCGAATCCCTTCAGCGTGCTTAAAAACCAATCTTCATTTTTAATTTTGGCTTTAGATAAATAGAATGTATTCCCGCCCAGATCTAAAGATTCTTTCGTCCGTTCCAATCCGAGCCTTTTGTGCAGATTAAAGTAAACTTCCGAAGCGTGGTATATTTCGGCGACGGATCCGTCATTATCCGTTTTTTTTAAGAATTCCTTTAGATGCAAAATAGCTTGTCTTCTTTCCTGGTCCGGAACTTGAACGGCTTCGTCCTTACTGACCGAAAAGGTTAAAATAGAATCTAGTCGAAACGACCTTGGCGCGTTTCTCGTATGGCAATATCCTATCAGATATTCTTCCCGATAGCTGAATAAAGCCCATGGATCCGCCTTTCTTTTTATCGGAGTCGCTTCTCCCTGAGCTTGATATTCGATCACGACGGCCTTATTTAAATTTATCGCTTCCGATATTTGTTTTTTTAAGTCCTTCGCGTCTAAAATTCCCGAAGAAGGTAAAATAGTATTGATCTTATCCAAAACGGATTTGAGAACAAGACTCCGATCCGAACTTACTTCCTTTTGCTCTTCTTCCAAAAGCAAAGTTCGCAAGGTTGCCCATTCTCTAACGCTCAAAGTTAAGCCTTCGTCCATCCTATTCGGCAACCGTATCCCGATCGTCTCTCCGTCGTAATCGATTTCCACGAGTTGATCGGGAGTGTACGGATAAGAGCCGACCATATAAAGCTTACCTAATTCTTTTTTTAAATCGGAAACTTCTTTGATACCCGAGTATTTGGAAAGATCCTCTAAACTCATCCTCCGATTTTCCTTAAGCAACCGAATCAATGCAAGCTTAGTCTGTAACTTCTTTGTAGTAGGATTCATATCTAAGCCAGTATCCAAAAAAAAAGGATCGCATGCAATCTGAAAAATCGAACGATTCTCCGGAAGGGCTTTAAGTCCCTACTCTTTGAAATGGCGGAAATTTTTTTACTCGGAGCAGGTTCGTTCAAGCGTGACAGCCTAAGATCGGTGTAATATCATAGATCGTCCGATCGAATCTCGGATGTAAAGAGTGTATCCATGAAAATATTAATCACAGGCGCGACCGGCTTTTTGGGAAAGCGAATCGTAGATCTTTTAAAAAAAGAAGGGGAGCACGAATTGTATGCGCTTGTAAGAAGCGAATCGTCCGCTTCTACCTCCCGTAAACTCGGACTCCAGCCGATTCTTGCGGATCTAGGGGATCCTCTATCCCTAAAGAAAGCTTTAGAAGGAATTAAGCTCGACTCGGTTATCCACCTCGCCGCCGAAATCGCCACCCAACGAAATAAACAACTTCTCTGGAAGGTGAATCACGAAGGAACGAAAAATCTTTTCGAATCCGTTGCGAATCTAGGATTAAAACGATTTATATTTGCCAGCACCGTAGTAGTCGGGGAAGCAAACGGAGAATTACTTTCGGAAGATAAACCTCTAAATGTGGAAACCGAGTATGGAAGAACAAAACAGGCTTCGGAGCAGATGTTGCTCGAAGCTTATAAAACGAAAGGCTTTCCCGCAATTATACTTCGTCCATCTCATATATACGGTCCTGGAGGCTGGTTTCAGGATTTGATTCGGGATATAAAAATCGGACTCTTTAGAATTCCGGGCAACGGATTGAATTATTGGGATGTAGTTTACGTGGATGACGTTGCAGCCGCGTTTTTAAAGGTCTTACATTCGGGCAAACCGGGAGAGATCTATCATATCGTGGATGATACTCCCGTGACTATGCAGGATTTCTTTAACGAAGCGGGAACTTATTTAGGTAAAAAGAAGATAGGTCACGCTCCGGTATTCATCGCGAATTTATTAAAAGGGAAAGATCCGGTTCGAGCGGCGACTAGATCCGCAAGAAACTCGAATTCAAAACTTAAATCCCTGGGCTGGAAACCTGCTTACTCGGATTATAAATCAGGCCTTAAGCAAACTTTCCTAAGCGCCAATTAACGAGGATTGCTTAACATCCGATATTATCGTTTTTCCATGGAAAAGACGATAATATCCGGTTTATTCTCTACAAGAACAGGTGTAAACGTTTTCCCCAAAATACTATTTACCGAATCGTAATATGTATTATGCTCGAAAGGTCGATTCGGATCGGCATTGCGATCGGTCAGCACTTTTGCCTGAACAAACAATATTTTCGCGAATTGGTTCGGATCATTCTTCGAGAAAAATTTATTTAAGGCGGCCGCATCAAAAAGAGTAACACAAGGAGTTACAAAAAAATTTTTACCCATAATCTGAGTGTACGTTCTGATTTGAACCACAACTAGATCGGGTTTTTGTTCCACATATAGTTTATGCATTCCTGTCGACTGCTTGCCGTACTTGGCAAGAATTTGCGTATAAGAGACCGTAACGAACGTCGAATAAAGGGCCAAAACGATTACGAAAGACTTAATAAGTTTTTGCCTATATCCCGAAGATTCCTTTAGAACCAAAATGGCAAAACCGACAAAACTCGGGATAGCGAGATGAAGGTATCTGGTTCCGAAGTCGATGATTCCGTCATTCGGCGCAACCAATACCGAACCGAGAAATGCAGCAGCTCCCGACTGAATCAATAAATTGCGGCTGAAGTCGAAATTCTCCGGACTCTGCTTTCGCAACACCCCTTTTGAAGAAAATATAAAGTATAGGGAGTATACGAAGAAAAACAGAAACAAAGGCATGTAGGTAAAAAACCCCGGACGACCATAGCTAAAGAAAAGCAATCCGCGATAAATATATAGCTTATCCCAAGGTCGCAAAAACATCGTAGGCTGATTAAAAGAAAAACGAGGCCCAAGAGGTAAACCGTACATATGCATCTGAACGAAAAGGAGCAGCAGTAATCCGCAAGCAGCACCGATTACGTAAAAGACGGCTGGAATTCGCGTCTGTTTGTTCTGCCTTAGTCCGAGTAATAGAAACAACGAAAACGAGATGATAAAGACGATCGATTCCACGCGAAACCATGCGGCGGAAGCGGAGATGAAACCCACCAGAAAATATGAATAAGGAAACCGTCGGAAAGAGTTTTTTAATATAAAAAAAGCTCCCGAAAAAAATAAAAAGGAAGCGATCGCAACATCAGGAAAAAAATATCCATTAATAACGAATGGAGATCCTAAAACGAGAATGAACAGGAATAATAGATCCCATTCCCATAAAATCGACAGCATCAAAAGGGTGACTGCGACAATAAGTGCGGTAATTATATAAACGGCCTCGATCCCTCCCCAAGGTAAAATCGCGGCATAAAAATACCCGAGCGCGACCGGAAAAGGACTTACGATTTTCTCGCGAATCCGAATGCATTCAGTCGGACAAAATTCGGACTCCGGATCCAGTTTTGCCGAAGGTAAGTCCAATGATCCTGAAGTAAAACCGCTTCTATAAATGGATTCTCCTAAGATAAATTTCGCAAGATGGTCCGAATAAAGCTGCTGAGAGGGCTTCAGCAGGAAAGGATAAAGAAGAGGCGCCAGAAGTAGGAATACGAGCAGAGTCTTTCGAAAATAATTGGATTGGAAAAACGGCACGGTTGTAAAAGTAGGGTTCAAAAGATCAGGGACAATCTTTTTTTAGCCCGAGCCTTCTTTTGTCAAATAGGTTGACGCGGTTTATCGGAGCAATACGTTGCCTACCAAACAAGAGGACGCAAATGAAGAAATCTCTCCTTTTCATTCTTAGTTTTTATCTTTACGGTAGTTACTTTGGAATCCTCGCTCAGGAGACCTCGAATCCGACGCCGGCTACACCTCCCAGGGATAAAATGGTCTGTACACGGATCGATCTAGAAATCATCGGCACCAGCTATAACGAAGGCCTCCGTTGCGAAACCAAAGACGCTATTTGTTATATGATTGAGGGATTCGCAATGAGCTGCTTTCCGAAACCTAAAAGTACGCCCGGACAGTAAAATTTATCGGATTATCGGGAAAGGAAACTGTAGTAATGGCAAGTCAGTCCCAAATAAAAAAGGCGTCATCAAGACGCCCTCCAATGATAATGGATTTCTAGGATTTGAGACGATTAAAGATTGTTCAAGAATTCTTGAGTCTTTTGAGCTTCTCTTTCCAAAGCTGCTGCTTGTTTCAGAAATTTTGCCGATTGAGCATTGCTAGCTAGAAATTTTCCGCCGGTAGAACGTTTTGCAAGAGCTCTTAACTCTTCGGCACGCTCAGACTTTTGCTGAGCAAGCGCTTTCAGGTATGTCCCAACAGCAATTTTTTGTTCTTTAGTTACGGCAGCCGAAACCAAGGCTTGCTCCAATAGACGATCCTCGGTGTCTTGCGAAACCGCGAAGATAGAAGAGCCAGCTAAAAATCCAGCGACCAGAAGTAGAGAAATGATTTTGTTAACTTTCATGAATTTGAAACCTCTCGGTGAACTATTTATATTTTTAATTCTCGTTATCGCTTATATCCATAAGACCTATTCCACTTTCCAAATGATACTAAAAAATCAAAAAAAATAAAAAATCAATTTAAATAGTTAAACAAACCCAAACGCATAATAATATCGTTTATTATATTTGTATAATTTTACGAAACATTGCGTTTCACTGCCCCATATAGTGCGTAAAGCAAATAAAAGAGGCGAATTCAAAAGCAGTGCTACAAACCTGCTTCCTTCTCGTACAATCATCGTCTAGTTAGTCCGATTTTTCAAGAAAAAAGTATATAACAAAAACCAAAAATGCTTACTTTTTGAGCACATTTATTAAGCAATATGCTAACATTATAGGCAAAAATTGGGCAAAAACCCTCTTTTTTAAGGATTTTCGAAAAATGCGATTTTGCGCAAGGATCGCTTTTCCGATGCGACTCTTTGGATATTTTGGTAGCAGATTTTCTCTTAAAAGGATTTGGCAAATGCGTTATTTACATGCGATGATTCGCGTTTTGGATTTAGATGCGGCGTTGGACTTCTTCTGCGACAAGTTAGGATTGAAAGAAACTAGGCGAAGTGAGCATCCGGAAGGAAAATTCACTCTCGTATTCTTATCGGAAGGATCGCCTAACGCACCCGAGATCGAACTAACCTATAACTGGGATCAAAAAGAGCGATATACCTTTGGAAGGAATTTCGGCCACTTAGCCTTCGAAGTGGAAAATATATATCAAGTATGCGAGCGGTTGCAATCGAAAGGTGTCATCATCAATCGTCCACCCCGGGACGGTCGAATGGCTTTCGTTCGTTCTCCCGATTTGATTTCTATCGAATTATTGCAAAGAGGAAAGTCTCTGGAACCTTCGGAGCCTTGGAAGAGTATGCAGAATACCGGAGAGTGGTAGGCTAGGTTTCCGTTATTTCTCGAGGGACCTATATTCTTCTAATAAAAGATATACGGATTTCTGAAATAAATCCTCCAATTCCTTCGGTTGAATTTCCTCAAGGCTGCTCCCTTCTTTCCAAAGGAAGGGGAGTAGACCGTCTAGATTGGTAGATTCAAAGCGCAAAGTTTGTCCGCTTTCGCTATACGGAATTCCGGCGAGAAAAAGTTTCGCCTTAAAAAGCGCATCCGATCTGCAGATCCAGATTACCGACTTCGGCTCATGCACCGGAAACAAACCTGCATGCACGACCTGATCCTCCCAGGTTTCGCGATGAGTTCCTTTTTTTTGAAAGAGTACGTCACCCTGAAGAATCTCGGCTTCCAAAATCTTAGGAAGGATCAAACGCTTCTTAACCTTTTCGGATCGATCATAGGCCAGGAGATAGTAGTCCTCTCCTCCTTTTCTCAATAAACGAATCGGATCCACTTCCAAGGAATAGGATTCTTCCGGAAAGGTTTTATAATATTTCAATCTTAACGGACTTCGGTTTTTAAGCGCTTCCAGAATGGAAAATGCGACCTCTCCTAATTCATCCGAAATATCTTTGGGATCTTCTTTTAAATCCGGAAAAGCACCTAATTCACCAGCAAAGATTTTCTGCGCGGCGGAATATAATTCATAACGAGGCGATTGTGAATACGCTTCCAGCAGAATGGCGGAAATTTCCCTGAGTTCGTCGGGTGAAAATTTAAGCGACTTCGCCGACGGATCCGTTTCCAAAATGTAAACGAAGTCTTTCGTATTCTTCTGAGGGTAATAACGAATGTGAAAACCTAGATTTTCCAACTCCTCTATATCGCGAGAAAGCTTTCTCCGGTCCGAGTCCTTGTTTTCGTTATCGTAGAATTCTCCCATGATCTCTTTTAAGGACGAAAGGGTTAACCCATCTTGAAATTGAAAGAAATTAAAAAGCAAAGTCAGAAGACGAGACTCCGTAGGATTCATTTCCCGGGGTTCGATTCCAAGCTCGAGATCGTTATCAAGTTCTTCTTCTTTCATGCCTACGATCAGAGAATCATCTATCGTCCCGGCCTAGCAACCAGAAATCTCCAATTCGAGAGGAACTCCCCTCCGGCATAAAAAACCGCTTGAAGAACGGGAAAGAAAGGAAAAACTCCGAATGCCCGTAAGGGATAAATTGCGAATAGAATAGGAATCGCTATGGCAAAAATTATAGGATACATCATACCGAATATTATAGGTTTGATTTTAATTGTTTTGGGTTGGTGGACGACGATCATCAATGTGGCTACGCTTCGTTTTTCGGGCGAATCGTACTTCAACAAATGGACCTACACCGGATTAATAATGATCATAGTTGGAGCCTACCTTCCAGAAATTTGGATAGGACTCCGAAATAAACTATTTGGTACGAAATCCGAGACCTAGATTTCCTGCCGCAAAAATTGTCTAGACTTTCTTCGGCACTTCGTTAAAGTTTCCGTCTCAGGACCTGACTCCTAGCCCTCGGTATGAATTTGAAAAAAATCTTTACGAGCTAGGTACATGTACTATAATGCGACATAATATAGAGATTGGAACCTGAGACGGTCAATGAGCACGGAAACCGAAGTTCTAGATAAAGCTACCCGAAAGAAAACGGATATTGAGTATAATAAGCCCACTCTTTCTAGAGAGGACCTCAAAACCGTGCTCGAGGCGTTAGTAGAAGATCATCTCTCGACCGGGTCGGTAACTTCTAAATTTGAAAAGGCCTTCTCTTCCACATTTCGAACGAAGAACGTCATTTCGGCAAATAGCTTAACAGCTGCGTACCACCTCGCATTTCTTTCCTTGGAAATTCAACCGGGGGATAAGGTAGCTCTATCAACGTACGCACCCTTAGCTGCGCTCGATGCAATTTTTCTGATTCAAGCTCAACCCTTAGTTATCGATTTAGAAAGACATTCCTTTCATATTAGCATTGCCGGAGTCGCCTCGGCATTGGAAGATCCTTCGGTAAAGGCGATCGTGGTCGATCATACGTTCGGATCTCTGTTAGACTTTTCAAAATACGATTTTAAAGGCATCCCCGTTATAGAAGATTTCTCGGAAGCTGTAGGCGCGAGAACCGAGACGTTTACTCCTGGAAGACAGGGAAAGATCTCCATTTGCGGACTTTCGGTCGAGTATCTGATCACAACCGGAAACGGAGCCTTAATTTGTACGGACGACGATTCGATATCTAAAAAAATTCGGGCTCGAAAAAACGGCAAAGACCCTTATCCGAGAAAAGACTGCCAGCCTCGTATGGATTACGACATGATCGATTACCAGGCCGCCTTGGGTATCGAGCAGCTTTCTAATTTGGGAGTGATACTGGAACGGAAACGTAAAATCGCTCAAATTTACTTACAATCTCTTCAAGGTTCTCAAGTTTCCTCGCATTATAACGATCCAGCCTCGGAAACCTTTAATCGTTTCGTTATTCTTGCCCCGGGAAATTACGAGCAAGTAGAGAGGTACTTTCGGTCTCTCCAAATCGGCACTCGAAGAACGATGGAAGAACCGATTCACCATATTTTAGAATTGCCGAATGCGGATTTTCCGAACGGAGAGCGGCTGTTTCAAAGAGGCCATTGCATTCCAGTTTACCCCAATCTGACAAAAGATAATATTCAGAGAATTTCTCAGGCGATTCGCAGAATTTATTAGTTCGGAAATAAAATCTTTTGTCTCCGGACATAACTTGGGAGATTCAAAAGAGTTTTAAAATTCCGAACCTCCCCCGATAATTCTTTCCGAAAAAAGACAAAACCCCGAAATAGACTCTTGAATCGTTTGAAATCTTCCTTAATCTAAGAAACGATTTCAGATTCGGGGGCCCCATGAATATCGCACTTCTTTCCATTAAACGCCCGATTTTTATTACAAGTTTAGTTATCCTTATGCTCTTAACGGGACTGGTATCATTGTCTCGTATGGGAGTGGATCTATTTCCTGATGTGAATATTCCGATAGTGTCCGTTACGACTATTTATCCCGGAGCGGGCCCGGAAGAAATCGAAGAGCTGATTTCTAAACCCTTGGAAGAAGAACTTTCTTCCATTTCCGGTTTAAAGAAAATCTCTTCTCGAAATCAGGAAGGAGTCTCGGTTGTCTTCGGCGAATTTACGCTCTCCACGGATATCAAATATGCCGAACAGCAATTCAGGGATAAAGTAGGACTGGTTCGCCCTAAACTTCCGGATGGGATCAAGGAGCCGAAAGTCGTTCGCTTTGACCCTGCGGATCAACCGATCGTCCGACTAGCGGTTTTTGCAGATTTAGGACAAGCGCAGTTATATGATCTAGCCAAAGAGACCGTTAAATCGAAGCTGGAACAAATTACCGGCGTAGGTTCCGTGAAGCTTGTAGGAGGAACGCGTAGAGAAATCCAAATCGAGTTGGATCGAAACAAATTAATTTCGTACCAAATGCCGATGGTAGTGATCGCGGGTCGCCTTAAATCTGCCGGACTAAATACTCCTGTCGGTAAATTCGAATCCGGAACGAAAGAAACCTCTTATAGAACCCTAGGACGATACGAGTCCATCTCGCAGATTGAAAACACGATCGTCTCTTTCGGGGGCGACGTAGGAAACTCAGTCCTAATTAAAGAGCTCGGGTCCGTTCGGGACGGAACCGAAGATGAGGAAACCTTAGGCTATCTTTGGGCATCTAAAAGCGACGCTGTGGAAGAAGAAGACGTCGCCCTGTTTGCACACCCGTTTATCTGGACCGGCCAAACCTTCAGAAAAATCAAAAATCTCTTCTCATCCAAAAAAAAGGAAGCCGTTGAAAAAGAGATAAAGCCGGCGCTCTTCATCGACGTTTATAAACAATCGGGCGGTAATACCGTCGCGGTAGCGGACGAAGTTCTCAAGCGGATCGATAAGCTCAACGCGGATATCAAACCTCTCGCAGGAAATCCAAGGATTCGACTCATAAGAGACGGGTCTCGCTGGATTCGCTACAACGTAGAAGACGTAACCGAAGCTATTGTTTTGGGAGTACTGTTAGCGGTAATTACGGTTTATTTCTTCTTAGGAAACTTCCGCTCTACGGTGATTACAGGGCTAGCACTTCCTAACTCGATGTTAGGAGCGTTTATTCTAATGTGGATCATGGGATTTACGATAAACGTTATGACCTTATTGGCTCTCTCTCTGGCAGTCGGACTCCTAGTCGACGACGCAATCGTCGTTCGAGAAAACATTTTCCGAAAATTGGAGGAAGGCCATAACGTATTGGAAGCCTCCGAAAAAGGAACTATGGAAGTCGCCTTAGCGGTCGTAGGAACATCATTGACCGTAATCGCGGTGTTCTTTCCCGTAGGGTTTCTCTCGGGAATCGTCGGTCAATTTTTCAAACAATTCGGTTTAACGGTCGTGTTTGCGATGATCATTTCGTTGTTCGACGGTCTCTTCGTCGCTCCGATGCTTTCCGCTTACTTTGCCGGAAAGTTGGATCATAGTAAACGAAACAAAGCCGTGGTAGCCTTCGATAAATTCCAAACTTGGCTGGAAAAGATCTACGGAATCACGATGAAGTTCGCATTGGCGCATCCCGGAAAAGTCATCCTGCTTACCTTCCTGATTTTTGTACTTTCCCTAGTAAGTTGCTCTTTCGTGAAAAAAACGTTTTTACCTGCGAACGATCAGGGAGAGTTTCTCGTAACGTTGGATCTTCCGCCGGGCACTAGTTTGCAAGGTACGAAAGAAGTAGCGGACAAAGTTCTATTAGACCTACAAAAATTTCCGGAGATGGATAAAATAGCCGTCACAATCGGTAAACCGGACGGAGGCGAGCCCAATAGTGCGACCTTAGCGATCGCGTTGGTCTCTTCTAAAAAACGTAAAAAAACCACTGTTGCGATCAAGGATGAGATTCGCGATATTCTAAAGAATTATGCATTTGCTCGACCTGCAGTATCGGACTACTCCGCCGTCGGCGGTGGAGTGCAATATCCCTTCCAGCTTGTGATTAAAGGGGATAACCTGGCCGAGATGGAAGCATATTCTAAAAAAGTAATCGATCGATTAAAAGCCATTCCCGACCTAGCAGACATCGATACCGATTTTCGCGCAGGAAAACCCGAATACCAAATCGCCTTGGACAATACTCGCATGCAACTCGTCGGAGTGCTGCCTGGAGTTGCCGGTGCCGAACTTCGATACCAAATCGCGGGAGATACGGTCAGTAAATTTTACGATAAAGGAATCGAGTACGACGTTCGGATGCGTTTGCACCCCGATCAAAGAAACCTAAGAGCGGCCTACGGTCAAACTAAGGTTCCGAATATCGCTAATAAGTTGATTCCTTTGAATGCCATAGGTTCCGGTAAGGAAACGGTCGGTCCTTCCAGAATCAATCGTATTGATAGAGCAAGAACGATCGTGATCAATGCGAACCTAGCGCCGGGTGGAGCCATCCAAAGCGCAACCGAAGGGGCAACGAAGATCATGACGACTGAGCTTCCTCCGCCTGCGGGAGTTCGTTTCAACTTCCAAGGACAGTCCGAGGACTTTAAGGAATTGATCGTAAACATTCTAGTCGCATTCGGTTTGGCTCTAGTATTTATCTACTTGGTACTTTCTTCGCTTTATGAATCCTTCATTACGCCTGTGACGATTCTTTTTGCAATCCCTCCGGCAATCTCGGGAGCTTTCTTCGCACTATTCATTACCGGAGAAATGTTGAACCTATTCTCGATGATCGGATTGATTCTTCTGATGGGTTTAGTGGCAAAAAACTCGATCCTACTTGTGGATTATGCAATGCAGGCGATTCGAGATCGGGGAATTACGAGGGACGAAGCGATTTTCGAAGCCGGTTTGGTTCGTCTACGACCCATTTTAATGACTTCTCTCGCGATGATCATGGGAACCGTACCGATCGCGCTTGGACTGGGAGAAGCCGCTAAATCAAGAACTGCAATGGGAATTGCAATCATCGGAGGTTTGATTCTTTCTACCTTGGTAACCTTGATCGTCGTCCCTTCCATCTTCGGAGGAATTGATAGATTTAGAGAATGGATCGAAAGCAAATTCCGTCCGGATATGGGTGCAACCGTTTCTCATACAGAATCGACGACGGCCGGTGGGAATAATCACCGTGAAACCGCCGATTTATCCGAATGGGCCAAAGCGGTCGAAGAACCCGTAAAGAAACCGACTTCTAAGAAGAAAAAATAACCGGAAGTTCCGAGAACTTAATCCGCGGCGAAACTCAAAGATTGTTAGAAAATTAGAATTTTTTAAAATATAGAAATTTCATTTCGAACAATCTTTGAGAAACGGTTCAAAAAAATTCAACGAAGTAGCTTTGGTAGAATGGAATTGCCTTCCGGATATATTTGGGATGCAAGAATAAAAACGAAAATGCTGATCGCGATCCCGAGCGACGCCAACAAAACGTCTTTTCCGACCTTACGGAACGTTTCCAAATAAGGGGCGTCCCTATATGTCAGAAAATTCAAAATAATCTCCCTTCCTGCAAGCATTCCTAAAAATACCCAGGTTGTGGACATAGGCATATCGCTCCACTTTTGGAAAAAGAGCAGAATGCAAGCGTATACTAAATCGATAATGGTCGCTGCCTTGGACCATTGGATGTCCGATTTTTCCGTTACGATTTCTTGAATCGTTCCGCCGTTAATAAATAGAATGACTCCGAGAGAGACGATCAAGATAGAAACTGCCGCCGCTAATTCCAGCGCAGTTAACTGTCTCGGGATATAGACCACAATGTTTGCCGCATCTTGAGCAAGCCAGGCGCCCCAGAGAAAAAGGGTGGAAAACCATTGAAGAATAGCCCATCGTCGTTCCGTTCTAGGATCGGGAGTATGATCTTCCGTATACTCTTTGGGATCGATTTTTACCAAAATTCCCCAAACAACAACAGCTGTTCCAAAGGCCATCATATATCCCAGAAACGATTTGCTGAGCATCTTTTCTATATTCTGGCCGCCGAACAGTCCCAGAATCAAAAACGTCGTGGAGATCGGAGATTTCATTCTGGTAATTACAACTAGAATGAGAGGAGCGATTAGCTGGAGGAGATTAAAGTCCGAAACGGGTTTGAATTCGTCCAGACGGTTAAAATGTATTTCTCTCGAACCTACGATCCAAGCATAACAGAAAACTAAAGTTAATAAACCGCCTAAGGCAGCCACTTTATAAATCCATCGAACGGATTTTTTACTTTCGATGAAAGTTCCTAAAGTCTGAACCGCATCGTTACCTGCCACGGAGAAAGCGGAAATTGTAAAAGCAAACCACCCTAAGTAATAAGAGGAAAACCCGTACATATATCCGGAGACCATTAGAATGGCAGCAAAACAAACGAGGGAATAAAAACGAATTTGGTCGCGAAAGGATGGATGCTGAAAATCAATTTGGTTCATTTCAAATATTGGAATCGTATAAGACAGGGCACCTTACTTAGGTTTGCAAATCGACCGAAACTAAATAGTTTCAACCAAGTAAAGTAAAGGAAATCGGGGATGGATGCCAGGTCAAGGGCGATCATCCCCGAGAAATCGGGAAATTCCTTTGTTTAAGTTGCCTTCCGACCACTCGGATCGAAACATTAAATCCTAGGCTCGATTGTTTCCCGATAAAAATAACCTTAGAATTTTTATTCGAGGTAATGTTTGCTATATCTAGCTTCGATATCTTTGATATCAAAGAGAATAAAGAAATCCGTCGTTTTGAATACGCTATCTAGTGCGGGAGTTCCACAAATGAGCGAACCCGCTCTAATGTATCCCTTAATCAAGGCAGGAATTCTTTTCGTTACTTCCTTAATATCTTCCGGCGCATAATTCGAGTCGAAATCCGGCATTTCAAAACCTGGCAGAGGAGTTACGTCGAACGTCGAACCGGCAAGAGCTTTTTTCTCTTTAAGGAAAGCGTAAACGTCGTTAGCAGTCTGCGCATCGGTACTGTGTACTGAGCCACACCCGAATAAATACCCGATATTATTTTTCTTCATGTACTGAGCTAATCCGCCCCAAAGAAGAGAAATTACCGAACCGTCTCTATATTCCGGGTGAACGCAACTACGACCGATTTCCGCCGGTTCGCGTTCAAGTTCGTAAATCTTAGTAATATCGAATTCGTTGTCCGAGTAAAAACCTAGATTCGTTTTTGCTACGCTTCTTCTTAGAATTCTGTAGGTTCCCACGATCATATCGTCGCGATTCTTATCGACTACGATTAGGTGATCGCAGAAAAGATCGTACTCATCGCGGTCTTTACGAGTCGCCGCAGATTGAGGTAAACCCTCTCCTAACTCAAGATTGAAAACATCGTAGCGCAGAGCCAATGTTCTCTCGATTTCGAGCTGATTCTCGGCAATTCTAACCTCGAGTTTTCGTTCTGTTTTTAGCCTGTTTTGGACAGATCCTGATCCCATTGTTGTCCTTCTTCCTTTCTGTAGGATAGTTCCATCTATCCTTCCTTTTCGTTACAGTCGGATTACGAGGGAAAGAAATTCCGGTGACTGCCCTCAGTTAACCTGCCATTCTGCGTTGAGAGGCCAATTTTTTTACAAAATCGCCCAAAAACGTTTTCCCCTTGGGGTCTAACTGCGTGAATTGAACCCCGAAAAAACCGTCCGCTTCTTTAGCGGGAGCTAAATGCTTAATGAGTCCCATGGCTTTGAACGGCTTATAGCCTGGGAGTGAAACGACTAATTCCACGGCGGAATTAATATCGCAACCGTCAAAATGATGAGGAACACGTATTGCCATTCCGCTTTGACTCAAGTCTTGAGCGATGAGGATATCTATAAATCCATTCCCCATCAATTGAACTTGAACCGGTTGGTTGTGGAATGGCACAACACGTATATGTTTTCTCTTCTCCATCCACATTCCTCCAGAAAAGCCGAGACCTGGCCAAAACTAACCTAATAGCTAATGAGACGGGAGAATAAAATTATATCTAAAATAAAAATAATTTCAAAACAAATGTTCGAAAAATCGCCTAAGCCTTTAGGCCTAACTCTTCCTCCGCCCCTTCCACTAAGGTAAGTTTATAGCTCTCCATAGCCTTAGAGACTTTTTTTTCGAACTTACGGTTAAAAACAAAATGAGATAGAGTTTTTTCTAAAAAGAAAATCATTTCTACCGGTTTCCATTCGATTACCCCTCGTTTCTGGTCTACCACTTTGCCCTGCTGTACTAATGTTGAGATGGCTCGGATTGAATGCTTCGGAAATTCATTTTTCAAAGCCTTAAAAAGAGCCTTCGATTCCACTTCTAAAAATTGGAATTTTCTGGAGAAGAGCATCGCGTCGTGGAAATATTCGGGACGTACGACTGCTCCGTTCAATCGCAGCGAAATGATTAGAAATCCTATAAAATCGGCCATCTCCGGAAATATTCCAAGACCGGGCATATCCTGCCCGGGGTACAGTCTAGATTTTTCCCGATCCGGATGTTTCGGATGACGTGTCTGTAGCCAGTTGATGACCAGATATTTTTCTTTGAAGAAGTAATCGTTAATTTGAATCCGATACTCTTGGATGCTCAACCTGAGGTGGATAAGAATTTCTCCGCCCTCGGTAAGAACCACTCTTTGATATAAATCATCGGTTCCGGATAAATCTAACTTAGGTGAAGGATATCCTTTTTTCTTTAGCTCGGAAAGCACTCCGGTGATTTCGAATAGTTCCCAGACATTTTCTTTAGTGAGAGAATGAAATAGTACGCCTGAACTTACTACATGCGAATCTACAACGGCACAGAGAAAATCATCATATAGGAAGTCGAAGAAACGCGGATTATTGTAAGCGACTTTCGGCATCAGAAGTTTCTTTCACTTTAGTTTCATTCTTGCAGGAATTTCCTTTTTTTCAAGGAAATAATAGGAATAGAATATCCTTTCCGCAGGATCCTAAAATAAGGAAAACGAAGGCAATGATGTCGAATGCCGCAATAAAATGAACAGGCGTTTCTATTTCGCCCAGATCGAAAATAAAGAAACGCCGGACAGTCTAAAGTTGCGATCGAAAGTTATAATATGCTTTCAGCACATCCTCGGGTGCTTCGGTTTGAGGATAATGTCCTATCTTAGGAAATTCATAGATCTTTGCTTCGGGTCTAAATTGTTTTAACCTTTGAACGACTTGTATGCCGCTTACAGGATCAATTAATCCGTCGCCGAATGCAAAAGGCACAGGAGAGTCCAGTATTGCACCGACCCACCTTTCTCTGAAAAGTTTTCGCTCTCTTATATATCGAATGAGTTTATGATAAACCGACCTTCCTCCTCCGTTACTCACGCATTCCCAAAAACCGTCTAGCTCTTCTTTACTAGGTTTCGTTTCGGGACCGAAAATTTCGGACAGATTTCGCTCGAAGGAGGATTTATTCAGTAAATTCGAAAAGAAAAATCCGAACGGACCATTCAACAATTTTTGAATCGTTCTAGGTCGATGTGTTTCGGGAAATATTCCCCCGTTGAGTAAGAATGCGGATTTTAAATCGGGACCTCCGATTCTTTGTCCCGCCAACTTTTCCCTAAATCGCGCCAATAATTCCTGGGCGACCGTATCCCCTAAATCGTGGGCCAGAAGATGAACCTCGTCGATCTTCAGATCCTGAAGTAAATCTTCCGCTTGGTCGGCGTATTGAAACACCGAATAATGGCCCCCTTTCGGTTTATCCGAAAATCCGAAGCCGAGATAATCTAGGGCAATTACGCGATAACGAGAGGTAAGACTTTCCCATAGATCTTTCCAATCCCAAGACGATGTGGGGAATCCGTGTAAAAGAAGCAGATTCTCACCGGTTCCGCCGGTTCTATAAAAGATTTTTTTCCGTTTCCATTCGAAGAATATTCCCGCCGCTTTCCACGCAAGCGCATGAGTCTTCCATAATTTTTCCGACATAGTTCCTTCTCCAGGCGTGAATATTCTAGGGCATTTGTTTTCTTTGAAAAGAGGAAAATTTCCTTTTCGAAACAATCCGTTCGAAAGCGCGAAATGAAATTTCTATTCCAGAGCTTCGAGTAAATTGGACAAGAAACGCTTTCTTTCAGGGCTCTCGGGTAAATTTCCGAATCCGGCCCGGATATTATCCTGCAGGTGGGAAAGTTTAGCTGTCGCCGGAATCACACAAGTGACCGCAGGATGGGAGATAATGTATTTTAAAAAAGCCTGAGCGAATGAATCGCATCCCCGCTCCTTAAAATATTCGGGAAGAACTTTCCCCTTAGTCCTTCGAAAGAGGCCACCTTCTTCGAAGGGTCGGTTGACGAGGACCGCTATTCCATTTTGAGCCGCAAAGGGTAAGAGACGATTTTCCGCCTCTCGCGTTAAAATCGAATAGGGAATTTGAAGAAATTCCACTTTATCCTTGCCGGCGATCCGCTCCATTTCGGCAAATGCGGAAGGAGTAAAATGGGTTAGGCCGATATAACGAATCTTTCCCTTTTCTTTCAACTCTCTTAGAGTTTTTAAATGAGTAGAGGTATCTAAAAGATTATGAATTTGGAAAAGATCGATTTTTTCGGACTTCATTTTTCGAAAGGAAGCTTCTATTTGGGTACGACCTGCAACTTCACCCTTCGTCCAAACTTTCGTCGCAAGAAATATCTTTCGACGTTCGGATTCGCTTAACCGTTGAGAAAGAATTCCAACCGTTTCTTCCGCTCTTCCATACATCGGGGAAGAATCGATTACGCTTCCGCCCTCTCGCAAAAAATCCTGTAGAACTTCGTTTAAAGGAGCTAAGGAACGATCGTCGGAGGGAACATCGAAAGTTTGCCAGGTTCCTAATCCGATGGCCGGAATCGTTTCCCCCGAGCTGGGAATTTTCCGTAGGAGCATAGTGGATCTCCCTTCGATCTTTCTCGTTTCGGCCGAGAGAGAAAAAAGATTTTCGAATTTTTTGCTAAGTCGGCTTGCCAGTAATCCCGCACCTATTCCGAGGAATTTCTTTCTAGAAAAGCGCATCAATTTCTACCGGCTCACCCTCGAGAAAAAATAAAGGCTTAAGTCGAAAAGAAAAACAAGTTTAAAATCCAAAAATCGATTATTTTGGACCGGGCTTCCCTAATACTTCTATAGTATCTTTATAAAATTGTAACATCCTTTGGAAGGCCGCTTCGGGAAGTTTTCTAGGTTGGTCGTTTTTTAGGTATTTTCGAACGGGGAGTAACCTGAACTTACTCCCTTTAGATCCGGTCCGGTCTATATATACCCAAACAGGTTCGTAGAAAATATCGGTGATCGAAAGTTTTCCGGTCTCTTTTGAAAGGGAGAAATTCAAAACGATTCCGCCGTCTACGTATCGGCGATCCTGCCCGGAAATAAAATTTCCCAAGGAGTAGACGAAAAATCGCTCCTTTTCGATTCCAAAACGATCCTTAATCGTTTTTTTTCCGAATCTTTGCAAACTATGGGGATGACCGCCTAGTACGATATCGGCGCCCGCTTCTAAAGTAAAATCCACAGTCTCTTTTTGAAACGAGTCCGGTTCCCGCAAATACTCGGTACCGAAATGATACATCACGACGATTCCATCCGGCTTACTTTTTTTTGCTAGGGCGATGTCTTCCGAAATTCTGGTTTTGTCGATCAGATTCACGACGGTTCCGGCAGGAACTTCGAGACCGTTCGTTCCGTAAGTATAATCTAAGAATACTAAATCAAAGTCGCCGACCTGCACCTTAAGAATTCGATTCTTCTCATATTCTTCCTTAGTTCTATACGTTCCTAAATGTTTTAAACCCAACTCCTCTAAAACGGTAACTGTTCGAACTACGCCTTCTTTTCCTTTATCACAAGAATGATTATTGGCTGTCGAAAGGACATCGAACCCCGCGTCTCGAATCGCTTTTGCAAGGGAATCGGGAGCGCCGAATTGAGGATAGCCTGTATATTGTTTCGGATCTCCCGGCAAGGTAGTTTCTAGATTCCCCACGGCCAAGTCAGCCTCGGAAATCATAGGAGCGACCTCCTCGAAAACTCCGCTAAAGTCCCAGCAATCGCAGGATTTATCATAGGCCGAATCGATTTGCGTCTGGTGCGACATGATATCTCCCACGGCGACCATTCTTAAAACGTTTGGAGAAGAAGTCTTAACTTGACCGCCTGTCGCGGAGCAGACTAACAGTAACCCGAAAGCGGAAGAGAAAAAGAAAACTTTTCGGAACGTCATAAATAGCTGAATCATCGATTATGGGTTTATTTTTGCGCGGTCTTCTTGGACTCGTCCGTCGGAGTTCCTTCGATAACGGAAAGTCCTTTTACGATCTGCTTTCTTTTGGATAAGATTGCGGTAGTGGATAGAGCGCCCGGCTTATTTAACCAAATCTTAAAATTATCCATCGATTGAATATTGTAATGAAACGGATAATCCTTCGGAAACATTTCCCCGTCCGGGAATCCAAAAACCTTAGCTCCCTTGGTTAAAGTACGAATCAGGATACTTTTTTCGTCGGTGGGTAGGCCTAGGAAATTCTTTCTCATATCGTCGGGATAACGGAAATATTCCTCCGCGTTCGAAGTATAGAGAATTCGGATCGGTATATGAAGCTTAGCTGCTTTTTCCCCTACGGCCCGAAATGTTTTTGTGCCTAACAAATTTCCGTCAACCGCGAGAATGCGCCCTTCCAGAACCATATTTCTCAGATAGTTGTAATCGTTAGGGTCATTATGAAAGGATTTAAAATCGAATGTTTTGGATATTTTTTTTAGATCGCCTAGGCGTTGCGGAACGCCTCCTTTCTTAAGCGCAATTTCATAAGCTTTGCTGATCACTTTGAATTCGGGGTCCGAAGAGAATCTCTTTTCCAAAACTGCGAGAGTTTCCTTTTTATTCTTTGTATCCCATAACGTTTCAAATTCTGCATACGTGGGAGAAATTTCAAAAAAATACAAATGAATTCGGTTAATTGCTACTGTTACCGGATCAAAATCGGCAAGAAACGCATACTCGCTTTTTGCCCAGGCGACTAAAGTCAGATTTTGGTCCGTTCCCACCCCGATATAGCCGCCTCCTAACCCTTCCACACTCGAACGAAATAAATCCAATCTTCTTTCGTTCGAGGCAGGATAATGGTCGGCATGAAGATTCCGATCGGCCGGCAACGGATCGGTTTCATTCAAAGTCAAAACGTCTCGATTTAGATGGCTGGAAGAATGTTTAAGCTCTGTGACGGCAAGCGTACCGCAGGCCGTCACGGAAAACGATAGATATATGAGAAAGATTGTTTTACAGACTCTTGAGGAAAAACTCGCGTGTAAATTCTCTGCGGTTTTTTTTCTGAATGCCATGATTTCCCTCGATCGATTCGGAGCCGGTCTCTGATTTCTTAGGCTCCGAAACAGAACTTATTAAGAGGTGTCCCGGGGGGAAGAACTTTACGAGTCGGAAGCAGCGGAGATTTCGGAGAGACGCTACCCTCTCCGAAATGAAACAGAATACTTCAACGAGATGTACTGTATATTGCCCGCAAATCTGCTGCGATATTTTTCTGCATAGCTTCGTTGGTCCCTCCGCCGATAGAAAGCAAAATCGCGTCCCTATGCAATCTTTCCACCGGATATTCCCTACAATAACCGTAACCGCCCAAAACTTGGATCGCATTTCTTGAAACTCTCTCCGCCATTTGCGTAGCGACTAGTTTTGCGGATGCGGCTCCAAGTGAATTGCGGTTTTCGGGATGAATTTTTGCCGCAACGTCATAGACTAATGCGCGGGCGGCTTGATAATCAGCGTATGACTCCGCTACGAGTCTTTGGATTTGTCCAAACTCGATGAGCTTTTTACCGAACGCTTCTCTATGGCGAATCGTGTAATCGCACATGACCTCGACGCAACGTTTTGCGATTCCCAACGATTGCGCAGCCAAAGTGACTCGCTCGATTTCGAGGTTTCTCATCATGTGAACCAGAGCGCCGTCTTCCGCACCGATTAAATTTTCGGCGGGAACTTCCGTATTATCAAAAATCAATTGAGTCGTGGGGGAAGATCGCATCCCCATCTTTTCCTCTTTTTTTCCCACGCTAAATCCCGGGAAGGAGCTTTCCACGATGAAGGCAGTCGTTCGTCGTGCGTCCTTGCTCGTTTTCGCATATATGAGAAACACTTGGCCCACATTTCCGTTCGTGATGTATTGCTTTGTGCCGTTCAGAATATATCTGTCCCCGCGCCGAACTGCTATCGTACTCATTCCTAGTACGTCGGTTCCGGCCCCAGGTTCGGTCATGCCCATTCCGCCGATCCATTCGCCGGATAATACTTTCGCTAGGTATTTTTGTTTTTGCAGGGGACTAGAGCTATAGTAGAAATTATTTACGAACAGCACCTCGTGAGCCAAGTAGGAAAGGGTAAATCCGGGATCGTACGCGGAAAATTCCTCGTGAATGATGACGCTTGCTACCGGATCCAAGCCCATACCGCCGTCTTCCTCCGGAACAGTTACGCCAAAAATTCCGAGTTCAGTACCAAGTCTGCGGAAAAGGGGGGCGTTAAATAGTTCACCGTCATCATGCTCCTTTGCCTGTTCGTCCAAACTTTGTTTAGCGAATGCCGCAACGTTTTCCCTTAAGGAGTGATGATTCTCCGTGGGATTAAATAGATCAAAATTCTTCTCTAAAGTACCTTTCATACAAAACCTCTCTTCCTACTTTTCTGCCTCTAGCAGAATCTAACGGATCTTCTTTCTTTGATTTTTCACCATAATTCAAATCGCATGCGCGAAAGCCTCGGCGTAAAAGGGACTGGACATCCTGCCCTAGGATCCTATTGTAAGAGCGGTTTAGAAAACCGCATTTTCTTTTTTCCGGCTTCCGAGACAAAACCGAACGATCGGTACTTTTTCGGTCTCGCTCCGGGTTAGGATGGAACCTGAATGACATATTCTGTCGTATTAACCGGTATTTGTATTCTCTCTTTCTTCTTAGGATCCAGAAATAAAGGATTGAACGAGTATTCTTTAAACGGATTAAGAGAAGCTTTATTAAAATCCATCGCTTCTCCATTTTCTGTGGAGTCGATTTACTGGTTCTTATTCTTAGGTACTTTCTTACTTCTTCCTTATTTTTGGGGGTTAACGTTTCTACTTAAATCCGACATGAATGTTCTGGTGATCATTGGAGGATTAGTTTGGGATTATTATTGGAGTAGAACGCTCATTCTGTTTCGATGAGGGAGATTTCCCAAAATAAGCTAAAAAAGTAGTTTGCATCCGAGCTTTTTGGAAATTTCGTGTTTATAGCCCTATTTTTATTGGAGAACCCAGGTCCATGAAGATCATCGTTTTAGTGAAGCAGGTGCCTGACACCGAAACGAATATCAAAGTCGGGGACAAATCCATCAACGAAGCCGGAATTAAATGGATTATCTCTCCCTACGATGAATTCGCCATCGAGGAAGGTCTCAGATTGCGCGAGAAAAACGGAGGGGAAGTCATCGCAGTTTCCCTCGGTCCCGATCGCGTTCAAGAGTCCCTCCGCCAAGCCTATGCAATGGGAGCAGACCGCGCGGTACAGATCAAAGTGGACAACTACGTTCCTTTCGATACCGTTTTGACAGCGGAATTAATTGCTAACTTTGCAAAATCGGAAAACGCCGATATAATTATCGGAGGACGCCAATCGATCGACTCGGACAGCTCTCAAGTTGTCGTTCAAGTCGCCGAAGCATTGGGAATTCCTCATATAGCCTTTGCCGTAAGCTTGGAAATTAACGGAACAAACGTTAAATCAACCAAAGAAGTGGAAGGCGGAACGCAAATCGTCGAAACTACTCTTCCCGTTGCAATCACCGCTCAAAAAGGGCTTAACGAACCTCGTTATCCGAACTTGAAAGGTTTAATGGCTGCTAAAAAGAAGCCGATTGAAAGTAAATCTCCCGCCGATCTGGGTAATCCAACGAGCAAGATTGAAATCGTCGGTCTGGAACCCCCTCCTCCTCGTATTCCTGGTCGCAAGTTGGAAGCAGCGGACGCTAAGGGATTTGCAGAGCAGCTTGTAAAAGCTCTTCGCGAAGAAGCTAAGGTTATCTAAGGAGAAGACCCGTGAGTAACGTATTAATCGTAGGCGAACTCAAAGACGGAGAACTCAAAAAGATCTCCAGAGAAATTACTTCTGCCGGTCGCAAGATCGCGGATGCCCTAGGCGGAAAAGTAACCGCAGTCCTACTCGGATCCGGAGTGGATAAATTTGCCGGTGAATTAGCCGCAGTCGGTGCGGATTCGATCATAACCGTAAATGCAGGCGAGTATAACGCTGAAACTTGGGCCAACCTGGTTGCAGGTGTGATCAAAGACAAGAACCCATCCGTGGTTCTATTACCCCATACTTCGCAAGGAAAAGACTATTCCCCACGCGTAGCAGTAAAAGTCGGAGCAGGAATCATTGCCGACGTAGTAGGGCTTTCCGTTGACGGAGGAAAAGTCGTAGCGAAGAAACCGATTTATTCCGGTAAGGCATACGGAAACTTTAAAGTTACCAGCCCTGTCGCAATGTTCACAGTTCGTCCTAACTCTCAAGAAGTCGGACAAAAAGCCGGTGCGGGAGCGGTCGAAGCGGCATCACCTTCGGCAGGAGACGCAAAAGTGAAGATTGTTTCTTCCGATTTAAGCGGAGGAAACAAGGTTCAGTTAGCGGAAGCTTCCATCATCGTATCCGGTGGGCGTGGTATTAAAGGCCCGGAAAACTGGCCGATTCTTCAAGGATTGGCGGACGTTTTAGGAGCGGCTCTAGGAGCTTCCCGCGCGGCTGTTGATGCAGGATGGATTCCTCATAGCCATCAAGTCGGACAGACTGGAAAGACTGTCTCTCCGAATTGTTACATTGCATGCGGGATTTCAGGTGCAATTCAACACTTGGCCGGTATGGGCTCTTCTAAGTACATCGTCGCCATCAATAAGGACGGAGATGCACCGATCTTTAAAGTGGCTACCTACGGAGTCGTAGGCGACCTCTTCGAAGTCGTTCCTGCTCTTACCGACGAGTTCAAAAAAGTACTTGGATAATTTCGTCTAATGAAGCCATAGTAAGAACAATTATGGTTTCATCCAAGGGGTTTATATCCTTTTTAAGTGCCGCGGCCATCTTGGTTTGCGGCACTTCTATTTTACCTGATCCGGGTCGGGACCGCCTAAACGCGCTTATTGGAAAAATGAATGAAATTTCCAGTTTCAGGGCTAGCATAACCATCAATAACGAACTTTCCGGAACACTTTCGTACAAAAAACCGAATCAATTACACGTCAAATTCTCTGACGGGAGAGTGATAGCTGCCAATGGCCGCTTTCTCTGGTTTTACTCCCCTTCGAGAGGAATTGTGGGCAAGCAGGATTTAAAAGGAATGAGTGGAGGAATCGGAGGACTACTATCCGGCTATGAGGAAGTCACTCCGGTCGGCGGATCTCTTCGCCTAAAATCTCCCAATAGAACGTACGAAGAAATCGTCGTAACTTTGGGACCGGACAATACCCCTAGATCCTTAAGAATGAAGCATAAGGGTTCCGGAGAATATACTTCCATCGCCTTTTCAGGAGTTCAAACGAACGTAGGATTATCGGCTTCACTCTTTAATTTCGGAGCACCTTCAAACGCACAAATCGTGGAGAACCCGCTCAACGAGAGGGAATAGGCTTTGTCTGCAACATCGCGCACCGACGCCCACAAAGTATTCGCGGATCTTTACCGTAAACCTCGTTCTCCGGAACATCAGCAAAAGATAGACGAAGTAATACAAAAATCGAACGATATCTTTATTCGAATCGACTTGATGAAGAAAGTCGACGAAGAGTTCGAACAAAAAAAGAGAGAAGATAGCCGAAGAACGGAAGAAGACGAAAAGGCCGCTAAGCAAGGTTCAAATCTTCCGACATCTTCATCTTCTTCTTCCAAAACGCCGCCTAAACCGGTTCGCAGAACGAACGATGCAGGCGCAGTCGGTCTAGGATTTTTAGCGAATTTATTCGGCGGAAATGCCGCGATCACCAAGTTCGCGAAAGAAACAGGCACGGTCGAAGTCGGATTCCTGGGTCGGAATTCGAAAATTGCACCTTCGGTAGAACGTCTATTTAAAGCGCTAAAAGAAGATCAAATCATCTCAACCTTGCAGGCACTCCGATTGGCCGAAAGTCAGGGTTGGAGACATTGGCGCCCGTTAGTGTATAACGTAGTATTAAATTTTAATAAATTCTTTAATAACTTTATTTCCCTCGATTCCCTCTTTATCGACGAAATCTCGCCCGAGATATTTTTGAACCGATCCTTAAAGATGCAGATGTACTATGCCAGACATTTGTCCAGAGACGACGCGAAAGATATCATTTTAACCCACGTACCAGAACTCGTAAAAAAAGACGAAAAACTTTCAGTTAAACTCCCTTCTATTTTATCCGGATTGAACTACGGATTGAATTTGGAGACCGGAAGACCGAAATTAACGGATGCGATTCGTGCGTTCTACGTAGTTTCAAATCGAAAAGTGATCACATGGGAAGAGATTATAGATTCATTAAACGTTCCTCCGATCAACGAAATGAAATTCCAAGGCTCGCCCGATATCACCAAGGAAGTGGATACTACTCTTATCAAACTCTCCGATGATATTATCACTCGCGGAAATAAAAAGGAGGAACTTCAGAATCTAAGACAAAGATATTTTAAAATAGACGAGAACGGTAAAATCTCCTTCGACTTTCTGAACGGAGTCGTTGACGATTATTTCGCACATCACATGCCGGAAAATATGAACTCGGCTGCCTTTAAATCCTCTTTCAAAGGGATGCCTCATAAACTTATATATATATTACTGAGAGATTTTCAATCCTGCTATTCTCCGATTCTGGAAGGCATGGTCAAAATCGGAACGAAAAACCATAATCGCGATGTGATCATCATGCAAACCGGTTTGTTCAAAGGTGAAATCGAGGAAATCAATAACCTTCTCCGCCAGTTGGACGCATTCAATAAAAAATATCCGAGTTTCCAGTACACCTTCGCTACGTTTAATCAAAATACCTCCGGCAGCGCCGTTGAAGATCAAATTACGCTTAATCTTTTACGCTTACTGGGTGAAGCCTCCGCATTCATGGGCAAATTCGCGGAAAAGATCAACATTCTTGTTGAAAATCATTTGCTCGCAAAAGATTACGAGGTCAAGGGCCAATTAAACGATCGAGTTCTTGCCTCGAAGGAAAAAGTCATCGATGAAATCAAAGTTCTTCACAGATTTATTCCTTACTACGATTCGACTATCGTGTCGGGAAACCGTTTAAATAATAAGACCCTAGAATATGTTTTTGTGGATATGGCTCAGCTCCTATTCAATTACGCGGTTATTTATAAAGATAAATTCACAGTGAATAAATTGACTGCCCATCGTAAAATCGACGCCGAGCTTAAAGCTCTTCGTGATGAATACGAGCGTTTATCCGGCAAGCCCTTTGTGGGAGGCCCGATGCAAAACGAATCCTCGGAGGAAGTATGAGGATATTAACCGGAGTTCAACCGTCCGGAAAATTACATTTAGGTAATTATTTCTCCGTCATACGGAAGTTAGTCGAATATCAAAATTCTTCCGATTTATACTGCTTTGTAGCGGATCTGCATGCGTTAACTACATTCTCTTCCGCAAAAAATCATACTGAAAATACGTACGATGCCGTGTGCGATTTTCTGGCTCTTGGAATCAATCCCGACAAATGCACTTTTTGGATTCAATCTTCCGTTCCCGAAGTCACCGAATTAGCCTGGTATCTGGGAATGTCTATCACTGTACCTCAACTTCAGTTAGCTCATTCTTTCAAAGACAAAGTGGCAAAAGGAATTACGCCTAGCGGGGGCTTGTTTTTCTATCCTGTTCTTATGGCGGCCGATATCCTCGCCTTCAACAGTGACAGAGTTCCGGTAGGAAAGGACCAAAAACAGCATTTAGAGCTGACTAGAGATATTGCGGAACGCTTCAATGCACAGTACGGGCAAACCTTTAAATTGCCCGAACCGGAAATCGACGAATCCACTGCGATCGTACCGGGAACGGACGGAGCAAAAATGTCCAAGTCTTACGGAAATACGATCAATTTCTTCGACGATGAAAAGAAAATCAAAAAAGCGGTAATGGGAATCGTAACGGATTCTGCCGGAATCGACGACCCGAAAGATTATAATAAAAATGTAATATATTTGATTCATTCCCTTTTCTTGGACGATGCAAATAAAGCGCGACTAAAGGAAAAATTCGCCACTCCCGGCACCGGCTACGGCGATTTGAAAAAAGCTCTTTTGGAACAGGTCCTGGATTACTTTGCTCCTTATAGAAAAGAAAGGGAAAAAATAGCGGGCGACCGAACCTACGTTAGGGATATAATGAAAAAGGGCGCCGATAAAGCCCGCAACGCCGCGATTCCAATTCTTGATACGGTGAGAAACAAGATGGGAATAGGAATCGGTACCGGAAGTAAATCCTCATAATCGTTCATCCCGCCGATAATTCGTCTCCGGCCTAACGGGAAAAATGTAAGCAATCTTTTTAATCCGAGAACTGTTTTTCTCATGAAACGGTTTTTAGAAGAAAGGTATCGGGACTGGATCCCTTCCTCTTCTTTTTCATATTTAGTTTTAGGCATTTTAGCCAGCCAATTCTGCCGCTTCTTACTCGCCGATATTCTACTCATATGGACAGGAATAGGATGTATTTCGATCGTTTTGATTTCCTCCCTAAAACCGATTCGTAAAAAGCTTCTCTCCTTCGCTTGGGGAATCCCGCTATTTTTTCTTCTTCTTACTTCCGGATTTACTAAAAGGACTGCACCTCTTTTAAACGAATCGAAAGTTTGGAAGGATAAGTCGAGCGCCTTCGTCGGGAAATTGCTGGAGTCTGCAAATGTAGAGGGATTAGAAAAGGAAATTTCTCTGGGACTGGTGTTAGGAGATGCAAAAAACCTAAACAAAGACTTTAAGCAGGACGCTAAAGAAGGAGGTATACTTCATCTTTTCGCAGCCTCCGGACTTCATTTAGGAATATTATTAGGTTGCGTCTTTGCATTTCTAAAACTCTTCCCAGTATTAGGATATTTCTTTCCGAGAGTGATACCCATTTTGCTCGGACTTCTTTATTTCTCATTACTTGGTTTTCCGGTGTCTTTGGCACGAGCTTGGGTTTTTTCGTCCTTTCTTCTTTTACAGACGCTATTCTTTCGAAAAACACGTCCGTCCGATTTGCTTTTAGCCTCAACCGGAATTTTGTATCTTTGGGATCCTGTTAGATCGTTCGGCGTATCATTTCTTCTTTCGTTCGGCGCGGTTGCGTCCATTTTACTTTTGAAACCTTGTTTAGATCTTTGCTTTCCGCGAGACGCCGAAGAAACCGGCATATTGAAAAAAATGGGATACTTCTTTCGAGAAAATCTAACGCTTTCCTTCGCGGCGGGCTTAGGTACCTTTCCGACATTAGTCGCATACTTTGGAACCTTTAGTTTCGGTTCGCTCGGAATTAATCTGCTCTTGGTTCCACTATGCGGAATATTACTCCCTTTATTATATTCCGCATTACTTTTAGAATTCTTATCGATTCCTTATCTGAAAGATTGTCTCTGGATTCCGGTTAAATTGCTGATCAATATTCTAGAAAGTGTCACGGTCTTTTGGAGTGAAAACGAGCTTACTTTTTCAAAATATTATCGAGGCGAGGCGAAGCAACTCGCATTAATCGTTTTGTCTTTGTTCATCATATTTTTATTCCTGATTCGATCCCTCCCGATTCGCGACACGATAAAAAAATCACTAAACCTTTCCTTCTCTCCGGAAGGGAATACTAGAATTCAAAAAAATATGGATCCGATTCTTTTACTGCGTTTATCATTATTGGTTTTCTGCATCGGATTCTATTACCTTCTTGCTGCTTCGTCTCGGTATATACGATTACCGCCGATATTCTACGGAGACAAATTTAGCTTCGTGATTCGGAACGAAAAAGAATTAGTTTTGGGAGGGAAATGTAAGTACAGCTCGAATTTATTTTATAATTCTTTCGGAAAAGATCACCAACTCTTCTGCGGAGAAAATTCGGGCCAAACTAAAATCGAGAGGATTTATATCGAAGACGAATCTTGCATACGTTGGATTCTCTCCTGCTTTAGACGTCGAACAAACGTACTATTCCAATATGGCGGCAAAAAAACGACTTCTTCCCTTAATCTAACGAACTGGCAAATCGTTCCTAAAAGAAATCGATTTTCTCTTCCAACAGAATCTGGTCAACTCGTAAGGTTCGAAGTCGGAAAAGATTCGGTTTTTAGTCTGGCAAAAATCACGCAACATGGTACAGGAATTATTTTACTAAGTTCGCGCTTCGGCAAATCGGATAATGTGAAGGAATGGAATAAAGTTCGAAAACAGCTTGGAATCGGGCCCGGCTGGGAGTTTATTGGAAGCAATGAGCTTCCCGGAATACCCGTTTTTTAAACCCACAGTAATTCGGGAATTCCTGGCAAAAAAATCCTCCGCTCCTCTCAAAAAATGGGGACAGAATTTTTTAATAGACCCGAACGCGGTCCGTACATTACTACAAAGTGCAGATCCAGAAGCATTAAAAAAATCTGATTTAATTCTGGAAATCGGGCCCGGCTTAGGCGCGCTTTCCCATCTTTTGGTCGGTCTGGGAAAAAGAGTCCTGTTATTCGAAATCGATCCCGTATATTACGAATGGCTTAAAGAATTTCTGCCGGAAGCGGAAATCGTTTTGGGCGACGCAAGAGCGACTCTAACGGATTCGATCTCGGACAATTGCTTTCTATTCGGAAATCTTCCCTATTATATCACTTCCGAGTTGATCGTTCTTTCCTTAGAGCGGTTGAGCGGATTGACAGGTGCGGTGTTCTTAGTCCAAAAAGAATTCGCGCACCGAATGACCAAAGAAGTATCTTCTTTATCCGTCTACGCAGGAGCCTACGGTACTTTTAAAAATCGTAAAACTATAAAAGCCGGATCTTTTTATCCCAGCCCGAACGTAGATTCTAGCGTCCTTTCCTATACCGCTAAACCTCGTTTTTCAAACAGAGAACTCTATCAAATTTTAGAAATACTCTGCAGAGTTTTGTTTTGGGGAAAAAGAAAAAAGATTGGATCTTCTTTGAAGGAAGCTCCTCTTCTATCCTTTTATCCGACGGGTTTACCCTTACGTTTGTCAGAAGAGACTCTACGACTCCAACTCAGGGAAGCCGTAGAGACTGCCGGGCTTTCTTTGGACAAACGGCCGGAAGAATTAAAGATCGAAGATTTTTACAAAGTGGTCGAGAATTTCCCTCTCCATTTTTGAATCTTTTACCTTCATTGATACCGTTCTTTTTCCCTTTGATGCTGCAGTCTTTTCTGCTCCTTATGAATCGATTTCCATTTCGCTTTTTGTGCGCGGGCCTCGCCGGAAGTCGGGGAAGCCAATTGCGCATTCCGAGATAATTCCCTTTGCAATTTGAGATAGCTTTTGAAGCGATCTTCCGAAATTCTCCCTTGCTCCAGAGCGGTCTTTACTCCGCAATTCGGCTCGCTATGATGGAAACAGTCAGGAAACTTACAGCCTTTCGCTGCTTCCAAAATTTCCGGAAAAGTTTCCGCGAGCCCCGAACCGTCCGACCAAAGTTGGATCTCCCTCATTCCCGGATTATCCAAAATCCAGGCGCCCGACGATAGACGAAACATCCAACGATTGCTCGTCGTATGTTTTCCCTTCGAATCCGATTCGCGAACGTTTTGGACCTCCCTAAATTCTTTCCCCAAAAGAAGATTTAATAGAGAGGATTTCCCCACTCCGGAAGATCCGATAAAGGCCGAAGTGGATTCTTTACTCCAATAGTCCGCCAATTCTTCCAAACCGATCGACTCGAATATTGAAATAGAATGAACCTCAACTCCCACGCAAGACTCTTTCACCTGTGCGATCCTATCGAATAACTCATTTTGGTTATCGCTGTAGAGATCCTTCTTCGTCAAAACGATCACAGGCAAGGCGCCGCTCTCCCAAAGCTGCACGAGAGTTCTTTCCAATCGCCTGGGTTGGAAGTCGCCATCCAAACCGTGCAAAAGAAAAATATAATCCATATTTGCGTAGATCGGATCCGGTCTCTGCAAATTTCCTTTGGATTTACGTACGAGCAAACTCCGACGAGGAAGAACGGAATGGATCAGAAATTGTTCCGAATCCATTTTTGTAGCGAGTACCCAATCTCCGGCAATCGGTAAATCCAAAATGGAATTCGCTCCAAAACGAAGCGCACCCGTTAAGATACCGATTCCTTCTTCGAAAGCCGTTTGGAGTTTAAACTCTTGCCCTTGCTCTCCGATGATTCGTGCGGGAAAAGATTCCCGGAGTCCGAATAGCGAAGATATAATTTGAAATTCTCTTTCCCTATCGCGGTCCCATGCGGATAGAGAAAGATCTGGTCTGTGATTCATTTGTTTTTGCCAATGTCCCGATTTTCGGGATGGATCGTATCAAGAAGACAAAAGTCTTCCGCCTCGGAGAGAGGTTCCTTCAGAAAAAAGGTTGTTAGCGATCAGGCAATCATATGCGGACTTTGATCAAAAATCCGTTCGGTACGGAAACTTGTAAAGCGATTTTAGCCGGAATGTTTCTGGGAAATTCGGAAAGATTCCCTTTCATTTAAAGGAAACCTTATGAATCAAGTCTATCTAGACTGGCGTTGAAAAGCCTTATATTCGTTTATAATTTTATCGCCGAACTCTTTCCATTCCTCGTCTTTTTTAAAACCGAAATGTTGAAGGACCTCCCAATGGATCGCGGCAGGATCCGCCTTTCCCTCGTAACAATCGATAATCCAATCGGAAAGATACACAGCAAAGACCACGTCTCTCGATTCCTTTTTAGCCATTAAGGGCCTGTGATGGTATTCGGCTGCGACTCGGATCGTATCCGAAAAATTCCATTTTTCGCAGATCATGCTGCCGAGCGAAGTATGAGTAATTCCTAATGCCGCTTCTTCCAAGCCGAGCGTGGATGCTAGTAGATTTTTTCCGGTTAGTTCCGTCAATTTGGCCACGATTTCGGGCTCCAACGACAACATTAGAACCAAACCGATATCATGAAGTAGAGCGGCACAGACCAAATTGGTTAGGAACGTTTTTTTCCAACCCATTCGCTCTCCCAGTCTCCGGCAGATATACGCTGATAAGCTGGATCGCTCCCAAATTTGCTCGAACTCATTATATCTTTCTTCGAGTATTTTCTTCGTGCCGAGACTTAAAAGAATATTGTTTAACTCCGAAAGTCCGATTCGCTTAATCGCCTCATCGAGGGTTTCTACTTTTCGTCCTTGAGCAAAAGAAGCGGAATTGGCAAGCTTTAGAATATTTGTCGAAAGAGAAACGTCTCTTGAAACGGACTCGGTAATCTGCGTTATGGAGGAATCGGGTTTACTGATCAGACTCATGATCTGATTTAAATTTTCCGGAAACGTAGGAAGCTTATCGATTTCAGCGATAATTTCGACGGTACGTTGATACGAAACATTCCGGTGCTTGAAATCCAGGGGAATTTTTATATAAGCGGAAGTGATCGCGCCTTCCGCTTTGAGTTTATAACAATCGCCTTCGATGCCTTCGTTTTTCAACATGAGAAGCGACATCGCAAGTCCGAGCCCTGCTCCTTCCGAATCGTCTGCGTGATCGGCAAAGACCTCTCCTAGATCATTATATTCCCGACTTTTGCCGATCCTGTTTTCCACCCTCCTCAACTCCTCCGCAATGATCGGAGCGTTATTGGAAACTCTCATTAGGAAGCTAGTTCGATTAAAAGCCATAGTAATCAAGCAATGAAATTTGACTTTTTCAAGAAGCTCGGCATATCGTTCTTTATCCCGAATCATCTCCTTTTTAAAATTCGCCATTCCCTTGCTGTAATCATCGGGATTGGAAATATTCAGGTTATTTTCGGAGAAAAATATCCGCTTTGAGTTAGCCTTAACGGCGTTCATTACACTCTCTCTCAGGATGGAAAAAACCGATTCCTTAAGAGATATCGCGTCCAGATAGACCAAATAACGATCGAGCAAAACGTTCAGAAGTTTGTCTACGTTTCGATTTAATGTCGTAATTCGAATATAAAGAGGGTTTAGCCTTTCGATACGCTCGTTTACGTTACGTACGCTGAGATAGTATCCTTCTTTTTCGAAGTGGTACCAGTTTATGTTCATTTTCGCTACGGAAGGCAGTTCCCTATATCATATTTTTCGGAACGTTTTGTCAACTCCAGATTACTTTAATGCTAAAACCACCGATTTTCTTAAATTTCCTTACGACGGATTGCTCCGATCAATGTCGCCTTCAAAAGTAAAATCCAGGCGCCGACTTGTAAAAAAGAATAAGGCCCGTATGAATATGGGTCTTCCACTTTTCCCTCTAAAAGTCTTCCTGCGTGGTAATATACGGTTCCGAGTTGCGGCAGAATCCAATACGCGATTTTGACAAAAAGCTTTTGATTCTCGGCCAATTCAGCGGACCCGTCGACCACGCCGTTATATACGATAAAATCCAAAATGGCCGTTCCGAGAAGTAATCCGAAGGACAGTAAAACGGAAATCGTCTGATTGGCGGTTAAAGTGATTAATAACGCAAAGACCACTAAAAAACCGTAGGATAGAAACATCACTCCTTGATAGAGTAAAAAATCCCAGGGAATTTCGATCGCAAAGGAGGAGTGGATGGCAAACGCTCCGACCAAAAAAAGTACGACCAAGATTAATAACGTAATCCCTTTCCCGGCCAAATATACCAAAGGATCGAGAGGTCTGCTCAGCCAAAGAGTATGAACCTGGGAATCGAGATCCTGACGTAATAAATCGGAAGTCATCATCACCAGAAAAACCGTCACCCAAAGGGAAGAGAGAGTAAAATACGTCCCGACCGATACTCCTTTCGTAACAGTCTCACCGAAGGTGCTGGTACAAAACCATTCCCCTAAGAGATAAAATGCAAGGAGTGAAAATAGGAAGAATAACGCTTTCCTACGTTGCACCTGCAAAAACGTAAGCTTTATAAGAACAGGAAGCTGCAAAAACATAGAGAAGAAAAAAAATGAAAGCGATTGTTTCGATTTTAAATTCATTTTAATGACCCATCTCTTCCTTGGTATCGAGGCTTCCCGTTAAACGAAGGAAAACTTCCTCCAAGGATTCGGTTTTCCTTTCAAAGAGGAAAAGGTCCGCTCCTCTCTCTACAAGTTCCGCGGGAAGTCTACGCACGTCGATCTCCGGCTTGGGTCGAATCTCCCATTCTTTACCGTCTTTTTTAAAATCCAAAGAAATTCCTTCCAAATACGATTCCAAGCCCGCATCCGCCTCGAGGCGGATTCGAATTCTATCTTTACCTTGCCTTAGTTCGTCGAGTCGCCCTTGAGCTTTAATTTGACCTTTATGTAATATTCCCACTTCCGTGCAAATTTGCTCCACCTCGGGCAAACGATGGGAGTTAATCAGGATGGTAACTCCTCTCTTAACGTTCTCCGTTAAAATTCGATCCCTAAATTCCTTATAACCGGCAGGATCAAGTCCCGTGCCGGGCTCGTCCAACAATAGGAGTTCCGGCTCGGCACCCAATGCGTGGGCCAAACCCAATCTTTGTAACATTCCTTTAGAATAAGTTGAAACTTTTCTGTCAGCAGCTTCGGCTAAACCCAATTCGCTCAATAATTCATTACTCTTAATTTTTGCTGCCTTCGCCTTAAAAAAGGCCAGTCGAAGACTTGCCTCCAAAAATTCTCGACCCGTTAAATAGGGGGAAACCGCCATGCGTTCCGGAAGATATCCTACGCGTGCACGAACTGCCGGGGAGGGAGATTCGCCGAGAACTTTACATTCACCGCTAGTCGGTCGGGAAAAACCGAGTAAGATTCTTACTAACGTCGTCTTTCCGGCACCGTTCGGTCCTAAAAGGCCGAAAACTCCTCCTCGAGGAACGCTTAAATGAATGCTTCGAAGAGCCTGCACGCCGGGATAATTTTTACGTAGGCTTTCGATTTCAATTGCAAATTGGGACATCAGAAAATCCTTAGACCAAGTGCCGAGAACGATAGGTTCCAGTCGAAACCCCGGCAATCTTTTTCCGGAAAACATAAGGTTGAATCCGGTTTTTATTCCATGAAGATTATTATTGCACGACATGGAGAGGCAGAACCGGTTTCCTCCGACGGAAAAGATTCCTCGCGAATTCTCACTGCAAAAGGAAAAGCCGATGTCGAAAAGATGGCGCGGTTTTTCTTAACCGGCTTCAAAATAAAAAAAATCTACCATAGCCCCTTCGTTAGAACCATGGAAACCGCCAAAATCTACGCGGATATTTTACGACCAGAGGAAGAGTCGGAATCCTTGGAATATCTTCAACCGGGCGAAGAATATGCTCAAACCTGCGCATTACTAAAAGATTACTCCAATTCGGATGCAATCTTGATCGTCGGACATAGCCCGGATGTAAGTGTTTTCTCGGAGAAATTGCTGGGAATATCCGGAGTGGGAAAATCCTTCCTGTTTACGCCCGGATCGGCGTTGGCAGTAAATGTTCCAAGGGAGAAATTCTTAGGCGGGCAGATTATTTGGTTCGTCTCTCCGGACTTTCTATGCTGAGTTTTAGTAGGACCTAAAATTAGGTTTACACTCCACCTAAATTCGAAAAATCATCCAAAGAAGAAAGAGAATCGGGGTGTAGCGCAGTGGTAGCGCACTTCTCTGGGGGGGAAGGGGTCGCTGGTTCGAATCCAGTCACTCCGAAGATTTCTTTCTGAGTTCAAGATTTTCCCGCCGATTCCAAAGCTTTCAACGCAAGCGATTCTTAGGAAACGAATTCAATCGTTCCATTCGATAGAAAGTTCGATTTCTCCCATCGATTTATAACAATTTTCTAAAGTATCTTCCATATAAGAAACCGATGCTAATCCATCTAAGCCTTCTTGATCCGAAATTTCTAAATCGATCTGCCGGAACTCCTACAGATCGATTTAGAAAAAAAGTTGTCGAATTTCCGTTTTTGTGAAATAAAGGCAACTCCGCCGCTCCGCTCCGGCCCCCGCCCAGGAAGGGTGGGGGCCTCCTCGATCAAATTAACTCACGCGCCAAAAGTCCGCTTATTCTAGCGACGGCATTTTACATCCTACAATCTCATAAAATCGCTTTATCGTTTCTGTTCTATTTGCATCTTTAAATTTGCTTAATATTGTAACGGCGACAGAATCGGGTCCATCCTTCGATACTAAGATTCCCTGAAACCAATAATTGCCTTCCCAAGAACCGGTCTTTCCGAAAATAGTACCACCCCGTTCGGGGCAATCGGACCAAAACAAACTGGATATCCAGGATCGATAAACGGATTCGGAAATACCAAGATTTCTTTTCCAAAAAACTGAAACCCAAAAACCATGAATTTCTTCCGGAAGAAGTCGAAGAGCGCCTCCATGTTTTAAGCCTACCTCGTCCGTCCACCAAGCATCCGGAAGTTTTCCTTTTTTGGACGGATCGGGCTTACCTGTCACTGGCCCATATCCGATTCTTCTTAAAGTCTTTTCTAATTTCTTGCGACCCAGTTTCGGAAACAATATCGAGAAATAATCATTGGAGGAGTAAAATAGAGCTTCACGTAAATTCAGACTTCTAGGAGCCCCGGGAATATGAGAATCCGAACACTGAATTTTTACTTCCGAATCCGCAATTCGATTTTCTAATAAAGATAGGGCTAAATATGTCTTAAAAGTGGACGCGGGAGAAAACCGAGCTTTTGTAAACGCTTCTTCTCCATAAGTTTTTATTTCCGGGATCGTGTTTTGATTTATAAGAAAATTGGAAACTAACAAAAGCTCCCGCTGATTTGCAAGAATCGTCTCCGAAAAAATCGGTTGGCTTACGGCAAATACGAAAACGCAAGTTAACAAGAACCTGAATATGGACACGTATATAAACCGTTTATTTAGGATAAAAAACTATCCGATGGAAGGATTCGAATTCGGCGGAAACGAAAGTTCGAATTTATTTATTTAAGAATTGTTTGAGAAGGTTTTCCCGAATTTCTTCGAATTTCACGATTCCCCACGCAAGAGGGACTTTAAATTTCAATGCACTGTCGCTAAGGTCTTTTTCCCCTTGTGCACGTAATTCGTCGAAACGCTGCTCCACCTTCTCCTTTCCTTCATTTAGGTCTTCCAGGAGTTTATCGAAGATCTCCTTCGATGTTTGAACAGCGCCGATTCCCGCGTTGATAAGATCGTTAAGTTTTTGGTTATCCATCCAGCACGTTCCTTTTTTTATATTTTTATGCAGCGCACAATAAATGCAAGCAGAAAATTATCGTGTTTTTCCCGAATCCGGATTGCCACGGAGGTTTTTGGTCGAAATCCTAATTCCCATGCAAAATAGCCTAATATCCAAAATATCTATTCTACTCTGCTTTCTTTCCATTTCTTGCTCTGCCGAGCTAAAAACGATTCCCCTACCGGCTTGCAGCAAAATTGCCGGAATGCCCGGACCGGAAGATATTGCGATCGATCGAAAGGAAGGTCTGCTTTATGTATCTTCGCATGAACGGAGGATCAGCGACCAAGAAGGAAAACTGTATGTTCTGAATACCGTAGACCCTTCGCCCAAACCTATTCCATTAGTAGTCGACTATCCTAAACCCTTTCATCCTCACGGAATCAGTCTTTTAATGAAGGGAAATACTTATAGACTTTACGTAATTTCCCATGTAGTACCTTTTCAAGAACATAGCATCGAAGTCTTTGAAAGAACTTCTCGGCCGGATCAAAAATCTCCGACAGGGACCTGGAAGCATATCCAAACTTTGAAAGATCCCTTGCTTACCAGTCCTAACGATTTATTCGTCGAATCGGAAAACGAAATTTATGTTTCTAACGACCACGGACAGGGAGGAAAATTTCGCTATTTCCTTGACGATCTCTTCCGGAGTGCAAGATCGGAAATCTCCGTCTATGACGGAAAATCCTGGTCGTCTTTAGGAAATCCTCTATATTATGGAAATGGAATTTTATTTATAAAAAGAGCCGACGGCAAAGAATTTCTATACCGTTCCGGCTTTATGGACCGTGCCGTCTTTAAATTCCCTGTCGATCGTAGTTCGGGAAAGATTGTTTTAGGCGAACCTAAGACAATCTTTGTCGATACCGGTACGGATAACCTAGAAGCCGATGAAAAAGGGAGAATATTCGTAGTCGGTCACCAATCCACATGGAAATTTTTAAGACATCTTCGTAATAAAGATTATCCTGCTCCAACTCAAGTTTTCGTTATTAATCCCGACGACACTTTCAAAGAAATATACGCGAATCCTGGAGAGGAGATTTCCGCAGGAAGCACTGCAATTTCATACAAGGATAAATTATATATTTCGCAGGTTTTTAACGACTATATATTGGACTGCTCCTTTCAATAGTTAAGAATCTCGATTGGAATCCGTTCGACTCTTTTCTTGTCCTAAATGGGGAGGGGTCAAACCGTTAACAATATTAGTATTTATGGAAATAGTTAAGACTCCTCGTGATTCCGCCGTCGAAACTAGGCATATCGTTATGCCTGATCATGCCAACCACTATGGGACCCTCTTCGGAGGAGTCCTGATGTCGTGGATAGATTTAATCGCAGTCATGGTCGCGCAACGGCATTGTGGAAGAGAAGCAGTGACGGCCAGCGTCGACAAACTGAATTTTTTAGAGCCGATCTCGGTCGGTGATCATGTCATTCTAAAAGCGTCCGTAAACTTTACAGGAAGATCGTCTATGGAAATAGGCGTCCAAGTGTCTAAAGAAAATCCCTACACCGGCGTCGTGGTGAGAGCTACGACCGCTTATCTTACTTTTGTCGCCCTGGATGAAAACAAAAAACCCTGTCCAATTCCGAGACTCCAACCCGAAACCAATTTGGAAATCCGTAGATATGAGAATGCAATTTTAAGGCAGGAATCGAACCGCGAACTTCTCCGCAAGATTAAAGAAAAAGGAAGTTCCTGAAATCCTATCGTGCATCAAAGTGAGAGTCCGCTGATCTTCCCTATTTGTTGTATATATACGGTTTTCATAATAGCGATTCCTGCCGGATCCGGGTGTATCGGATCAGTTTGAGGATATAAAGGAATGGTGTTCTCGTTTTGTAAAAAGGGGGTTTCCATATCCGCAATCGGATGCACAGTTGCAAGCTTCTTCAAATACGTATTGATCTGCAAAACTCCGGCCCTGAAACCGGTATCTAAAGGCGGCGGTAGTACGGTAATAAGAAAAATCGCGTCGGTTCGAACGGAAAGATTCGATAAAAGTCGATCGTAATTCGCGGGAAATTGACTTGTCGGATACGAGGAAACGTCATTGGTTCCCAGTTCAATGATTATAATTTTCGGAGAATTCGTAAGGGCACGATCGATATTTTGCAGCCAGTCGGGTACGGTGCTGCCTGTCACGCAAACGTTTAGAACCTGAAAATGGGAACCTAAGCCGTCGGACAAATCAAAGGCTTGAGATCGTTCGCACAAAGAATCGCCGATTACGGAAACGGGAATGCTGCCACCCTGGGGAAGTAAGGTGGTTAAATCCGGTGTATGTTTTTCGGAATAGCAATCAATGCACAAAAGAAACGACATCAAGGCTAGAATAAATTCGGATCGTTTCATCGTTTATCGTCGGAGATAAATTACCGCTTCCGCTTTTACGAGCTTTCTTGGAGTCGACGGTTCGACAGAGACGCTTCTTATTTTAAACTTATTCGAATTTTCTTCGAGAAACCGTTGAATATGTTCGTTTCGTTTTTGACCTTCGGAAAAGACAAAGGCGTCGATCGTCTGCAAAGTCGGAAGAAACTCATTCGACGGAATCGGCAATTCGCCCGGAATAAACTCAAGTATCTTAGAATCAGGTAGACCTTCGACAAGATGGAAATACGGATCCGGAATCGCCTGAAGATACACTCGCTTGGAGCCCTCTAATTCCGCCAATAACGCCTTCGAGAATTTCGCATTCAAATCGAATTCCGGGTTTGCAAAGCCGATTTTTCTATATGCATAAAACAAGATAAACAAATTGCAAAAAACCAATAACCCGGCGACATATTGGATTCTCCTGCTTCTGATCCTGTCAAAGAAAAAGCCGCCTAAAGCGGAAAGCGGAAGACACAAATACATTACATAATAATATTCCGTGGAAAGAAATAAGAAAGCAAGAACGGTCGATAACCAGAGTAAAAGGAAGAACGTTAGATTCTTTCTTTCTAACAATTCTTTTCGAACGACCCAAACTCCTAATAGAAGAGCCAGATAAAACCAAAGTCGGGAACCTGGACTCTCGTATCCTCCTAGCAAAACTTTCACTTTTGTTAATGGAGAAAACGTTTGCAACAATTCACGCTTTCTCCCGAATTGCGCTCCGAATTGAATGATAAACAATTCCCAATCCGGGTAAATCCAGATTGCCCATGCGATTAATGGAAGACTTCCTCCCACCCAAAACGTCCAAATATTCCAAGCCTTAGCGCGGTGAATTAGAAAGAGCACCGGAATTCCGAAAACCGCGCCGAACGGATGAGACAGAAAAGAAAGGCCTAAAAAGAATCCCGATCCGAACCCTTCCAAAAAAGTAAGTTCATTCTTCGCTTCTCCGTTCCAGCTGACTTTTCTTGCCAAAACAAAAATGGATGCCAAAGCCCAAAACAGACAGAGCGCTTCCATCCGCGCCGTCCAACCAACTCTAAGAAAAAGAAGATCCGTAATGAGCAACAGGCAAGCGCCTAATCTTGCTCGTGGTGAAAAGCCGATTTCTTTTAACAAAAACCAGAACAGCCATACGGAGCCGAGAGACACAAGAGCGGAAAACTGGCGAATAACTTCCAGTCCTCCCCCGAAAAAGGAAAGGACTGCACCGTTTAAAATAAAGAATAAAGGAGGCACCCATAGCGTTTTATACTCCATTCCCCGAATCAAGCCTTCGAGAACGAGAGTGCGAAAAGTCCCATGAGTCGCAAAATCCATGGATGGAGAATAAAAAAGAACTTCGTCCGGCCAGGTGGGCGGAAATTCTTTACCAGAAAGTCCGAATGCGAATAAATAAAGAATTGATAAGATGACTAATCCGAAGAGAGAAACTATTCCTGAGATTCGGTCGGATTTAGGTTGGAATTCGGGGGACTTCATCGGTTCCAGTTACGGTCCCCCTATAAATTTATTTAAGCGTCGCGACTGCTTCTTGCTCGGTTTCGAAAACTTCGAACAAATCGAGTAATTCCACTACATCGAACACTTTTTTTACATTCGGCGTAATGCAACAAAGCTTAAGCTTACGACTTTGCTTTTCCAATTCGCGTACCATTCCGACGAAGATCCTGATCCCGGAGGAAGAAATGTACGAGATATTTTGCAAATTAATTATGATGTCTCCTAAACCCGCTTGAACGTCGTCTAAGAGTTTCGCTTCAACCTCGTCGGAATGGGTAATATCTAACCGGCCGTCCAATTGAACGAGGGTATGTTTCCCGATTTTTTTGGTCTTAATTTCCAAGTGAGGCTCCCGCTAACGTCTGGAAAAGCGTGCCCTAATCAATCTTTTCCTCTTTAAAAAAAGGGATTAGAAACGCTCGTCCGAGACTAAAATAGGGAGGAAATGGGGTTTTACAACAAATTTTTAGGGTTTCCGGTTATTCCGACTTACGCGGCGACACCCAGAATTTCCTCTAATGGAAACATTTTTCCGACCGGGGGATTTCTTGCAGGACCCAGCAATTCTTGAACCGATCTCTTTGAAGAAAACCCCATATACTCTCGGGTTCTTTCCACCCCCCAACCTGCTTCGATCAAATGGACCGCCAGTGATCTCCGTAATCGAATTACGCTCACGGAAAGCCCGCACACCTCTTCTAACTTTGAAAACATTTTTTGAATGGTTCGCGGATGAACCCGTCCACTCCTACCCGAAAATAAGAATGCGTCTTCTGATTTTCCCCTAGTAGCAAACCATAAATCCCTTTGCAGCGGAATGGGGATCTGGAGCGTTCTGCTCCTTAATTTTTGCGAATGCCTAATTGTGATTTGATTTTTCGCCCAATCTAAATCCCGAACCTCGAGAAAAACTAATTCAGTTATAAGTAATCCGAAAGAATAAATCATTCGAAGCCAAAGATAATGATTTTCATTACTTTTGGCTGCATCAAAAAGTCGTCGCAGCTCAGGTTTAGTTAAAAAACCCGGGTAATTTTTATCTTCAAGTTCAGATCGATCCGGTTTTTGGAAAAATTCTGATGAAACCATTTCAATTTCCTATATATTAGTTTTTTGCTTTTTGATGGAATATCTAAAAATGGAAGGTCAAGAAAAGTAAAATTTAAGGGAAATTGCCGAAGTCACGCGGAAAAGCCATTACCGACCAACGGAATTGCCTTGCGATAGAATAACTATTCCGGGACAAATCTTGAATTTTACTTGCAGTTTATTTCATCACTATTGCTAGAAATCAGAGTTGTAACTGAATATCCCATTTTTTCCCGAAACCTTGGGTAAATTCGAAAAACGTCATAAAAATGTTATCGTCTTTTAACCAAAGCTTAGTCCGATACAAGTTATGAAAAATTTCCTGGAAGCCGCTCTATTTGCTCTCCATTGCCAAAGCTCCGAACCTCCACGGGTTCAAGAAACAGAAATTCTACTTTCATTACCCGACAAAGAGATCCCAGCAATCCTTTACACGCCTAAAAATGACTCGAAAGGAACAATCTTAGCCGTCAACGGTCTCGCCTATTTAGGAAATAAAGACCCGAGATTTGCCGCGGTTTGCCAAGCCGCTTGTGCAGTCGGTTATACCGTGATCTCTCCTCTGCTGAAAGAGGTGACCGAGTTTCGAATCGAAAAAGAGACGATTCGCACAATAGAAGATATGATCATAAGCGTGTCTTCCGATCCGGTTTATTGTCCCCAAGGAAAACTCTCCTATATTGCTCCTTCATTTTCCGGAAGTATGGGATTGATTGCCGCCTCTAACCCTGAAATTTCGGATCGTATCGAATCCATTTTAACGATCGGCGCTTATTGCGACGTCGCATCTACATTGGATTATTTAATGACCTCGCCGGACGGAGACGAGTACGGTCGGATGATTTTACTTTATAATTTTATAAAATATGGAATCGGCGAGAATAAGGAAGTTGAGAAAGCGATTAAGGCCTGCGTTTTAGACGGAAGCTATGGAAGAGAGATGTTGGAATTACCCGGGATACTCGAATCTATAAAATCCATGAATCGAAAAATTTTCGAGGAATTAAGAGACGATCCGACTTACAGACAAAAGATTTGGCGTAAGATCCTTGACAATGCGGGAAAAAAAGCGTCTTTCCTAAAGGATTTACAGGTAAAAGATAAGCTAGATTCTATCTCCTGTCCGATTTCAATCGTCCATGGGCTCGGGGATAAGGTGGTCCCGCCGGCGGAAGCAGTAATTATGGCTGAGGCGTTATCAAGTAAAAAAGTAAAGCTCGTATTAACTCCGCTAATTTCTCATGGAGATGTCGGAATTTCCTTAAAGACTATTCCTGCTATATTCGATTTAATTAATGGATTTGCGTTCTTTTTCAAACATATCGGTCAATCCGGAACTTCGCACGAAAAAAAGGCGGACCGAGAGACGGTCGCCGCATAACGAACAGGGGGTAAATTCGCATATCGTCCCGTCCGCTGCGCTGAGGACGGAAAATTCGAATCCGCCCTAGTTTCGTTCTACTGGAGAAATATCGACGTTGATCCAATATTCGTCTCCGTAATCGAAGAAAAGCTCTTCCCCGGCTCGAATTTTTCGAAGAGCTTCGAAGCGCGCCGTCTTCCATCGAGTAGATACGACTAATTTAATATTCGGTTTTGTGCTATGGTTAATGTAACGGGTATAGTTGGACTTTTTACCTTCCCCGTAAATCCAATGATCCTTACAGATCCAAAGTAAGTATTTCGATTCACAATATTTGGACGAGTTTGCCGATTTATCATCCAAAACTCGACCGGTATAGAAGCCGACCGTATCTCCTTTTTGAACGTCTTCCTTTGGAAAAAGACCCATTCCTATGCCGGGAATATGAGATTCCCGAATCTCGAAGTCTGCTTCAATAAATATTCGACGGCGACTACGTTTACGTTGCACTTGCATCTTCGAAATACTACTCTCCTAAAAGATAATGGCTTTTGTCCCAATGAATAGGACGGCTCCACTTTGTCTATCCTCTATTCATTTATCGATATATCTATGTTTTGCTATAAGAGATATAGACGTATATTCGATTCGAATTACTTAAGTAAGGCATCGACAATAGGTAAGCCTCGGATACCAATAGGTTTATTCGTTCGATATGGAAAACAATTTAAAAGGGAAACGGCTTGTCTCATAAACATCTGCGATGTTTTCTTCCTATAGAATGGAAAAACCGTATAGAAAGAACGTCGGAATGGTCGTCTTTAATTCAAAAGGAGACGTACTGGTAGGGGAACGAACTAACTTCCAGGGATCCTGGCAATTCCCGCAAGGGGGAATAGACGACGAAGAAAGTTCCGAAGAAGCCGCACAACGCGAACTTTATGAGGAAGTCGGTATTCAAAACGGTATTATAATCTACGAATTCCCCGAGTGGATCCAATACGACTTCCCTGAAAGCCTTAGCCTGAATAAGCACTTAAAGAAGTTCAGAGGACAATCGCAAAAATGGTTCCTATTTTATTGGAATGGAGTCGCGGAAGATTGCCGATTGGACGTGCATGAACGCGAATTCGAAAGGGTTCGTTTCATTCCTATTCGCGATTGTCTCACGACCGTCGTTCCATTTAAACGCGATGTCTACGAAAAACTTGTTATGGAATTTGAACCTAAAATTAGATCTTATTTATCAAGAGGCCCCTTACTTTGACCGAACATTCCATATATACACCGGAGTCCGGTCCTCCCATTCCGGATCCAAGACTTCGCACACTTTTTTTAAAATTAGGTGAGGAAAAATTACGGAGTTTAGTCGACGATTTTTACGGAAAAATACCCGCGAGTCCCATAGCTTGGATGTTTCCAGAAAATTTAGAGTCTAGCATACAAAAGTCCGCCGATTTTTTAATTCAAGTAGTGGGTGGGCCGCCTTATTATGTAGAGAGATACGGGCCGCCTAGAATGAGAGCAAGGCATCTTGCCTTCCCTATAGATGAAAAATCTCGAAGAGCTTGGCTTTCTTGTTACCGTGAAGCGATTCAAAACTGGGAAGTAGATCAAGAATCGAAAGATATCGTTTGGGAATTTCTTCAAGGGTTCTCGGCTTGGATGGTAAACAAGGCATGAAACAAAGGATTTCTTGTTTCAAATTCGACGCTGATTAATAGAATATTCTTTTTTAGGAGGGTGAATGGCAAGTAAGAACCAAACTAGAGCTAAAATTAGAGTGCGAGGAGCCGTTCAAGGAGTGGGATTTCGCTACTTCGTTTTACAACGGGCACAGGAATGCAGACTCACCGGCTACACAATGAATCTTCCTTCCGGCGAAGTCGAAGTAGTCGTTGAAGGAGACAAAGTCTTTATAGAAGATCTATACAAGGCAGTCCAACGAGGTCCGTCTAAAGCTAGAGTCGTCGAAGCAACGATCCAATGGGAAGAGGCCAAAGGGAATTTTAGAACCTTTGAAATCAAGCGTTAAACAACGGATTAAATTACTGACGAATCGATTCTTTGGGGCAAAAATGGCCTATATGAAGAAGGTGAAACAGGCGTTTCTCCGAAAAGATAACGTTAATCTTTTCTTCCAAGCTCTGTTATTTTTCTTATTATTCTTTCAAAATTCCGGCATAGTCGGAGTTAATCTAGTTCAATCCGGCACCGAACCGCTCTCTCCTATTTATATTGTTCAAGAAGATAAGGGAATCCTCCGTTTAGTTTCCGTATCCCCAACGAACGGAAAAACCAAATTAATCTATACGGGAGCGTTGGAGAAAGGGCTCCCGATATTTCGTAAGCAGAATTATATATTATTTAAGACTCGTAAGGAACTCTTTCTACTAAACCTAACATCAGGGAAAGGTAAAGCCGTTCCGGGTTCTAAGGATGCGTTTCCGGGAAATTCCGGTTTTTTTCGGGGAAAGCCTTGGCTTTTGTTCTCACGAAAAACTAGCGAGCGATGGGAAACGGTCGTCTTTGATTATGAGAAAGAAAAGGAAGTGAGCGTCGCACCCGGACTCCAGCCGTTTATATCGGCAGATCAAAATTACGTTTTTTTGGTGGGGAACGAGGTTAAATATTCTGAGCACGGCGAAGACTCGACTCGAGTTCCGATTCATAAATTTTCAACTGAAACCGGCATAATAGCTACGTTAGCATGGATCGAAACAGGAAAAGAAAAATTACAAATTCTAGATGTATATTCCTTAATAGAAGACCTTGTAGTCGTTCGTGCCGCCACCGAAAAGGAAAATAAACTGTATATTTTGGGGGCCTCGCAAGGCGAGTTAGTTAAGTTGGACAGACCCTTTTATCCCCCGAAAACGGAGGGGAATTCGAAGGAACAATTTAGTCTTAGCGTCGGAACGGACGGCAGAACGGTTGCTTTTACGGAACGTTCGGAAGGAAAATCCAGTTATATAGTTGTCGTCGATTTGATCGCTAAACGTAGATTCGAATCCTCTTACCTAGGTTCCTTCCCGGTTGTTAAGAACGGCTATGCATATTTTTTAGGAGATCCGAATATTGTAAACGGTAGTAAGGATGGCGAATATAAACCGTACACTAGCTTTACTTTGTATGCATTAGATTACAAGAAGGATCAAATTCGCGTGATCGCACCGCTTTACGGAAAAGCCGAATTATTGGAGTAGAGCGGTCAAACTCGGTTATAAATCAAATTACTTTCAAAAATTCCTGTCTAAGTGTATCGTACTTTCTGCGAGATTGATTTTCTCCTTCCAACTTTCTATCTAGTTGATCGTAGTCGAGCACGGAAAGAACGTGAAACACTTCGGATAAAAGAGAATCCCTAAAGCCGACAAAAAAAGCCATTCGATACAGCCATGGAACTTTTTTTCCCAAACAAGCCAAAGCGGCTCCGCAAAAAGCTTCGCGAAACACCTCTTTATTGAACCAAGCTCCTATTCGATTTCGCCTAGCATAAATCATTAATAGAAATGATAATGCGGTTTCTGACTCGAAGGAGTATTTATCCTCTAATTCGCCGAAAATCGCCAAGACCGTTCCTTCCGAATTAGGACAAACGCATAAACAAGGTCCCTTTATACCGAAGTATACGATACTCAGAAATTCGGGATCATCCTCCAAACTTTTTGGAAGTTTCGTCCCGGAAAAATCGGGGCCTTCCAACCTCAGGAATCTAGCCATCGGCGGGTCCGCTCCCGGGAGCGCCTGGCGTAAACCTCTTTCGATTTTACGATCCTCCAACTCTTTCTTATACTCGTCCGAAGCGATCGCTTTCGTACCAATCGACGATAAGATCGCCAAGATATCGGATTCGAAAGAAGAAACGATTCTTTGGGAAAATTTTTGCCATTCGCCCACGAACATCTTATCTCTCGCGAATCTCGGAGTTTCTACTAAGTCGTCGTAAGAAACATCCAAGAAGGATTCTCGATAGGTTCGAATTTCATTTTCAAGGTTAGGAATCGCGTCAGTTAATTTCGGTAATAATTGATATCGATAAAGATTTTTCGCCTTTTTAAAAAGGGAATCCGCTTCCGCCTCCGGAACGTAAATGTAGCCGAAATTTTTAGTCGGAATTACGAAACCCTCTTCCCGCATAAAAGCGTCGATCTGTTCCACAGCTTCGGCAATAGAATCATCGCGAAGAAGTTCAGGCATACGAATTCTTTCCAAGTAGCCTATTAAAACTTCGTTGGAAGAACGACGCGGTCCGATCCATTTCCCGGAAAGAATCTCTTCTAAAAAAAGGTCCAGTTTGCGGCTTCGATTTGTTTGATTTTCTATCGTGTAATTTCTGACCGCCCAAGCCGATCGACGATGAATTTCCAGGACTAAATTTTTAAAGGCCTCACGATCGCGAACGCTATCTCCTTTTGCCGAAACGAGATGTAATACTATTTCCCCTTCCCGTTTTTCTTTACGATATTTTATTCGTGGAACCAAAACGACAAGTCCCTCCTTTAAAAGTGACTCCACTCGCGAGTACGTTTTACGATCCCAATCAATCTCCGCGTTCAACGTCGGAAGTTTCCCATCCGACAGCCCTTCCGGACGGGAGTTGATTCTGGATAAAGTCAAAAGACTTTCCGTTTCCGTGTCGAAGTAAGGGCGGGGTCCAGAATGGATTTTCAATTCGATTCGCAGACTCGGATGATTCACTCTAGCGACGTTTTCCGTCGCAGAAGATTCGAGCATTTCGACTTTCATTAGCGAAGGTCCCCTGATTCCTTCTCTCCATTTAACACCAATTTTGCCTTAGTTGCTCTTAAAATTTCACTCGTTTATCTCTTTTTTTAAACATTCGAACTTTTTTCGTAATGCTAAAGGATTAGATTATAATATTTTAAACTACTTATTTTTTGGAAAGAGACATATATTCATTACTTAGTATATCCCTCTTTTCGTAGAACACGATAATATTAATCAACTTCTTTGTACTCATAAATCCCGGTCGATGCTTTTTCTTTGCAAAGAATTCGCTTGAATTCGTTCGATAAAAAAGCCTCATGTACTTCGAACAATCACTATGGCAGCGTCAATATGAAGAATTTACTCCGATTAATAATATATGCGATTTCTATTTTCTTGATCGCATTTTCGCTCCTCTATATCGTAACCTATCATCCAAACAAAATAATGGAATGGCAGGACCCTTATCACAAGGATCGCCCTGTCGCGGAAGGATCGAGTATAATGGTCGCGAGCGGTCATCCGTTTGCAACCCGAGTCGCACTTGATATACTGAAGAATGGCGGAACTGCAGCGGACGCAGGTGTAGCTGCTCTGTTAGTTTTAAACGTTACGCAAGGAGAGGAGGCATCGTTTCCGGGAGTCGCCCCCTTATTATATTTTAATGCTCAAGCCGGAAAGGTCGAAAGTTACATCGGCGCAGGCAAGGCCCCGAAGAAAGCCACAATCGAGTATTTCAAATCCAGGGGCTATAAAACCGTTCCCATATTGCAATATTCTTCGCAACTCATACCCGCCTCCCCCGACGTAATTATTTCCCTTTTAAAAAAATACGGCACTATGTCATTTTCCGAGGTGAGTGCTCCCGCGATCAGAATCGCAGAAGAAGGATTCCCGGTTCATAAAATTTTATTACGAAATATTAATATGAATTTCTTCAAGAGGTTAGGTTTTTCGATATTACTCCCCTACAATGCCGAGGTTTACCTACGCGGCAGATGGTGGCGACCCTTACATCTAAGCGAGAGATTTACTCGTCCTGATTTGGCGAAAACGTTTCGAGAACTTGCGGCTGTAGAGGTTTCGGCAAAGAAAGCTGGTAAGAATCGGGAATCCTCTTTGGAAGCGGTTCGAGACCATTTTTACAAAGGACCTATCGCGAAAAGAATAGTAGAGGCCCATCAAAAGTATGACGGAACTATGATTTTAGAGGATTTCACGCGTTACACAGGAAGTTGGGAGGAACCTTTAACAGGCACATTCGGATCTTATAAAATTTATTCCAACCGAACGTGGAATCAAGGCGCAGTCGTACCTATCGTTCTTCAGATATTGGACGGCATAGATTTAAAATCCATGGGCCATAATTCCTCTTTATACGTTCATACCGTGATACAAGCGATCGAGCTAGCTATGGCGGATCGGGAAAAATTTTTCGGAGATCCGGAATTTACGTACGTCCCGATCGGAGGATTGCTTAATAAAGAATATGCAGAAAGCAGAAAAAGACTTCTCCAAAAAGCTGCGTTCGGTAAGACGCCGCCTCACGGCAATCCTTTCGAATTTGAATCTACAAGACTTTCGAGTCGAACCTTAGACGCCGAACCGAAAGAAAATCCCCGTGAAGGGTACGTCGCCGAAATGGGAGACTGGAAAATAGCGCCTAGCTTTTGGGAAAAGACCGGAAGCGGTAAAATCGGAAGAGATACGACGTATCTAAGTATAATTGATTCGAAAGGAAATTCACTGTCCCTTACCCCTAGCGATTTTCCTCAGTCGCCTATGATCGACGGAGATTTAACCTTAGGAATTCGAATGACACAATTTCGCTTGGATCCGCTTCATCCTTCCTCTTTAGTTCCGGGAAAAAGGCCTACGATCACTCCGAATGCCTCTATGGTATTCAAAGAGGGAAAATTTTTCATGAGCTTAGGCACACCAGGCGGAGATATGCAAACGCAAGGTATTATTCAAACTTTTTTGAATATAGTCGTTTTCGGAATGAATCCTCAAGAGGCCGTTAACGCACCCCGCTTTCGCTCTTTAAACTGGCCGGATTCCTTTTCCCCTCACACTTATTATCCCGGACGAATCGAGTTGGAAAAAGATATCTACGATAGGCATGCTGACGCTCTCAAAGCGATAGGTTACGACGTACAGGGGCGCGAGAAATGGGAATATGATTTTGGAGCCCCGTGCGTTTCCTTACGCGATCCTAAGACCGGTAAACTTTTTGGGGGTGCAGACCCTAGAAAAGAATCTTGGGCGGAAGGACAATAAAATCGTCGTTTCACTTTACCTTAGCAATTGGAAAGTCTTGTCCATGTTGAGCGGTGTAAGGATATTGCTCTTTTTTAAAATACTCTTTTGCTATCTCGGGGACTCGTCGGTTAATGTAAGGTATTAATTCTCCTACGGACATCGTCTTCGTTTTTCCTGCTTTCCCTTCTAAAGCTTCCAATATGCTAGTGGTTAATAGTCCATGACCGGTTATGATGGATTCCCATGCGTATTGTTTCTTCAGCGAAGCTGCTACCACCCATACGCCCGCAGTTTTGGCCAATATTCCTAAGGCTGCCTGATCTTCCGATCCGCCTCGCATCGTTACAAGCCAATCGCCGCCGGATTGACAAGTGTCGATCATTACGAATTTCTTAGTGGCATCTATTCTTGAAATGAGTTTGATTAACTCCTGTTGAGAAAGACCGGACTGGATTGCTTGGATGTTATTGCCCGGGTTTTCTTGGGACAAAAAATAGTATGTGCGTTCCTCGGAAAGTCCGTGACCTGCGATATAGATCACCGCCACGTCTTCAGGTCGAGCCTTCTCGGCAACCAAGGCAAATACCTGCTCGATTCCTCTCTTGGTAGCATCTTTATCGAATGCCTCATACACGTAAGTAGCGGAAAAAAGATCCGCAGCCTTTTCCCGAATCGAATCGCGAATCGCTTTCGCATCCGCGACCGCATATTTTAGATTCAAATCGGTATTCTTGTATTGATCGATTCCTATAACGACTATGTGTAAAGCCGGCTTCGGAACGGGACCCGAAACTTGATTCGAATCGATATTTAGATTTTTAGAATAGGCGGCAATGCCTAGCTGACTTTTAGCTACTGCTTGAAACGTGTTTGCACCGGAAATCAGAGACGCTGAAATTTTCTGAGTGGTGCACTTTCCTTCGTTTTGAATTTTAATTCCACGAATTTTTTCCAAATCGATTAACGAGCCGTTATGATATAGAAGCAGTTCCTTTACACCGCCTCCGGTATCGCAGGATTTGATTTCCAAATCTATTTTTTGTTCCTTAGGCCGAGGCGTAGTCGCAATCGTTAACAAGATGGACGGCGCCGGTGATTCCTTATATAACTCGGCGATATTTTTTTGAGGCTTAGCCCCGTTGACTTCGCTTAATAGTTCAGAATAAAGGTTAGGCGTATATAACCTGTCGAAAAATTGATCTATATTTACCACTTGGCCGGATATTTTGTCTTCGAATTCGATGGAGTCAGCTGAATGAGAATCATCGTATTCGAATCGCCCGTCTTCGGTAAAAACGACCTTTCCACGTTCCGTTAATATAACGTTTCCTAAACGTTTTCCTTTTAAATTCCAAAATATGTGAGAACCGTCCGTACTTGAGGTAATCAAGATTTCTCCCTTATGCAGGAATTTTATATCGGTCAAATCCTCGGTATGGCCCTCTAATTCGGCTACTTTTTCGCCGGATAAATTCCAAATCCTTGCAGTTCTGTCCTGACTTGCAGTCGCTATTAATTTTCCGTTGGGAGAAAAAGCAATTCCGGAAAGCGAAGAAGAATGTCCCAAAAATTCCCGAATCTTCTCTCCTTTAAAATTCCAAAGAATTGCTTTGTTATCAAGACCGCCGGACGCAAAGACGGAATTATCGGGCGAAATTGCTACCGTCGAAACGGACGCTCCGTGTCCCTCCATTTCTTTTAACAACTTACCTTTGACCTGCCAGATCGAAATTTTTCCGTCGTCGGAACCGGCTACGAGAAACTTTCCGTCTCTCGAAGCATCGATCGAAGTTATGGCGTCGGTATGAAAAACATAACGATAAACTAATTTACCGGTAAGATCCCATTGATAAATTTTTCCGTCGTCGGACGCCGTAAAAAAACTTTTTCCGTCCGGCGCGAACAAAACCGCCTGGATCCATCCTTCGCTACTATGAGTCGATAATAGCTTCCTGCCGTCGCTAGCCCAAAGCGTAGCCGTATCCCCGTCGCCTTTCGTAAGAATCTTATCTCCAAGAGGCGAAAAGGAAACGGATGTCACCGGACTAGTATTTTCGGATAGGGTTAAGAAATTTCGATTGTTAAGACTCCAAATTCTAGCGGTTTTATCCTCGCATCCTGAAACGAACGTATTACCGTCGGAGGAAACAGAAATACTTAATACTCCGGAAGAACGGGCGATTCTCGGTATAAAAGTCTCCTCGACTATATCGGATTCAATTTCTGGACGGACGGGAGTCGATCCTTCTAATAATAAAAGAACCGCAGCGACTACCGCCTTTGAATACCAGCTTTTCACAACGAATACCCTCTTTGGCCCATCGAAATTATTCTGATCGGTTGGGTTCCGATTTTCCGCCCAACTGCGGGTTTATGATTACAGGTAATGAATCCTTTCCCAGCGGATAATAGATGATTTTATTGTTCGGATTTTCTAACGCCTTATATTGAATATATTTCGTCGTCAACTTACTATTGATCATCTCTTGTGCTTCCGCAGTTGCCCTAGCTTTGATTACACTGGACTTAGCTTCCGCTTCCGCTTCGATAATGCGAATTTCAGCTTCTCGCTTTGCTTTCATGCGTTCCATTTCATTATCCTTTTGAGTGATTCGGATTTGAAACTTCATCGCTTCCAACTGTTGTTCTTTCGTTAACTTCTCTTCGATGGCCTGGAAAATTTTCTGACTATAATTTATATCGCTTAATACCACATCGTCGACTTCTACATGCTTACCTTGAATACGCCTCGTCACTTCCGTTTTGATCTCCTTCTCGATGTCGGGCGTCTTTTTGGAAATTTGTATCATTGGATAACTCGTCATCACGTTCCGAATGCATGTGCGAAATTCGGGTTGCACGACCATATTATAAAAATCCCGGCCGATTTTGGTCTGTAATTCAAAGACCTCCTCCACGATCGGCTTAATAATGATCGTGGCAATAACTTCGATTCTCAAATCATCGCGAGTAATAACTTCTACTTTTTCAGTGTGAGATTGAAGTTGGACAGGATACTGTATTACTTGTTCAAAAAATCCGATCGGATAATTTCCCGGTGGAAGGGATTTTTTTTCTAAGGTTCGATTCCAAGGATCGAACCTTAGTCCGACATGCCCCGGCGGAACGGTCGCGTAACAGCCCATTAACGAAAAAATCAAAAACATACCCCACCGATTTCTTTTCTTCATCCTCATAACTCTCCGATAAAATTAACTGTCAACTTACTCGGGTCTTCGGGAACTTCTCCGAATTTGCCGTTTTAACCGAACTCGACTATAGTTCGTTTATTCGCTAGTTACAATCCATTTTCCAATTCGACCCCTTTGAACTATCGGAACGGTTCCGTAACAATTCATACTTTACGCGATTCCAAAAATTCTTGCGAAGGATACGGCTCCTCGGTATCATCATTCTTGAGAAGATTCCCTGTAATTTCCGACAGAATCAATCGTAGGAGATCCCGTTGAAAAAAAGAAGACTCGGTAAAAGCGGCATGGTAGTTTCCGAAATTTGCATGGGCACTATGACATTCGGATCAAGTTGCGAAGAACGGGAAGCGCATCGCATTTTAGACAGAGCCTATGACGCGGATATCGATTTTTATGACACTGCGGAAGTCTATCCGGTTCCACCAGAGGAACGATACGTACATGAAACGGAACGAATTTTTGGAAAATGGCTAAAAACGAAAAAAAGGGAATCAATTCTCATAGCGACTAAAGTCTGCGGTCCCGGCCACGGCTGGTTTTCACCTCCTGTACGCTCCGGCAAAACGACCTTGGATAAACGGAATATTAAAATCGCAATTGAAGGTAGCCTCAGAAGATTAGGAACCGATTATATCGATTTATACCAAACTCATTGGCCGGATCACGATTTCGGATACGAAGAGACCTTGGAAGCTTTAACCGAATTAATAGACGAGGGAAAAGTTCGATATATCGGCAGTAGCAACGAAACTGCTTGGGGAACGATGAAGAGCCTCTCGGTTTCCGAAAAGAATTCTTTGGCGAGATACGAATCGATTCAAAATAATTTCAGCATTCTAAATCGACGCTTCGAAGACGCGTTATCCGATATTTGCCGTAGAGAAACTATCAGCCTATTGCCCTATTCTCCTTTGGCAGGCGGAGTGTTAACCGGAAAATACAACCAACCGTCACCGCCTGAGAACGCACGATTTAGTCGTTATGCGAAGCTGCCCACCGAAAGACAGCGACGCATGGCAAATCGATTCTTAAACGAAGGAACTCTTTCCTCGGTCTCAGAGTTGAGTAAAATCGCCGGAGAAGCAGGAATCAGCGTAGCGGTACTTTCGGTGGCTTGGTCCAAACAGCACGATTACGTTGCCTCGACGATCATAGGAGCGAATACTGTCGAGCAACTGGAAGAAAACTTAAAAGCAGTCGATTTACTTTTATCGGATGACATATTAAAAAAAATTGATGAGGTTTCGAGGAAAATTCCTTATCCTATGGGTTAATCCTCGAAACCTACTTCGTATTCGGAAATTGTCTCCGTTTTTTGTCCATTAAAGTTAGGAAATGATTTAAAGAAACTTGCGATTAGATAAGGCACCACGTCGAATAAATATCCGGAGCGCCCTTCACCTTCTATGTTAGCTTCCAATAGTACGCTAAACGGCTTTCCTCTGTAGACTCGCCCGTCGTAAATAAGCATTTTGAAAATAATATCGTAATAGCTCGTATCGTAATAATTTCGAGTGTAAGAACGTTGGTAAGCGCCGTACCCGCCGCCCAAATAATAACCGCCGAATCCGGAATAACCGCCGTTACTTCCGTATCCTCCCGCTAAACCGCCTAAAAAAGGAATGCCGAAAGAACCTCTAACGGTGTCTCCGTCCGAATGATAGCGCAATCCTCTACGAGTTAACCAACCTCCGCTGGCCCCCAGGGGGATCGAATTCGGAATTACTGTCCCTCTTGGGTAGGTCAAAATATCGTAAGCGATTAAAAGATCGGCTCGATTCGCCTCGACTTCTCGGAAACCTTTTTCGATGAATTTCAATCTGATTAGATCTTCATGTTCCGCGATTTGGATACGACTTGCCTCTCCGACGAAAGGAAGAAAAGCGAAAGTTTTTGCGTATAGGGTAATCTGACGCGATTGACTAACCTCAACGCCGGATTTCACGACTAACGGTGCACAGGAAATCAAATAAACAAACAGAAGGAGAAATCGAATCCTCATGTTCTAGCCTTCCTTCTTAGACGAATGAGACCATTGTAGAAACAAAATCGGCTCAAACTTTTTTTTATAACAAATCGTTAGAAAAAGTCTTTAGAGCACCGATTTTTCATTTCGATGAGACGAACGGAAAATCTGAAATTACTTTTAACACGGATTATTAATACCGATCGCTTATGAAGTAGCTTGTCCAAATCTTCGTTTAGGACCAGAATATCGTTTTCCTTGAGAATCATATTCGGCTGGAGAATTCCGAGAATTTCCTCGGAGCCTTGATCCTTACGATTTTTTTCGGACGTTTGACCGTAACCAAGTTAAGATTCCAGTCTTCTCGTATTCTACACTCTGATAAGGTTTTTCCTAACATATGCTTCGGTAAAACCTTCTCTAATATACGATATTCGTTTCCAAGCGAAGTCACTCCCTTTACTCCTCGATAAATCAATTGCTGAAGCATCGAATGAGCAGCCCCCGATTCGGGATTAAAGATTCGTTATACCTAGCATTTGTAAAACTCTCTTGTTTAAATCGGATTGAGTCTCTTTAAAAACCACATTTTCTGGATTAATTGGCTCACTGTCGGAAATCCGAGCCCCCCAAAACGAAAACCATTTTTCCTTTGAAGGCATGAATGGAGGGAAAAGATTCAAGTTATTTCACCTAGAAATTTGCTCTAAGTAAATCCATCTCGAACCTATTTTCAGAATTACGAGTAAACGGACCCAATCCCGGAAGTGTCGTCGGATGAATCGTTTCCGAAAGTCTATCGGGCACGGTCGGGTTCGGAGTGGGGCTTTCGGGTTGGTTTTCTAGTTTCATACGATCATATTCGTTTAAATCCGACCACGCATTTGCAAAGGCCAAACTTGCCCCGACGCCGAAAACAATCCATCCTCCCGGTAACGTCTTTTCATATCCAGGTTTAAAAAAACTTAATGCACCGTAGGATAAACCGCCTGCAAGCGGCAAGGTCATAAAAAATATAATGGAGAATCTTCGAAGTCTAGTTTCAGTGTAAGGTTCTCTTTCTTTCCCGAAATCCGTTAATTTCTTTTTTCTATCCCGTTCTTGCGTTTGCTGCCGTTCCAAGGCTTCGATATTCACTTCTCCGGTTATCGGATTAAATAATCCGTCATCTTGCCTAGTCTGAGTCGGGTTTGTGGTTCTACGAGTTCCTTGAGCTCCCGTCGAAGTCGGAAGTGCGTTCTGAAAAGGAACTTGCGCGTTCTTCGGGTTTACGAGGATCGGTTTATCGAATTTCGGCGGAATAGCATATTCTTGAAATCCATCCGGAGATTTTTCGTCTTGATAATTTCTTAAATTATAATCGTACGGATCGGAAAAATCGCTTTGGACTTGGCCGAAAATGGAATAACTGGAAAAAAGTACGATAATACAAGAAGACAAAAGTCGGATTGAAATCGTAGTCGTTAAATGAAAAGAAATTCCGTAAACTTTCATGCAATCTCTAAATCTTTACTTAGAAAGTTCCTGCCTTCCCGATAAAATTTCTGACGTATACGAAAAAGAATCCTGACGAATCCGTTCGAGCAATTCCTTGCTAAGTCCCATTTGTTCCGCCTTGCTATACTCTTTCTGAATTTCCGTACCGAAAATACCCGGATCGTCGGTCGATATCGTAACCCTGAGTCCGGTATTTACAAAACGTAAAAAAGGATGATGCCTAATATCTCGAACCATTCCGATATACTCGTTAGAACTTGGACAGGATTCGATCACGGCGTCGGTTACGGAAATCCTGTCCATACAATAGTTTTGAAAAGCCCTCGTTTCAGACAAGGACGTTTCAGTAGCCGGAATTTCTACCTTTTCCTTATGTCGAATCGAATCTAATTCGGCGCCTATTCTGCTCCTGTCGGGAAGTTCTCCAAACTTTGAAATCTCCTCCCATCTTTCGTATAAAAATTCCAGACTGTCTCTTCTCTCGGCTGCCGTTTCGACAAAATTTTCTCCACGATAAGCGTCCGGATTCACACCTAATGCGATCGCATGACCTAAACGATGAGCCCCCCATTCGGCGGATTGAAGCACCCATCTAGCTGCCGAGATTAAACTCTTATCCTGAAAAGATTCTCCTACATGATAAAGAATTGATAATGCCGTAGAAGGTTCGGACTTATTATCCTTATCGACTTGCAGAAAGAAATCCTTTTTATCTTTCGGCGGAAATCCCTCTTCTATATAACAAAAATCTAAACCGACTACGTATTTTCGAATCAGGGAATCCTTTTCCATAAGGCCCTTTATAATTTCATATTCCTTAAAAAAATCTCCGTCTCGATGCAGGGAAATGACCAATCTAGATCGTGCGAGCCCGCCTAATTCCGATTCGGCTTCGGCAAATCCTTCGCAAGCGGCTGCGGTCTTAGCGAATACGTTCTCATCGGTTTCATTCGGAGCATACATAATCCTATATTCTCCGAATGTGACGCCTTCTTGGAACTGTGCTAAAGTGATCTGTTTTGCTATGAATCGGATTTCGATAGGATCGAATTTCGAGAGAGCGATAATTAGGTTGAACTTAGCTTGGAATTCGGGGAAAGGACCTTTGTGATTGAAAAGATAAAGCTTTCGAAACAAATCAGGATCCCTATAGTCCTCGAAGAAAGTCGACGGTCGAATTTTCTTTCCGTACAATTCCTCGAACGGACGAAGAAATATTTCCCATCGTGGATTCGGATTATTCTTCCCCATTTCCCATAATAGTTCCGGACGAATACTTCCATAGAGATGATTATGGAGGTCTGCGAATTCAGCCTTTATCCCGGTTCCCAAGGTCTGCATAAACGTAATACCACTGTAAGAGCTCTGCACGAAGAAGAAACCGTTTTTCGAAGAAAAAATGCTGGTTATGGGACCTCCTATAATGAAGCTGGAAATTGATTGGATACCTTGTTAAAAAAGATACGTAGAACTTATAGATTCAGTCGACTCAACACTTCCATTCTATTTTTAGCCGTTCCCGTCGTTTTGGCGATGATCAGTCAAACCGTAGTTTGGTCCACCGATTCGATCATGGTAGGTTATTTAGGTAAAGAAGCCTTGGCCGCGATCGGAATGGGTGGAATCAGTTATTACACTCTCGTTGCATTTCTTATCGGGTTTTCCATGGGAATTCAGATTATAGTAGCGAGAAGATTCGGAGAAGGTCGCTCGAATGAAATCGGAAAGATCGGAATTACGACACTTTACCTTTCCCTATTTTTAGGCGTGATCATCACTGTGTTAGGACCGTTCATCTCGTCCCCTCTCATGGCTTTGATCGGGGCCGATAAAGCGGTAAGTCTTTTAGGAGAAAGTTACTTAACGTATAGATTCTTAGGGAGCGGTTTTTACTTCATCGGTTTTTGTTTTAGGGGATTCATGGACGGCTTAGGATTTACGAAAGCCGGATTCGTGTCGATGGCAGTAACAACACTTTCTAATATTCTTTTGAACTGGATTTTCATATACGGAAATTGCGGAGTTCCCGCAATGGGAATCGCCGGAGCCGGACTAGCCTCCTCTCTGGCAGGTCTTGTCGGGTTGCTCGTATTTCCGTTCTTTCTGTTTAAGTATAAAGCGAATCGATATTTTCTAGGTATTCGCCCGATTCCGACTTGGACTCATCTACTTGAAATCATTCGAGTCGGAGTCCCACCTGGATTAGAGGAAGGATTCGTTAATGTCGCATTCATGATCTTCGTTAAATTCCAAGGAATGATTTCCATTGTGTCGGTAGCCGCGTCCAATATTCTCTTTTCAACTTTGAGCATGGCTTTTCTTCCCGGTTATGCCTTCGGAGTCGCAGCCACAACTTTATTGGGTCAGGCAATGGGGGCGAGAAAGTATAAATTGGCCTACCACGCCGCTTTCAGATCCGCTTTCTTTTCGGCACATGTAATGGGATTAGTCGGTTTGGCATTCATCATTTTTGGGAGAAACATCCTAAACGTCTATACTCAAGACATGGAGTTAATCGAAGAATGTTATCCGGCTTTAGTCCTTTTAGGCGTAATTCAAATCGGAGACGCGTACCATATGGTTATCGGCGCGGCACTTCGAGGCGCCGGATTGCAGGCCCATGTCTTCCGTATTTACATGCTGGTTACATACCTAATTATGCTTCCCTGCGCTTACTTATTCGGGATTTATTTCAAAGGGGGAACCTTAGGAATTTGGGCCGCCATATTTATCTGGATTGCGACGCTCTCCGGAACCTTCGTACTCGAATTTAGAAGGAAAAAATGGGTGAAGGGGACGGTCTAAACGTTCTTGCCTGGAAAACAAAACCGGTTTTTTTGGTTCCAGAATGAAAAAGGCGCTAATCACCGGCATTACCGGCCAAGACGGATCCTACTTAACAGAACTTCTCTTGAGCAAAGACTATGAAGTCCATGGGATCGTGCGCCGATCCAGCTCATTGAACCGGGACCGCATCGAGCATCTGCGCGGAAATCCTCGATTGTTTTTGCATTACGGGGATTTGACGGATTCCAGTAATTTAAATCGGGTTTTAGAGAAGGTTCAACCCGAGGAAATTTATAATTTAGCCGCCCAATCCCATGTAGGCGTTTCGTTCGAAGTTCCCGAATACACTGCGGAAGTGGATGCGGTCGGAACTTTAAGAATCTTGGATGCTATCAAGCAAACGGGAGTTAAATCCCGTTTTTACCAAGCTTCCACCTCGGAGCTTTATGGAAAAGTTCAGGCCATCCCTCAGGACGAAAAAACTCCTTTCTATCCTCGATCACCGTATGCGGTAGCGAAACTGTACGCGTATTGGGCGGTGGTAAACTATAGAGAAGCGTTCGGATTGCACGCTTCGAACGGAATTTTATTTAATCACGAATCACCTCGCAGGGGAGAAGGTTTCGTTACTCGTAAAATCACCTTAGGAGTGGCAGGATTGCTTTCCGGTAAGAGTGGCCCGATCCGACTTGGAAACCTAGACGCCAAGCGCGACTGGGGATTTGCGAAAGATTACGTGGAAATGATGTGGATGATGCTTCAACAGCCCGAGCCAGACGATTACGTGGTTGCAACCAACGAAATGCATACCGTTCGCGAATTCGTAGAAGAGTCGTTCAGACACTTAAATATACAAGTCGAATGGAAAGGATCCGGAGATCAGGAAAAGGGATATGATAAGAAAGACGGAAAGCTTCTCGTTCAAGTCGATCCGAACTTCTATCGCCCTGCGGAAGTCGAGCTGCTAATAGGCAATCCTGAAAAAGCCCGAAAGAAACTCGGCTGGGAACCGAAAGTAAAATTCAAAGAGTTAGTCGAAATCATGATCAAGTCCGACTGCAAGGCCTTCGGTATTCAGATTTAAGGAGGAGAAGTTTGGGCGATTTCACCAACCTTCTCCGCCGTCGGAGTCTCTCCATAGATACCAGGAAAAAATCGTACGGTACGGAGAAAACCGCCCGGCAAGAGCAAGTATCTCCTTTTTGGAATCTCTATGGATCCCGAAATGTCGTTCAATCGATTTACGAAGAATGAGATCATTCAAAGAAAAATGATCCCAACGATCCAGCGCAAACATTAGGACCATTTCCGCCGTCCAAGGACCGACGCCTTTAATGGAACAAAGAAATTCTAGAACCTTCTCGTCTTCAAGCTTCCTAAGTTTCCGATCGGTAATCTCACCGGACTCGTAAGCCGAAGCGATTCGTTTAACGGTGTCCGCCTTCGCAAAGGATAGCCCTGCAGATCGCAATTGCTCGGCGCTTAATCCGAGCAAAAGATTCGGTTCGGGAAATCGCTTGCGGCTTCCGAATCTTTCGATCACTCGATTCTCCATCGTCGAAGCCGCTTTTACCGATAATTGCTGGCTGATCACCGACTTAAGCAGAACGTGATACGGCGAACCGACCATTTTCAATGTGCAAGGACCGATTCGATTTATCAGCTTACGCAGGACAGGATCCTTTCTTCGAAGCCAGCTTTCCGCCTTGCGGAGTCTTACTTCTCGTTCCATTTAATTTCGATCGTTAGGCTCTTTTTTTGAGCTTCATATCCATTTGGGATTTTTTACGGAAGATCTGAACTAATTTTTCCAGCTCCACAAGATCGGTACAGGAAAGCTTTCCTTGATCAAGTTTTATGAATTTATTTTTCGATATTAGATCAAGAACAAGATTCTCGTCTTTCGGATAGGCCAAGCCTATCATTTTAAGTAAATCTTTCGTTCCGATTTCGAAATTGTAATTTGCCTTAGGAACGACTTTCACTCTATTTTTTTCTGCGAGAGTGAGAAGTGTGTCGGCTATCCTACCCTGCGGGTCGGTAATAAGTAAGTTCGCGAGTTGTTTGTAAGCCGTCCAAATTCTCTCGGATAATAATGTAATCAATCGAGTCGCAAGCTGAGGTTGAGCTTTTACCATTCCCTCGAAGTTAGCTTTATTGATTGCAAGTAATTGGATTTCTTCTCCCCACGCAATCGCGGAAGCGGATCGAGGTTTATTATCCAATAAAGCCATCTCTCCGAAAATATCCCCGCTTTGCAAAACCGCGAGTAGAACTTCGTTTGAATCCACGATCTTCGTAATCTTCACCCTACCGTGTTGAATGATGTACAACTCTCTTCCCGGTTCATGCTCACAAAAAATCATTTCGTTATCCGAATAGGAACGGTTGAATTTCGTATAATCGATGGGCGCGGATGCGACCGGCTGATTCATGGTCTGTAGCTTCAGTTTCGCCTGAGTCGCAAATTGTCCGTTGGGTAAATATTGCAGATACTTTTGAAATGCATAAGCGGCGTGAAGCGTATTCTTTTGATTAAAATAATACTCTCCGATTGCAAATAATTGATTCGGATCTTCCTCAACCGCCGAACGAAACGAAAGGCGAGTAATGGTCGAATCGAATTGCCGGAGTTTCATCGAGAAATACCGGATAATTTTCATCGCAACTGGGGTGTTTTTTTGGATCAGTGTCCCGAATTGATCGTAGCTGACTTGAATTAAGGAGACGTCGGTTAACGCGATTGCCGACTCTATCTGGGCATGTTGACTCATGGCGGCAACAACGCCGAAGAAATCCCCCGGACCGAGCAGCTGATTCGGGTCCTCGCCTACCACCTGGTTCTCGCGGGCGACGCGTACCTTTCCCTGCCGGATAATGAAGAAGTTATGAGCTTCTTTCTTACCTTCGACAATGACATAGGACCCTTTCGGGAAATTCACGATTTGAAAGAAGCCGTTGGACATACTTTACCAGTGATTAAAAAATTCCGCCGCCGGAGTTCAACTATAAACTAGTATCGGCTTTTAACCGGAGATTTAGGAACGAAATCCTCGAGTTCTCCTATTTTTCCCGACAAGAATCCGCCTCGGATGAAGGGCTGACGTCGGAAAGAACTTCCAAACCGGAAAATTCCAAAGCCGCCTTTTCGGCCATTACCCGAGAATATGACTGCCTGCAAATGGATGAAAACACTTCCTTGGCCTGGTCAATTTCTCCCATCTTCGCGAGAAGCCGTCCGGCTTCCAAGTAGGATTCCAATCCGAACTCGCCGGTGGGCTCCATTTTATAGAGGTTTAGGCTAACTTCCAGAGCTTTTTCGGGGCGATCCAGCTTAAGAAAGCAATCTCGCAGCAAAAGTAGGGCCCTGGTCCTTTTCGAGTTTCCAGGATAGAGCACTAGAAAACTTCTTAAACTTTCGATGGATTGGTAAAATTTTCGGTCTTTGAATGATTCTTCGGCGATCCTGAGCAATAAATCCGAATCAGGTGGAACCGAATCTTTCGCAGGATTTCCACCTTGAGAAAAGGCGGATCCGGGAATTAATAATAATAAGAGAACTGCGAATACGAATCGTTTAAAACGATCTTTGAAATAAAATCCGGAAAACAAAGGTACCCATCCGAGACTCGAAGGTCTTCATTATGATTATCAGTCGTTTTCCGGATTTTATGAATTACTTTTTTTTATCTATTTTTTTTCGGTGGAATTCACAGAGGCGATATAGTCGCCCAGTAGAAGGGTTTTTCTTTGCGACCTTTGTTCCGCAAACGATGCAAAGCCCTTCTTTCCTCCGTCTTTGGTAGAGGAGTTGGACCCGCTCCGCCCCCGATAAGTTATACTTACTAACTTGAATCCGGAATCCTTTATATAGGTAATTCCCGATTGCTTCGACTGCTTGGGTCTTTACCCCTGCGACGATCTTTTCAAGATCATCGTTGGTAACTTTCTTTGGCTTCATAAACGTTAACTGACGTAACAACAGTTACATTCTTACAAAAGTAGTAAAGTGTTTTTAATTTTTCGCATAACGCGAAGTTATTTTTTTACGAAATAATTTTCCAATGATAGAAATGTTAAAAGCTCTCTCTACGTCGCCGAACAGCGGCAATGTCGACTAACGAATGTCGGTTAATGGAATACCCTTAAAATTGAAAAAAGGCAACGTTAAGACTATTTCCTATAATTCCTCGTCATTTATGGAAATTTATTTCCTATATACGTTCATATAACGGAGGACTTGTGCAACATGCTAACGTATAAGTCCGATAAATATCAATCTCGCCATGATTTTCATACGTATTGATACTTACTCTCTTTTAAGAATAAATCTAAACTCAATCCGAGACTTACGCGTGTATCTTCAACCGAATATTTAACATTTTTATGCTAAATTTAGTTCATCATTCGTATTCCTCTGTTTTAAGCTCGTTTTTTATCGTTGTTAATAAAACTGGTCTTTGTTAAAATTAGGAGGATTTAAGACAATTGCTTTCAGGGAAAATATCAAAGCGGTATACTTTCAATGTCTAATGGATTAAAAAAATTTATTTTAAAAGAATATACCGAACCGAATAAAATCGGAAAAAAAGATCTTTCGAGTAGATTTTTCAAGGAAAATGAGTCATATTAATGGGGAGCATTCTCCTAGTCGGAGGCTTTCGTTTATGAGTGGATTCCGCTCCTTCAATTCCAAAAAACTTCATTCCCTTATTCTTATATTTACATTCGCCTTAACGGTCGTGTTCAACTGCAAACCGTCTCCGAAAGAGAAAGTTCAAAAGGTGTTAGCCGAAAACAATTTACAGGAAGTCGAAAAAATCAGAGGCGTTGCCTGGGCTTTGTTCGGCGACCGTTTAAAGGAAGTGGAAATCGTTCCGGTTCAGGATTCGATTCCCGCTAAATACGAAGTATATCTCGGATTCGGTGGAACTTCCGCTCTGACTTTCCTTGAGTCCGAACAATACGCGGCGAGAATGAAATTGGAATTAGCCTTACAAAGCTACAGATTCCTTCAATGTCTGGAAGGTATCTCTTTCGGAAAATTTCGAATGAGTTTGATAAAACCGTTCTTCATTAAGAATGGAGAAGAACGCGGTACGGAGGAATTCGAAATTTTTCGTTTTCGCGCTGACGGAGACGATTTACGCAAAATTCCGGGCTTTAAGGAAACGGATTCATTCGCAGCGGATCGTTACGATGCGCCGAGTCCTCAAGTTATTACCATACTTTTCAAAATTGTTGAGAAATGGCATATTGAATTGGACCAATTCGCTCGAGTGGAAGTTAATTGACGAGTGACCTCATTCTCGCAGGGTAATTGGTAAAAATTCCATCCACTCCCGTGTCCAGGCCTTTCTTTAATTCTTCTTCGGTATTCAGAGTATAAACTAACACTTTGAATCCCTGCTCCTGAATTTTCGATACGATCTCTTTTTGGGCAGTATGAGATGATAAATTCAAACTAAGCGCATTCAATCGAAACGCCAAATCCAATGCCTCTTCCCAATGAGGAGTTTCGTCCCCGATTAAAATACCGAGTTTTGCGTCCGTGGATAGTTCCCGTATTCTTACCAAGGAGTCCCAGCAAAAAGAGGAGAATAAAGTTTTATCCAAAGCTTTTTTATTCAGAGCGAATCGAATCAGACTATCTTCGATAGGAATTTCTTTAGGTTCAGGTTCATAAGCGCTTGTTTTAATTTCGATATTCAAACCCAATTTCGTACCCAGTACGAAATTCCAGACGTCCCAAATTTTTGGAATCGGCTCGCCGAGAAATCGAACATCTTTCCATCGACCTGCATCGGCCTTACGAATCAGCTCGAAAGAAGCATCTCGCACCGAACCTTTCATATTTGTAGTTCGATCTAAAGTATCATCGTGTATGACTACGACCTCGCGATCTGCAGAAAGAGTGACGTCTAATTCGATCCAATCGGCCCCGACTTCGACAGCTTTGCGGAAAGCTAACATCGTATTTTCGGGATATTCGCCGCTGAAACCTCGATGCGCGATTACCCATGGGCGCGGTATTTCGAAAGGCTTTCCCATAAAATTAGAATGCAAAACCGATTACTAAATTTAAGGCAAAATTAGCGCCAGGATGAGGGTAGCGATTTTGAAGTGCATAAGTTCTATATAATAAATCTCCGATAGTCGCCTGATGATCCGAATAAAATAAATCGGATACTTGATAAGAGTTCTTGTACGGCAAATACCAGCTCCAAATTCCTTCCCACCCGAAAAAGATTCCGTTCAACGCTTGATATCGAAATCCTAGTCCCAGACCGGCGTAGCTTTGCGGTCCCCAATTATATGTGTCTTTTTCGTAACGGTAGGTACCGCCGAGAGTTTCCCAATAAAGAACAGATTCCTGTTTTTTTCTATGTTCCCGCCCTAAATGAAGAGCCGCAAAGAAAGGGGAATCCAGCAAGTATCGCTGAACAAAGACCGAGCCGCCCCAGTATTTAGTCTCGGTATCACTCAATCTTCCGAAAAAAGCGGTGGGTAGAAAGTATAGTGAAGCAATGATATCATTATCGAATCGGTTGACGCTGGTATTCGTATAACCCATCACCCCAACTGCCCATTGAGGATTCAACAGACGAGTGTATTGAAACGAAAAAAATCTATCAAATCCGAATCCACCGACTTGATTCTTAAATTTTTCGCGAATCTCAACTTGTTCAGGACCCCTAGATTTTTCCGCAGGCGGAGAGGCATTTGCGGGATTGGGCTTAGCGGGTGACTCTTTCGTTTCGGAGTTTGAAGGAGGAGGGAGAGTTTCCGGGGAAATGATTGCATCTTCCGCCGATAGGGAAAAGAAAGGAAGCCCTAGGCAAATAAGAAGAATGACATATCTATATTGGGAACTTTTTCTTCGAAATTCGGGCATCCCGTTGAGAGACACCTAAATCAAAGAAATGTCAAGCAGGCACAGGAACAAAAAAAAGGAATTCGCAGACTAGGTTAATAAACCCGGCCTGCGACTGGAGTAATTAAACTGCAGGAGTTCCTTTAGTTTTTGCGGTACTTTTAATTGTATCAGCAACTTCGGCAAGTTTTGCTTTCACTGCTTCCAATTGACCTTCGGGAACACGTTTTTTAATTTCTTCAGAGATTTGGTTATATTTCTCAACGATCTTTGCACGAGTTTCATCGTAGTTCTTACCTGCGACGGTTGAAACTTCTTTAATCTCGTTCAAAAGCTTGTCGACGGATTCGCGAATTTTTACGGAACCTTCAGAGTTGTCAGCAGCGCCTTTTGCAACTAATTCGCCATAGGTCTTTTCTAACTCTACTTTTGCCTTTTCGACACCTTCTTGTCCTGATTTCAGCAGTCCGATTCCGGCGTTGAGGATATCCAACAATTGTTTTTCCATGATCCTTTCTCCTTAAGGGAAACTATTTAGTGCATCGCACAAACCACTTGTAATGCGCCGCACAAATTCGGTCAATCGGGAAATCGAAATTTTCCGTCGGGTTTCGATTTTTTTAGTTAGATGGAGATATTTAAGATCGATTTTAAGGGGATTCCAGTTCCGGGTAATGGAGGTCCATTTTGTCCATTTCCTCCCGAATTAACTTAGCAATTAGATAATCCCGATACCATTTCTTATCTGCGGGAATAATTTTCCACGGGTAGGAATCTTCACAAAAGCTGAGAACTTCTCCGTAGGCCTTCAAATGCTCGTCGTACAGGGTATGGGCGACCAAATCGCTTGGATCGAATTTCCATTTTTTTTGAGGATCCTCTAGCCGTTTTTCAATTCGAAACGATTGTTCTTGCTTGGATATATGAAGGAAGAACTTGAGGATGAGAGTATTATTCTCCGCGGTTAAAAGTCTCTCGAATTCGGCTATGTATTCTAACCTATTTTGAATTCGATCTGCATTAATATCCTTTTTTACGAGTGGAACTATAACGTCTTCATAATGAGAACGATTGAAAACTTGAATCATACCCTTAGCGGGTGCTGATTTATGAATCCTCCATAAAAAATCATGGCTTTGTTCTTCCTGGTTCGGAATTTTCCAACCGACACAGGTACAGCCGAGAGGATTCAATACAGTAAATAACTTTTTAACCGTTCCGTCCTTGCCCGATGTATCCATCCCCTGAAGAACGATAAGAATCGCTTTCTCTTTGGAAGCAAAGAGTCTAGTTTGTAATTCTCCGATTCTATTTAAATGTCCGATTCGATCTTCTTCCGCTTTTTCCTTTTTTATATCGTTAGGCGGTTCAGTGGAAATCTGCTTTAGATCAATCATTCGAAGTAACGTATGTATTTGTATAGCGGTGTCAAATCTAAGTTACGACCGGATAAAAGTATTTTACCAGCGGGCAATATGATCCTCCGCCCATCCTTGCCCGCCTTTGATCCTAAATTCGTTTTTTCCCACTCGAAGGATTCCGTCAAAATTTCCGATCATTTGATGGACGGCAGACGAGATGATTCCGACGTTCGAAGTTGCTTTTCGTTGAAACGTCGGGGTTAGAGTTAATTCGACCGCTTTACTATCTTTCGTATAGATGATCCACGGCTTGTCAGGATCTTTTCGATCGAATTCGAAATTTACGTCCGAAGGTAATTTGTAAATTCTTCCGTTAATTAAAAGGGCATTTTCCGTCGTACCCGTTCCGTCCGTCCATCCCCCGCCAAGATTAATACCGTAAACTTCCTTTTTAGAAGGTCGATACGACATCGACGCCCAATTCCATTTCGTCGAGTAAGGCCATACCCCTCTTCCAAAATCCAGAACTGCAAACGAATCTTCGCTTTTGAATTCGTGAGATCTTCCTCCAATATCCACGGAACCCTCCGCACCCAAACCGAAGAGTTTATGAGTAAATTGGAAACGATTTCGACTCCAAGGAACGACCACGTTCAAGGTTTCCCAACCCTGAGGGACGTCCACGCGTAAATCGGCGCGAATATGTTTGCGATTCGATCTACTAAAGTCCACGAAGATGCGGTAACTTCCGTATTCATCCACTTTGAATGAAACTGTGCCAGGCTTACCTTCGTACAATGCGGTGTTCGCAACGGTCTGTCCGAGAGAGCAGCCTTGACCGAACGGAGTCAAGATCGTACTTTCCTCAAACTCGCCCGTTTTTCGATCTAACCAATAACAAAAAATCACACCGGCATAGTCGATATCGGAAACGGTAAAGGATGCCAGAAAATCTTTATCGTAAAAACACCAATAATTCCATTTTTTCTTTCGTAGCCAATGGCCGGCGACATTACATCGATGCAAGGGGATCTTTGACCATCCGACTGCGTTCAAGTTGAGTTTTCCACCTGAATTACAGAGGACCGATTGTTGGTGAATTTCAGTTTCGAGATTCATGCTTTCGCCCAGACAATATTTTATGAAGGGGAATGCCCTCAATTCTTTTTAAGAGTTCTAGAAAAAACCGATTCGATGCCTGCGCTAAATCTCCCCTGCGATTCTTCCCAAAGTTCTGATTGCAGACGCTACTTTGGGACCGAAGGAAATCCCCGCATTGATTCTGAAATTACTTACGTATTTTCCGGAGAGCGAAAATAAATTTCCGGGAACAAGGCTGATCCTTTTTTTAGCCGCGCGAAAACGCAACTCTCTAGAATCTTTTCCGTTTGGAAGCTCAATCCAAAGTAAAAAACCTCCTTTCGGAATCGTTAAACGCGTACCTTTCGGAAAATATTCCAAAAATGCATCCGCATAAGAAAGGATTGAGTTTCCGATACTACGCCTAAAATTTCTAAGATGTCTTTCGTAACCGAGAGAACCCAAAAAATCCGCTGCGGCTAGTTGAGGAAGACTAGGTAAGGCAATCGACTCGACCATTCTTCTTTGAACCGCTCTTCCTATTATTTCTCGATTAGCGATCAACCAGCCCGTCCTTAAACCCGGGCTCACGGTCTTGGATAAAGAAGAAACTTGTATGACAAATCCTTCCTCATCCAACGATAAAAGTGATGGAGGTCGGAGTCCTGGAGAATGCAAAAGCTCCCCGTAAATATCATCCTCTACAATTTTAATCCCGTATTTAGCGGAAAGCCGGAGAACTTCCTTTTTGGAATTCAGAGGCAAAAGGCTACCTGTCGGATTTGAAAACGTCGGCACAGTAACCAGTATCTTTGGTTGAGATGTTTTAAGTACGGATTCGTAGGAATCCAAATCCATACCGTAGACCGGATCGGTTGGAATTTCAATAGCCTTCAATTTTAATATGCTTAAAATTTGATATAGTACGAAGTGCAAAGGAGACTCTACCGCCACCTGATCCCCCGGTTTTGTTAATAAAGAAAGTGCGATAAAGGCCGCTTCCGAACAACCGATCGTAATAAACACTTCCTCCGGAGAAATACGTCGTTCTTTTGTGGAAGATCTAGTTGCGATTTTTCTTCTTAATTCCAAATCCCCTTGAACGTCGGAATAATTATGGAGAAAGGAATTTCGCATAGCCTTACGATATGAACGTTCCAAGGAGGCGAAAGGAAGAAATTGGGAATCCGGTACTGCCGCTCCGAGAGATACGAATCTCGGGTCCGCTAATTCCGCGAGAAGGGAACCGACTTCCTCCGGAACCGTAGGATTTGAGATTCTGACCGGCCTATCCACCTTATAAATGGAAACGGATTCCGACCTAGGAAGAATGAAATATCCCGACCTCTCCCTTCCTCGAATATATCCTCGTTCTTGTAGGATTCCAAACGCCTCGACAGCGGTAGACAAATTGCATCTCTCGTATCGGCAAATTCTCCTCAAGGAAGGCAGCTTAGTTCCGGGTAAAAATTCCCCGGCTTCGATCCGACTGATCAAAGACATTGCAATTTTCGAGTATTTCGTTCCGGGTTCATCTGTATTGGTCATAAAATAATATTCTGTATCTGTATGGTTTCTCGTATCTAGTATATAAAATAATTCAATCGTATGCGCAAGTTATTTTCGAAATCTCTAATAAACTCCGAAGGATCAATTCGACCTTCGAACCGAGTCTCGAGAACACCCGAATCAGTGATAAGGGATATTCTAAAAGTAATTAACGATTCCGATATGCTTTCTTTCGCAGGAGGATTGCCCGACGATTCTCTTTTTCCGATCAAAGATTTTTCGGAAGGTTTCGCTCTTGCAATCCGAGAAAGCGGCGCTAAACTTTTTCAATATACGGAAACGCAAGGTCATCCTAAACTTAGGGCTTGGATCGCGGAATCCTATTATCCGCAGTCTAGCCCCGAAGAAATATTGCTGACAAACGGTTCCCAACAGGCCTTGGACTTGCTTGGGAGATATTTTCTAGACGAGGGTGATTCTGTTCTAATCGAAAGACCTAGTTATCTAGGCGCGATACAAACCTTTTCCTCCTATGGCCCTCGCTTTATCGGTCTCGATTATAGAAATGAAGGACCTGATCCATCGGAATTAAAGGCGCAGATTTCCCGAAACCGTAGCCTGCCAAAGTTCTTCTACTGCATTCCGGATTTTCAAAACCCGACTGGATTCTCTTATTCATTACGAAATAGGAGAGCAATCGCTCAAATTTGCGTAGAGGCGAAGATCCCCATCCTAGAAGACGTCGCCTATCGCGAGTTAAATTACGAAAATGAAATTCCGATTTCTTTAAATACGCTTTGTCCCGAGAACACCTTCTCGATAGGTACATTCTCCAAAATACTTGCCCCGGGCTTGCGAGTTGGATGGATCAGGGCTCCTGAAGAGCGGATGCGAGAATTGGTCGTACAAAAGCAGGCAATGGATTTGCATTCTCCCTTGATTAATCAAGAGGTAGTTTATAAATTTTTAATATCCGGCAATTTCAAAAATCACCTGATCGATCTTAAGGAGAACTATTCAAGAAAAGCAAAAATAGCGACCGGTCTGTTTCGGAAAATTTTTGGTGACTCAATTCGCTTTCAGCAACCTATAGGAGGGTTATTTTTGTGGATAGAATTTCTGGATGAGACGGATACGAATTTACTCTTTAAAACAGCTCTCGAAGAAGGAGTTGCCATCGTTCCCGGAGATACTTTTTTTACCGCCGAGTCTTCCGGTAAGCTACTAAGATGGAATTTTTCCCGGGCGAATGCCGATGAAATGGAAACCGGAGTAAAGAGATTATTCGAAGCCTGGAAGCGTTTACATTCCATCCGAAAATAAAAAGAGCTAACGAGAGGAGAAGAATGAAAAAAATTCACGGCGGGAAAAAGTTCCCGCCGATCGGGGAGGTACAAACGGCTATATGTCTTATGCGGTTTTCTTAGTCGGAATACCGTTTTTTACGGTTTCCGTAACTTCGCTAAGTTTTGCTTTAATAGCGTCGACTTGTTCTTGAGGAACGAGTTTTTTGGCCTCTTCTACAAGTTGGTTGTATTTCTCGAGGACCTTAACACGGGTATCTTCGTAGCCTTTTCCAGCTGCTGTCGTAAGTTCCTTAGCTTCGTTAAGGAGTTTATCGACGAACTCGCGAACGCGAACGGAAGACTCTGAATTATCTGCTGCACCTTTTGCTGCCAATTCTTGGAAACTCTTGGTGAATTCTGCTTTAGCTTTTTCCAGTCCTTCTTGCCCGGTTTTTACAATACCGAGTCCTGCGTTAAGAACATCTAGAATTTGTTTTTCCATTTTACTCTCTCCTGGTCACACTGTTGTGCAACGCACAACCCAGGTTTAATGCACCGCACAATCCGAGTCAACAGAAAAAAAGAAAAAATTTTGACCGCAATATTCGTCAAGTTTTCATTATGCGACGTCGTTATGGCAGTTTTTTCCTATCGTTTTATCCGAGAGTCGCCTAGGGAGGCTTCTTTCTTTTTTCCGTTCTGAGAATTATCAAATATTTTAAAGCGAAAGCTCGTGCTATGATAATTGAGACAGAAGGAGTCGTTTATGGATATAAATGAAAATAAGCTAGATCGTTTTCTTAGATCTTTCGTAGGAGTGCTAATTATCGGTTGGGGGTTGTATTCTCAGAGCTGGCTGGGTGCTTTCGGAATTATTCCTTTGACTACGGGAGTCGTAGGCTGGTGTCCTGCGTATGCGCTTTTTGGGTTCAGTACTTGCGAGTCGCCTGAATCCTAAAAATCGATTTTCCTAATAAACGAATATTCAATTGAGTTGCAGAACGAAGCCCTTCGTATAGCAGAACGCTTTTCTTTGCAATCGCCAATTGTTCGTTTTTCTTTTCCTCCAAAGTCAAGTCCGTTTCATAACCTTCGGTGATCGAAAGAATCACTCTCTGAAGACTTGTCCCCAGAAATTCCGTGAGTCCTTTCTTCGATGCAACTAATTCGTCGACTCGAGCGATCTCTCGAAGAGAAGATTGGATCGAGTCCCTTTCCCGGCCGCCGTCTCCAATCAGAGTATAAATTTTTCGAGATAGATCCTCGCCTCTCTGAACTTCTTTCAGGAATTCTCGTAGTTCGATGGAGATTCGCTTTAAATCCTCTAATAGGTCCATCGATCTCAGTAATGGTTTAGAATTTCTGATCCTTTTAATTGAATTTCGAATATCCTGAACAAACTTCAAATCCACGGGATTTTGATTAAACCAATCGGAGATTCCTATAAAAGGTATGCTTTCAAGTCGAGCCCCCTCGCTACTTAAATTTCTCCAAGGGATCTCCTTCTTTCTTTCTTCAAACCATTTCTTAAATATGAGAAGTTTCTCATTTGTCCTAAGACTTTTCCCCGTTTCAGATTCTACCCATTTTGCAGGTAACGCTGTCATTTGTTTATGGTTGTGAAATTCCCTTCTGAACTTTCGTCGTTCCAAAAAATTCAATCTTTCTTCTAAAATGGCACCCTTGCAATGGGCAAGCGTCCCGGGAAATGAAAGGTCTTGTCCCAATAAAAGGAGCGACCTTGCTCCCATTTTCTCCGCAAGACTCGTCGCGTTTGTCGAGACGGATCCGCCAAAATCCAAGCTACCGATCCCTCCGTCTAGATTTAATTCAATCAATTTGATCCATGGAAAAGGAGAGGAGGTGAAGAATCCTCCCTTAGCAACCGAAGGTAAACGTAGCGAATGATAAGAAGTAGTCGGATCGAAAACGAACGCGGAATCGCCCGTATACCCTTCCAGATATTTAGAATTAAGGGATTGTGGATCGACGCTAAAAACCAAATCTGGATCGATGCCTGCCTTTTGTAAAATCAACAATGCGGTATCAACAGCAATCAAAATGAAGCTCTCTCGGAAACGTTTTAGGTCGGATAACGAATGAGAAAGAGAAGGTCCTGCGCCACAAACTATTATATCAATTTTGGATTGGCAAAGCTCGAATAAGGATCGAATCGGATGTAAATGCAAAAGTTCGGGAAGATTTCGTAAAAAATTTCCGGTCCACACTTTTTCAAATCTGGTCAGAGTCGCGGTGTTCACATCCTTCTTATGAAAATATGTTTCCGCTAAAAAGCGAGGCTCCTGGTAAGCTACCGCATTCCATTGTAGACTTCCTCTATGAGGAATAAAACTAACCGGCAAACCCGAAACACCTTTCAAACCCGCATATAAAGAAGCTTCGTCAAAGGGAGACAATACGATTCGGAGTCTGTCGTTTTCCAACTCGCCTGAATAATCATGAAGAGAAAACGCTAATTTGATCATACCCGGAAACGGTTCCATCCAAACACAAACTACTTTATCAAATCCTAGAGCATACTGGACAGAATAACCGAGGCCGGAACCGAAAAAAAGAAAAACTCGGTCTTCGTCCCCTTTTTTAAGGGAATCCAGTTGTCTCATAACTTCCGTAACCGGTTCTCTTGAGCTATGCAACAAAGTGGAGCCGATTTTCAAGCTAGGTTGTCCGGATGGAGTTTGGACAAGTTCGGCTTCGATATAGGAAGAGCGGATTTCTTGGGCTATTTCGGGAGAAATTTTTCCCAAAGACTTTAAATTTTTATCAAGAAGATCCGAGCGAAGCTCTTTCATTGGAAGAATACATCGATCCTTTTTCCGTTTAAAGAACTTCCGGACGAGGGATCCTGTTCATAGCAAAATCCGCTTCCATGTAGCTTAAACGGAACTCCTAAGGGAGAAAGTAATTCCACTACTTCCCTCTTACTTTTTCCGGCTAAATCGGGAACATGATCGGATTTGATATATTGATTTTTCCGATCCAATTTCGGCAGCCTTACGTCGACCGTTCGTTCGCCCTGCTCGATAATCGGAATTATATTCTCTACGACTTCCTTGAATACCGGTGCGGCGAGTCCTCCTCCCGTATGGCTCGAACCCCTAGGTTCATCGAAAAGAATCAAACCTACGATCTTAGGTTTTTCCGCGGGAAAGAAACCCAGAAAGGATGCTGACCAGAGACCGTCTTGATAGCCTCTCCCGGAAACCGATTTCTGTCCTGTCCCGGTTTTTCCCGCGATTGAGTATTCCTGTATATATGCATTTTTTCCAGTTCCATCTCTAACTACTTTCGTCATGGCTTTCAACAATCTTTCGGTAGAATACTCACGAATTCCTACCGGCGCCTCTTCCGCCTTGAATTCATGCAAAACTTCGCCGTAAGAATCCGTAATATGGGAAACGACTCTCGGAGTTAAAAAACGGCCTCCGTTTACGACGGACGCAGCAGAAGCGACAAGCTGCACGGGAGTCACGGAAATTCCTTGACCGATCGCCATGAACATAGGAGTCGTCGGTGTCCACTTATTGAGCGTCGGAACGTAACCTACCGATTCGTTAGGCAGAAGTCCGGTCTTATCTCCAAAGCGAAATCGCTTCATATATTCATAAAGTACTTCGTTCGGGATTCGGGATGATGCCTTGATAATTCCAGCATTGCATGAGTATTGTAATATTTCCTCCAAATTCACCTTCCCGTGAACCTGAGTGCATTTGATCCGGGTTTTCCCGTATTCCACATATCCCGGACAATCGAATTTTTCGTTAGGACGAATTAAATTTTCATTAAGCAATATACTTGCCAAAAATATTTTCATCGTAGATCCGGGTTCGTAAACATGCCGAATCGCCCAGTTCGTATGAGAAATTTCCTCGAATGTCGCATAACGATTCGGATCAAATGAAGGAAAACTCGCCATAGCTAGAATTTTTCCCGTATGAATCTCCATCAAAAGGCCGACGGCTCTCTTTGCCCCGGTTTCTTCGAATCGTTTTCCCAAAGCTTTTTCCAATTTAAACTGAATGAGACCGTCCAAAGTCAAATGAACGTTGGCACCTCGATTCGGATCCGAGTCGGTCGGAGTCATTAATTCTCGGTTATAATAATATTCCAAACCCGACAATGCCTTATCATCGTCCATCCCGGTAAACCCGACGAGGCTTGCTGCCAGGCTTCCATGCGGATAAACTCGTTTAAATTCCCTTTCTCTCCTAACCCCTGGAAGAGCCATCTCCATAATTCGGGTTGCAGTGGCATCGTCTATCTCGCGTTTCAAAAGAAAATATCTGCTTTTCTCCCGAATCAACCCTTCGATTCTTTCCGGCAAAATATCAAGATAGGGGGAAAGTTGAATCGCGGTAAAATTCGGATCATAGATATTTGCCGGATAAATCCCGATCGTCGAAGAATCGATCGAAAGCGCCAACTCGATCCCGCGGCGATCATAGATCGCGCCCCTTAAAATTCGTTCACCGTTCTTAAAGGCGATTTCCTTATCATTAAAGAAAATTAAATAGCTAACTCTAATTGTTAGAACTGCGAATAAGACGCAGAGAAAATAGAAGAGAAACGAAAATCTTTTGCGATTAGGATGCATATTTTTATTACAAATTTAACTCCGTCGGGCCGTTTTAACGGGTAGCTACTGTAGGGGTATGAGATCAGTCTAATTTCATTAGTACAATCGGCAAATTTCTGCAATTCCCGAAGCCCTTTCGAACCATTGCAGAAACCGTTCCTGGTCGTTTTGAGGTAAAAATTCGGGAGAGCCCCCCCTTCCTGGGCGGGGGCCGGGGGTGGATTACATGACTTGAAAATTTTTATCATGAGAAACTAATAATGTCAATTCGCAAGAAGTGGGGAATTGCTGTGGGAGCTCATACAAACTTCGCCCAAAAAAATACTTGAAGTCTTTTCGAGAGCCTCTGCAAAAAAGGTCCCGGTCCTTTTGAGGTAAAAATTCGGGAGAGCCCGCCCTTCCTGGGCGGGGGCCGGGGGTGGATTACATGACTTGAAAATTTTTATCATGAGAAACTTAAAATGTCAATTCGCAAGAAGTGGGGAATTGCTGTGGGAGCTCATACAAACTTCGCCCAAAAAAATACTTGAAGATAAAATATAGCATATACCGGGTAGTCGACTCGTTAGTTTCGCGCTGCCGTTTTAAAAAATCAGATAACTAGAAGCCGAGTAAAACTTTTCCGCGTAATTTTTGAAAAGGAATTAGTCCGTAATTTCGAGAATCAGTAGAGAATTCACGGTTATCCCCTAACACCAAAAAGTATCCCGGCGGAATTCTGCCAGAATCACCTATACCGATGTTTCCGGAAACACTCACTACCGGAACAATCGAAAGTGAGGGAGCTTGCGTCTTAAAACCCGGCTTTACAAAAGGTTCTTCCAATGAAGAATCGTTGATGTGAATTCGTCCTTCCGAGAATCGAAAAAAATCTCCCGGGAGTCCGACAACTCTCTTTAAACTTAATTCCGTTCCAACCCCATCTAAAACAAGAACGTCGAATCGATCGATTTTGGACTCTATCAAAGACCAAGTCCAGGGGCCGACCCGTGCGGGAAATCCCCATTTCTTTACGAGAATTAAATCCCCGTCTTTGAAACTCGGCATCATGGAATTTCCATTGATGAAGTAAAATTGAATAATGAAGATTCTCAGGTAAAGTACCGAGATAATAGCGAGAAACACCGGCAATGCTTTTTTAATCCAGAGGAGCATTGGAAATTTAGTCGATATGCTCGCTTTCGTTAAAAATAACATGCATTGCCCTGACACTCTAAAGATGGGCTTCTATCCATTAGACGGATCTTCAATTTCCCTACAACGTGAAAATGATCACGATATTAATATCGAAATTCGGTTATTTTCCGTTTTAACAGATATCTTATGCACTCTCAAATCGAAACAAAATATACAAAATCGAATTTGATGACCGGATTGACTCATTTCTTTTAACAGTTTAACAATATTCATGAAAGAAATCTTCTTGCCTCGGCTTATTTTTAGAGTCAAACTTAGCTATGCCCGAAAATAGCGCAGTACAAGGATATATCGCACGTTATCAAGCGGAGAGGGGAAAGGTAAAAGCGTTTCTTTCCAAATTCCCTTTCTATGGCGATGTTCTGAAAAACCACCAATATTACGATGCCGATCGATTAGCAAGAAACGAGCTTTCTAAAAGAATCGATTCCCTCAAAGAACCGCTTCGCAGAGTCGAAGAAGGCTTCGTACGCGATAGAAGAATGGAACTAATCGGCTCAACCGAGATCTTACTATCATTGATAGAAAGATTAAAGAATGAGATATCGGGTTCCAGTTACGGGCTGAACGGGCTGGGTAGCGGTTTTAAAGCGAGCGAAGCTGAGTTAGAAGCCCTTGCCGAATGGGATTATTCCCTTTTGCAACATACGGAAGAATTATATGCAAAGGCTAGTTCAAACGGTCTAAATGCGACAGACTCAGCGGAGACGGTCAGAGATTGGGTGAGTAAGTTTCGATCGGAACTCGACCAATTTGACGAAGCTCTTAAAAAAAGAAGAGATGTATTTCTTAAGAAATAATTCCGTCGATTTTTTAGTTTCCCTGAAATCTAATCAGAGATAATATCTTTCCAAGGAGTGAATATGGCATTAATAGACGTTATCAAGTATGAAGGAGATCCGGGCGAACTTGTCTGGAAATTCCCTAGAAATGATATTAGTACGTTTGGTCAGTTGATTGTAAACGAAAGCCAAGAGGTTATCTTTTTCAAAGAAGGTAAAGCCTTAGACGTATTCGGACCGGGAACCCACACACTTAAAACCGGAAACGTTCCGATCTTAGAAAAGATAGTGAATCTTCCGTTTGGAGGACAGACTCCTTTTACCGCAGAAGTCGTTTACGTAAATAAGGCTTTAGTTCAGTTAAAATGGGGCACGCCAACCCCTATCCAAGTTGAAGATCCGAAGTACATGATCACTTTGGGCGTAAGAGCATTCGGAACTTATAATATTAAAGTGATTGATTCCAAATCTTTCGCGACGACGGTCGTGGGAGCAAAAGGCGCTTATAGTACCGATCAAGTCGATAATCTTCTAAAACCGATGGTAATTACTCGACTTAGCGATTTTTTAGCAGAAGTAGTTCTCAAAAGCGGAGAGCCTATTACTCGATTAAGCCAACATTTAGATGAGGCTTCTTCTGCCGGAAAAACGAAGGTTCAACCAGACTTCGCAAAGTATGGAATCGAAGTCGTAGATTTCCTAGTTCAATCAATTAACTTCGATCAAAACGATCCGAATTTCCAAAAAATCCAGAAGGTTCTCACGGATAAATTCGAAATCGAAACACTGGGCGGAATGTATCAGCAAAAGAGAATGCTTGATATCGGAGAGACTGCGGCAGGCAATCCCGGCGGTAATGCTGGAGAAGGTATGTCAGCGGGAATGGGGCTCGGAATGGGAATGAATATGGCAAACATGATGGCGAATATGATGGGTCAAAATCAGAATAATAACAATAATGCCGCCGCCAACGGGCAAACCGATGCAACGGCAAGGCTTGCCAAACTCAAAACAATGCTCGATCAAGGGTTGATAACTCAGGAAGAATTTGATTCCAAAAAAAAGGACATCTTGAACTCTATCTAAAGTATGAGCTCAACCCTTACCCGTTATAAGGCGGAATTCCGTTGCATTAACGATTCATGTGGAACCACTTATGATTTGAATGACATCATCTATGAATGTCGTAAATGCGGCAGTCTTTTGCAGGTTTCGCACGATATAGACGCCTTAAGGGAAAAGTCCGGAAAGGAATGGAAGGATTTATTTGATTCTAGATTTCGCTCGGTAAAGTTTCCCAATAGTTCCGGGATTTGGAATAAGCGGGAATGGGTGCTTCCGCATGTGGAAGATAAGGATATTGTCAGCTCCGGCGAAGGTCTTTCTCATCTATTCTCTTCCGAAAGGCTAACTAAGGATTTAGATCTCGGAGGACTTTGGATCAAACAATGTGGGATCTCCCACACGGGCTCATTCAAGGATCTAGGAATGACCGCGCTCTTGAGTCAGGTTAAGCATATGCTGAGTAACGGAGTGAATATTCGCGCCGTTGCTTGTGCAAGCTCGGGAGACACTTCTGCTGCCCTTGCCTCCTATGCGGCTAAGGCCGGCATTCCCGCAATTATCTTCCTGCCTGCGGGAAAAGTATCGCAAGCGCAATTAATCCAGCCCGTTTCTAACGGAGCAAAAGTGATCGCATTGGAAACGGACTTTGACGGTTGTATGAAGATCGTGAAAGAGGTAACTAAGCAGGCAGGAATTTATCTCGCGAACTCTATGAATAGTTTACGCATTGAAGGGCAAAAAACAATCGCTCCGGAAATTGTTCAACAATTGGAATGGGAAGTTCCGGATTGGGTCATCATTCCTGGTGGAAATTTAGGAAACGTTTCCGCTCTCGGTGCCGGCTTTGAGATGGCAAAGAATCTAGACTTGATAAATAAATTCCCTCGAATCGTTCTAGCCCAGGCCGAACATGCAAATCCTCTCTATCTCTCCTATTTAACGAACTTTCAGGAATTTAATCCCGTGGAGGCCAAACCCACACTGGCATCCGCGATCCAAATCGGTAATCCGGTCTCCGTGCAAAAGGCAATTAAGACCTTAAAAACGTTTAATGGAATCGTTGAGCAGGCAAGCGAAGCCGAACTTTCCGATGCAGCAGCTCGAACGGACCTATACGGTCTCTATAATGATCCGCATACTGGAGTCGCAATCGCAGCTTTATACAAATTACTATCCAAAGGTGTCATACGAAAAGGGGAGAAAGTAGTGGTGATTTCTACGGCTCATGGCCTAAAATTTACCGAATTTAAGCTTAAATTCCACGAAGGAAAAATCTCCGGCACAACTCCAAGTTTAGGGAACCAAATTCGGGTTTGTAAGCCGGAAGTCGGGAAAGTGATGGATGAGATTGGTAAATTCCTACAACCAAAAGGCTGAAATTTCTCAGAGTTCCACCTTTTTTAGTGCTACTTTTTCCTCGGAGACTATCGTTTTTTTCTCGAAAGCTTGGCCCGATAAATATAATCGATAATCCGAATGAATGAAGGAATTGAGGAGTTTTCCCAGGAATTCCTGTTCGAAATTGAAACGGCCGTAAAGAAAGAAGAGCCCGTCTCGATAATCACCTATGTCTTGAGCAATAATGGCGAAGCCAAGCTCAAACACCTAATCCACAGCGTTTTATCTAAGTACGGAAGAGAAGATCTGATCGAACTTCTTTTTACCTCCGCAAAGGAATTGATCGTTAATGCCACTAAAGCGGCAATTAAGCGGGTCTTATTCCGTGAATTGGGCTTAAATATCGACGACCCGGAGCTCTACGACCAAGGAATGACCTCCTTTAAAGAAAACCTAGTTAGCCGTAAGTTTCCGTACTATCGTCGTAAAATGAAGGAAAATGGCCTCTTCGTTAAAGTGACATTAAGTTTTAACAAAGATCGAATCATTCTTCTTGTTCAGAACAATTTCACTCTCGCAATAAGAGAAGAAAAAAGGATCCGAGAGAAGTTCGTACACTCTAAAGAATTTGACAATCTCTTCGAGTACTATATGAAGTACGGAGATACGACCGAAGGCGCCGGAATGGGTATCACGATGGTCGAGATTCTAGTAGCCCAAAGCGGCTATGACCGGCATTTGTTTACCATTTACAGTCGCAAGTCTGAGAACCGCACAGTTGCTCGAGTTGAGATTCCTTTGAACGAGAATTACGTGCCAAGAAGACATCGATATCAAAAATGGTTACTAGAGAAGACCCAAAGTACTCTAGATGGGGAAGACTCTTAGTATCGCTTGGACTCAGGAAGTATGGAACAAAAATCGCAAACCAGTAAACTCCAGGAACAGGCAAATTTAATGAACCTGGCTTTCGAATCCGTTCTCACGGAGGAACAGGCCATCGAACTGATCCAGGGAAAATTAAAGGATGCATATCTTTTAAAACTTCGAATCGACGTTGAAAATAGAGCGGGCATTGTCGTAGGACTTATATCCAGATTTAAACACGAATTCATCGAATTATATTCTTTATTCTCGAATTCCTCTTTAATTCGTAAAATCAGAACATTCGAAGATTTTGGACAGATAACCCATGACATGGCGGAAGCCGCCAGGGAAGAGGCCGCGGATCCGGGTTTGTCCGAGCAGATCGGTCGAATTCTGCACACAAAATTAAACAAACAAATTTTAGAAAATTATTATCCTCTTTGGGAACGAAACGATACCGCTGCGCTCGTTAATCTTTTAGAGAATCAGATCAAGCTAGGCATGAAGATCAACATGGTACGTGTACAAGCCGACGTCGAATTCGTATCTAGTATCAGAAATCGCGGAAAAAACATTTTTGCAGGAGTTCTTGCTCCGATTCTCAAACCGCCTGAAGAAGGAGAAGATAGCACTCTATCCGCGGGGGCTATAGATCCTGAAAAGGCAGCGGTTCAACGTCAGATCGAAGCGATTCGGAAAGGATTCGGTCGAGTTGTAACTGCAAAGACCATTCTTTCCCCGGTAAACGGGATCGATTTTGATGATCTAATAGAAGGCGATAAGATATTATTCCAACTTCCGAATAACGCTCCCGAAGAGAAAGCTTTGGCAAAAACTCTCGGTGCGATAGATCAAAACGGAAACGCAAAACCCGTAGTCGGTTCCTTTATATCGATCGCCTCTGGTAAAAACGAATATCATATTTTTGCAAAGGGTCCGGCCGGAGTTCTACTGCAAGCATTTGAAGAAAGTCCCGTTCGCTTAGCACGTCCTAAGAGCGCCGCAACCCCGAGACCTCCGGGTATGAGCGGCGGTAAATCGTCCGATTCCGGAAACGCACTCAACTACTTTGTTCTCGTAGGCGTGGTGCTTCTAGCAGGACTCTTAGCGTTCATTCTTCTGAGATAACCTTCACCTATCGAATATCCTATCTTAACGAAATTGCGAACTATTAACTATTATCTTCGTTAGATTCTTTCATAGCTTAATCCCCTTGATACGTTCGCCTTTAAAAAATTCGAAAGTAACTTTCGTTAATTATGTTTTTCTTTTACTCTTAACGATAGATTTGGATTTACATTTTACCTTGACAGTCCCTCAATGAATCTTATAAAAAATTAAATAAATTATTGAGGTTCTTATGGCAGCTAAATTTGAAGTGTACACCGACAAAGGAGGAAAATATCGTTTTCGCCTTAAGGCTGGAAACGGCGAAATTATTGCAGCCAGCGAAGCATACGAATCGAAGCAAGCCTGTCTACACGGAATCGAGTCCGTAAAAAACAACGCTGCTTCCGCTCAAGTTGTGGAAGTCGAATAGCATTCCCTTTCGAAACCTCCATCAAGGCCGATTTAAAGTAAAATATATCTATCGAAATTATTTCGTTAAATCTTTTGATAAATATATCTGAATCGGCTTTGATTTTCCTTTTACGGAAACCTGTTCCCCCTCTTGAAACCGATCTTTAAGAACCGGGGACAATTGCAAAAAAACTTCCTCGGACATTATGATCGGAAATCCTAAAGAACCGCACAGTCCCTCCAAACGAGACGCCGTATTAACTGCATCGCCGATTACGGTAAAGTCCATCCGATCCTTACTACCGACTGACCCTTGCACGACCTCTCCGTAATGGATTCCGATTCCGTTCTCCATGGGCGTAACGCCGGACAGTTGCCATTGCTTTTTAAGCTCACCCAATTCTCTCCGCATTTCAAGCGCTGCGGCAGTGGCGGCCTCGCTCGGGTTCGGGAGTTCTATTATGCCCCCGAATACGGCCATGACGGCATCGCCGATAAACTTATCGATAGTACCTCCGTTTCGAACGATTGCGCCTACCATTCTTTCAAAATACTCGTTCAAATGCATTAGTAGTTCTTCCGGATCGGCCGTTTCGGATAGGGAGGTAAAGGATCTTATATCCGAGAAAAGAATAGCCGCTTTTTTTCTTTCGGTTTTAAAAGGAGAATCTAATCCCATTAGTTTTTCCTTAACTTCCTCGGATACAAATTGACCGAAAAGTCTCGAAATCCGGGATTTCTCCTGTTCTTTCTCCAAGATCTCGTTCAAGAAACGTTTTGCATTCTTAACCAGAATTCCGACTAAGATTCCGCAAAATATCATCATTAAGGACTTAAAAAAGTATATTGCAGGATCTGTAATATCGTTTAACATCAAGATATCAGTGGAGGATAAGGCGTTTAATCCGTTCTTCGAGATTAGAAAGAATGTTATGTATTGCGCTCCGCAAAAAATTCCGGCAAGGAGTGATAATCGTTCATCGAAAGCAAAGCCGCTAAGAACAACCATAAAATAATATAAATAAGAGGCCGGACCCGTAATGTAGGTTGCAGCTCCGTTTGGCAGCATTATTTCCGCCGATAAAAATAAAACACCGGGGAGGGAGGAATATCCCAAAATCATCGCATAGGCACCGGATCGTTTTACTTTTCTAGTACGAGCAATCAGGTAAAAAACGAAAGAAGTCAATCCGCCTAACGATGTCCAGGCGATTGGTACTTGCATTTCCCGAACCACATCTATATATTGTAAGCAGATAAGCAAGACGGAAGAGCCTCCGCCCAAGATCGCGGAATACAAACTGCATCTTTCGAGAGTTAGGTTAATTTCCCGATTGAGAATCTCCGGAAATGAGGAGGGCGTCTTTGAATCGGAGGGTCCCATGCGACAAGGACTATCCCCGACAACCTCCTCCAGGAAAGCATTTTTCAGTCCGGGGAATTAACCGACGACTAAATTTACTAATTTTCCCGGAACGTATATTTCCTTACGGATTTGTTTTCCGTCTAGGAAAGGACGTATTTTCTCCAAAGACTTAGCTAGTTTCAACGCTTCTTCTTGGCTGATTTCTTTCGGGACTTTAAACTCGCCTCTAAGCTTTCCGTTGACTTGAACGACTATCAGAACTTCATCATCGACTAGATATTTCGGATCGGCAACAGGAAACGTTTCGTAGGTCAGGCTGTCTTTGTTTCCGCTAAGCGACCATAGCTCTTCTGCAATATGCGGAGCAAACGGGGCGACTAATAGCAGGAAAATTTCTAAGATTTTACGAGGACGTCGTTCGCTTGGGGTGAATTCATTCACGAAGATCATTAATTGTGAAATCGCAGTATTAAAGGAAAAATTAAGAATATCATCGTCGATCTTCTTGATCGTTCTATTCAATATACGAAGCTCGTCTTCGTTCGGATCAACGTCGTCTAAGCGAAATGATTCATTCGGACCTGCGTGATACAATCTCCAAACCCGATTGAGAAACCTAAAGACGCCGTCGACACCCCGTGTGCTCCACGGTTTGACCATTTCAAAGGGACCCATAAACATTTCGAACAGTCGCAAACTGTCGGCGCCGTAATTTTGGACAACCTCGTCGGGATTGATGACGTTTCCGAGCGATTTGGACATCTTGCGCTTGTCTTCTCCCAAGATCAGACCTTGATGAACCAATTTTTTGAAAGGCTCCGCCGTGCTTACGTATCCTAGATCGAAGAGAACCTTATGCCAAAACCTGGAATAGAGTAGATGCAGAACCGCGTGCTCCGCACCGCCAACATAAAGATCCACCGGCATCCATTCTTTTTCCAATTCGGAATCCACGAATCCTTTCGGATTACTCGGATCGATGTACCTTAAATAGTACCAGCAAGATCCGGCCCATTGCGGCATAGTATTCGTTTCCCGAACACCGATTTCGCCCGTTTTAGGATCCTTGTATTTAAGCCAGTCACCGGCTAAAGCCAACGGAGATTCGCCCGTACCGGAAGGTTTAAATTCCTCTAAATTCGGAAGTTCTAATGGAAGTTCGGACTCATCGATCGCGCGGGTGACTCCGGAAGGATAATGTACGAGTGGAATCGGTTCTCCCCAATATCTCTGTCTGGCAAACAACCAATCTCTCAACTTGAATTGCGTTTTGCGCTTACCGATTCGATTCTTTTCCGCCCATTCGGAAGCTTTGGTAAATGCTTCTTTATATCCGGATTGATCAAGATTCAATTCGCTTGAAGAAGAGTTAATACACTTGGATTCCTTTGAATCAAAGGCTCCTTGGGAAATCTCCCCTTCGATAACTGGAAGAACCTCCAGCCCAAATGCTTTTGCAAATTCGTAATCCCGCTGATCGTGAGCAGGAACGGCCATAATCGCACCAGTTCCATATCCGTACAAAACATAGTCTCCGATCCAAATCGGAATTTTTTTGGAAGGATCGGCAGGGTTTAGAACATAGGCGCCGGTAAACACGCCGGATTTTTCCTTCGAAAGTTCGGTTCTATCTAGATCGCTCTTAAGAGAGGTGGATTTTTTATACTCTTGAACTTCCGCCCATTGATCCTCGGTTGAAATCAAATCTACAAGTGGATGTTCCGGAGCCAAAGCCATGTACGAGACTCCGAAAATGGTGTCAGGTCGGGTGGTATAGACTCGAACTCCGCCGTAACCAAAATCTTTTTGAACCGAAAGCTTTTTTTCCAACTTTGATTTGGCGGTTTCGAATCTCGATCTTGTGCTTGGATCGAATGGAAACGTAAGCTCCAGCCCTTCGCTTTTACCGATCCAATTTTTTTGCATTTCCAGAGTCGATTGAGGCCATGAGACCAGACCTAAATCCTCCAATAAACGCTCGGCATAGGCCGTAATTCGCATCATATATTGGCGCATCGGTTTTCGAACTACTTCATAGCCCTTTCCGACCCATTCCTCTACTTCCTCGTTGGCGAGAACGGTTCCCAAACCGGGACACCAATTCACGGGGATCTCGGCCTGATAAACAAGACGAAACTTCGAGAGAATCGTTTCGCGTTCCGACTCGCTAAATCGTCGCCAATCCGAAGCGGTAAACGCTTCTAAATCGTCGAATCCCGAAGATCCATCCGTCGCAAACCGTTCCACTAACTCGTCGATCGGTCTTCCTTTTTTGGCGGAAAAATCATACCACGTATCATAGAGTTTTAGAAAGATCCATTGGGTAAACTTATAGTATTTAGGATCGGTCGTGGATATTTCCCGATCCCAATCGTAAGAAAGCCCGATTAATTTGATTTGGCGGCGAAAATTGTCGATATTTTGCTTCGTCGTCTGTGCCGGATGAATCCCGGTTTGCATTGCGTAACGTTCCGCAGGTAATCCAAAGGCGTCCCAGCCCATTGGATGAAGGACCTCAAAACCCTTCATCCTCTTAAAACGGGAAACAATATCGGTAGCAGTATATCCTTCCGGATGCCCAACATGCAATCCCGCGCCTGAGGGATAAGGAAACATATCCAAGCAATAGAATTTCGGCTTAGAGGAACGAAGGTCTGTTTTGAAAGAAGAATTCTTCTCCCAGAAGGATTGCCACTTTGGTTCAATTTCCCTGAACGGATAGTCCATACCGAGAGGTTTTTTACTACGGTCCAGAATCCAATTCTTTTTTGAGAATATCCAGTCTAAGATGATCTTCTCATTGAACCTTAATGAATATTTCTTTAGAACTTTCCATCAGGAAAAGAGGAACCAGAGTTAACTTTATCGGTCTGAAACGAAGAAAGCCGGTCGAAAACCGGCTTTATAGTCGTTCTTCTTCGCCAAGGAGGCTTAGACGGTAATACAGGTACTTGTTTTGTAGTGCTTTTACTTACGAACGGAATCGATTACTTTAATTAATCTACGGAAAGCTTGATTGAGACAGTCACGACATAGATCGTATTGAAAGAGATGAGGAGTTAACTTACCACATCCCTTACAAGACAGCTTCTTTTCATGAGCTCGATTAATTTCCGCATCCTGTTCGTTCAAATCCGTCACTGTTAATAATTGCATTTTGCTCCCAGAAAATTCCATCGAGGTTCTTTTTATTTACGGAGTGTCAATAAGTCTGAGATCAGTTTCCTGTTTCAGCACCGACTCTCCGAAGGTCGAGAGTTACTTTATAAAATCGAGCGATTCTAGAGTCAAAAAAAATTAAGAAGAGCGATCGCGAAAATGCCAGTAAATTTTTCGAAAAAAAATTCCAAGCTAGCTCTGGACTGGAATAGTTTTTCAAGTGTAAGTTTTTTGATGATGAAATAAATTTCCATCAAGTGCCGAGTTTAGGTCAGTCAAAGTTTGAGGAAGGTATCACATTGTTATCAATATCCAAGTTAAACAAATCCTACACGGTCGCGGGAGAAAAATTCCGCGTACTAGCGGATATAGAATTCGAGGTGAAAGAAGGAGAATTCGTCGCGATCGTCGGTCCTTCCGGTTCGGGTAAATCGACTTTGTTAGCGATCTCGGCGGGATTAGATAAAGCCGATAGCGGGAACGTGATTTTAGACGGAGTATCGCTTATGGATAAGAAGGAAGATGAACTCGCAAAGATCAGAGGCGAGAAAATCGGATTCGTATTCCAAAACTTTCAATTGATCAAAACGTTAAACGCTTTGGAAAATGTATCTCTTCCACTTGCTTTGACAACAAACCTCTCCGAAAAGGAAATTCAGGAGCGGGCAAAATTTTGGTTATCGAAGGTGGGAATGGAACAAAGAGCTTATAATTTTCCGAGCCAACTATCCGGAGGAGAAGAGCAGAGAGTCGCTATCGCTCGCTCATTCATACACGAACCGAAACTATTATTTGCCGACGAACCCACGGCAAACCTGGACAGAAAAAACGGGGACAGAATCATGTCTTTATTAAAAGAACTGAATAAAACCCGGAAATCGACGTTATTAGTCGTCACTCATGACCCGCAGGTGGCTGCATTAGCGGATAGAATTTTAGAAATGCGGGACGGGTCCGTGATAATAAATCCAAAACTAGGTTCCAAGAAAACCCTACGTACGGCCAAAAAGAAGACTACATCCAGGAAAAATAAATGAATCGTAACTTCTTTATTCGCGCAATGCTTCGGGAGATCGGATCCCGAAAAACCTCTTCCCTTCAGGTAATCTTAGCGGTGGCTCTAGGTACCGGCGCGGTTCTCGCCGTCCACTCCTACCGGGAACAGCTTTCCAAAGCTATTTTAAACGAGGCTAAAAATATCCTAGGCGCGGATCTAATAGCAACCTCTAGCTCACCCCTTACTGACGATCAGAAGGCGTTTTTAGGCAGAATACTGCCTAATGGGACAAAATCTTCAGAACTAGTTCAATTCCCGTCCATGCTACGAAATCCTGAAACCCAGGATTCAGCCCTATCTCTAGTCAAAGCTATCAAAGGAGAATATCCGTATTTTGGCGATATCGTAACGTCTCCTCCCGGCTTATATAGGAAATTAAAACCTGGCGAAGTGTTATTGGAAGAAAGTTTAATCAAAAATCTTAAATTGAAGGTCGGGGATTCGGTACAATTAGGAGAATCAGTACTCCGACTCAAAGGGCAGATTATAAAGGAACCCGGACTCGCGGGAAGTTTTATGTCGATGGCACCAAGTAGCATTCTTCATAAGAATTCTTTGGAAGCGACCGGTCTTGAGCAGAGAGGATCTCGCATCAGCTATCAGAATCCGATATTGCTTCCGACTCTATCGGATGCATCCGTATTCAAAAAATCTAATTTTAAGGAATTTGCCAAAAACGATCTAATTCTCTACGAAAGCACCGAGGCAAATTCAGGCTCGCAAAAATTTTTAGCGAATACATTGGATTTCTTTTCATTACTTGCCCTTTGTGCTTTTTTTCTGGGTGGAATTTCGATTTTACTCTCTAGTCGTGCGGGAATCCGAACGAAAGCGAATGCCTTAGCGATTTACAAGTGCCTGGGAGCGAGTCCGAATTTAGTCGTCACGCTAGTTCTCGGAGAGCTATTACTATTAGCGACGATCGGTGCAATTTTAGGATTTGTATTGGGAATATTTGTGCAATATCAAATTCCGAATCTTGCCTCCAAAGAATTTCTCTTCCAACCCGAAATGATTCCGAGCGCCAAAACTCTGCTCTGGGGATTCGTTTTAGCTTGGGTTGTTCCGTTAGCTTCTGCTTGGGATTCCTTGGCAAAAACGAGAACACTAAGTCCTTTGTATGCGCTTCGCACCGATTTTGCCGATGAACTGGACTCAATTCCGAAATTCGAAATACGACAAATGATTTCTTTCATAACCGTATATCTTGTTTTTTTCGGCTTAGCCTGGTGGGAAACGGGAGATTGGATCAAAGGAATTCTTCTATGTAGCTTACTATTGTTTCTACCATTACTAATTTATGTTGGAACTTTATTTATCCGAAAAGTATTATCCTTTGCATTAAATAGGTTCGAATTCAGTCCGAGCATTCGTATGGCATTACGAAAATTAGATCGACCTCGAACAGGATTATCTTGGGTTTCAGTCGGGTTAGGTTCGTCTTTATTCGTTCTGTTACTCAGTTTGTTTGTAAGCGATAGTCTTCTTGAATATAGCGGCGCAAAAGATAAAGAAAGAAGACCTAATATGTTCGTTTTGGATATTCGGCCTGAGCAGCTCGATTTCTTTTTACAATCTGCTTCGAATCATCAAGCAGATAAGTTAATTACCTCCCCGATTATCGGAGCCCGACTCGCTCGAATCAACGGAGAAGCGATCAAAAAGGAGGAGTTAGAAGAATCTGCGCTTAGAAGGGATTGGAGATCGACTGCAAGGACTAGGGAATACTTTTTATCTTATCGCGAAACTCCGTATCCGACCGAGAAAGTTTCGGACGGTGATTTTTGGAGGAAGGGAGAAGAAGATCAAATCTCGGTGGAAAAAGAATTTTCCAAAAATCTAAAAGTCGAGTTAGGAGACAAACTAACTTTTTCCATCGGTGGTGTAGAAGTCACCGGAATCATACGTAATTTTAGGACCGTCAATTGGTCGGATATGCGACCTAACTTCGTCGTTATTTTTTCAAGAGGAATTTTGGAAAAGGCCCCTAAGTTTTTTCTGAGTTCGTTTAGAATCGAATCTCCCGAAGAAAGATATAGCCTTCAAAAGGAATTATTAAGTGAATTCCCGAATCTTACGGTTATCGATACTGAAAAAGCGGTTCAATCTTTCCTTGGTATTCTTGAAAAAATATCGTTTGCGATTCGATGGATGACAGGATTGATCGTTGTTTCTTCGTTACTATTGATTTTAGCTTCTTTGGAGCTAAGCAGGAAAGAACGCCTGGAAGAAACTTCTCTCTTAAGGATTCTTGGCGGAACGAAAGCGTTTTTAGGAAAATATTTTTTAGGGGAAGCTCTCGTACTTTCCCACGCGGCGTTTTTATTGGCATTCGGATTGGTTTGGATAGCTTCTTCTTTACTCTCCAATTTTATTTTCGAAATAGAGAGTACGGTTCCCTGGTTGGAAGTCGCGATAACTTATTTCGCTACCAATCTTTCCGTAGTAGCTATGTATTTTACTACCCTTCGTGGGGAATGGGATCGTAGTCCGACTCTGTATCTCAAAGAAGTCTAGAAAGGACTCCGTTCCTTGTGGGAGTTCCAACATGCTAAATTTAAAAAACGTATTGCAAGAAAGAGATATATATGATATCTCGCAAAGCTTGATTCGCCTCGGTACTTCCACCTCACCGGCCCCCGCCCAGAAGGGTGGGGACCACTCTAAAAAATTACCGCACAGCGAATATCTGGCCCACCGTACTATCCAAACGAATCGCAGAACAAACTTTCGTTCCTTGTGGGAGTTCCAACATGCTAAATTTAAAAAACGTATTGCAAGAAAGAGATATATATGATATCTCGCAAAGCTTGATTCGCCTCGGTACTTCCACCGCACCGGCCCCCGCCCAGAAGGGTGGGGACCACTCTAAAAAATTACCGCACAGCGAATATCTGACCCACCGTACTATCCAAACGAATCGCAGAACAAACTTTCGAGTTAGAAGCGGTCGGACAGGAAGCGGTTCCGGTTACCTTACATCCTTTGTTTTCGCATTTCTTACGCGTGTCAAAGGATTCCGATCCGGAGAATCTACAATAGTCCCTGCAAGAGTCGGAACTCCCGGCCGCACACAAGTAACAGCCATCCGCAGAAATCGGCAAAACAAAGAATATGTTTGAAAACAGAGAGAAGAATAAAGGTATAAAAAACTTAACTTTCAAATCGGATTTCCTATTTGATTAATCGGATTAAGATATTGAATCGAAAAGATTTGTCAAGTTTTGGCCTTGTCCTTTTTCGAATCACCTCTTCTTTTCCGCAATTTTATCCTCCAAAAACTCGGCAAAATCTATTTGCCCGCTGATAAATCGTAAGTTATACCGACTTTCATATAAAAGGAGCGCACTCGCTATGAATAAAAATACTCCGCCTAAAAGTGCGACTACGGTTGCGATCCATACTAATTCGGAACGAATCGCCATAATGATTCCAAGGCTTAGACTTGAAGTGACGAAAAGCGAAGTAGCCATATACAACGAGGCCATCGAACGCTGAATTAATCCCGCTCTTTTTCTTTGGATTTTTAGTTGCGATTTCAAATATTCCAATCGTTCCGTTGGGTACGATGATTTTCCTTCAACGAGCGATTCAATTTCTGATTTTAACAGATTGACTCGATCGAAAATTCTTCCTAGACGATTTGCCGTCGAAAAAATTAAACTAGCGCTTGCGGAAATTAAAACGGCCGGCGTAATCATTCCGGCGAGGATCTCCGAACCGGGTAAAGATGGAAACATGCCTATGAATTCACGATAATGGATTGGTTTGTCCACCTTATTCCTGACCTTAAATTCCGCCTAAATATCCGAAAAGGACCCGACTCAAAATCGGATAGCAAATTCATAAAAGAAAATAGAATTCGCTTATGGGAACGATTCGATACTTGCAAGGGAAGGATTTTACCTTCGAACAATTTCGAGACTTATACGAATCCTGCTCTTTGGGAAAGCGCCGACCGATAGAAGACGAAGCAAGATTTCGCGGGATGTTGGAAAATGCCGATCTAATTTGGACTGCCTGGGATGAAAATCTGCTCGTCGGAATCTCGCGCAGTCTAACCGATTTTACTTACGTCTTATATTTGGCGGATCTAGCCGTTCGGGAAACGCATCAGAGAAAAGGGATAGGCAAGGAGCTTATTAGGAAAACGAAATCTTCAATTCACGAAAAGGCCAAAATAGTCCTAATGGCCGCTCCCTCCGCAATCGGTTATTATCCGCATCTCGGATTCAAACGGCATCCGGAGGGGTGGATTTTAGTTTAGCAAAGGATCCTTAGTGTGTTCCACGAAATATTTATACAAACCGCCTTTGCTTCGTAAAGCTTCCTGCCAGGTAGTCTCCGGATCGGCAGTGAAAATCCATTCTGGCTTAGGTTCATGAACCACCCAGGATTTTCGCTCCATTTCCCCTTCTAACTGGCCGGCACCCCAACCTGAATAACCTTGGTAAACGTTAAAGCGAGTCTTCGTGGGAGATTCAAGGAGTTCGACCAAAGCTTCAAAACTTCTAGCTAAATAAACTCCGGGAATGACTTCCACCCCAGGTTGCTTCAATTTCGGATTGTCGTGCAAAATGGAAACGAAAGTCGGATCTACCGGACCGCCTGAATAGAGCGGAAGCGTTCCGTCGACGCTTTCCGGTATCCCCTGAATTACATCGTTTAGTGATACTTCCATCTTTTTATTCAGAACCAAACCGAACGCACCGGCTTGATCCTGTTCCACCATCAAAATAACGGTACGGTTAAAATAATCCGTTACGATGGATGAATTCGAGATAAGGACTTTGCCGCCTAAATTATTTTCCATAATCTATTTTTAATTATTATGAATTTCTTTCAAGATTCGGTAGGCGATTTCTAAAGTTTGTATGTCGGATTGACCATATACGATAGGCTCGGTTTCTTTTCGGATACATTTCACAAAATGTTCCTGCTCTTGTTTGAGCGGATTGTCTTTGTGAACGAATATCTTTTCGACGATGGATTCCTGACGATATTTTATCTCGCCGGTTCTTAATAGAATATCCGACGTAGCTTGGCGATGAAGCTCTATTTCCTGGTCGGAGAAATCCAGAGTAATATATACATCCTGCTGAGTAACGTTTAGCGTCCGAATCTTGGATTGCGTGCAACGACTTGCGGAAATATTCGCGATCGTTCCGTTTTCAAAATGTAGGATCACGGCAGCAATGTCTTCGTGCTCGGAAACCACCTTCGATCCGACGGCGCTGAGATGTTTTACGGGCGATTTGACTAGATTCAAAACGATGTCGATATCGTGTATCATCATATCTAATACTACCCCCACATCCTTAATACGAGGATTAAAAGGCGCTAACCTTCTCGACTCGATCAAAAGAGGATTCGTCGCGATTTTGCCGAGTTCCAATACCGCCCCGTTAAATCGTTCGACGTGACCTACTAAAAGCACGAGTTCGTTCTTTGTGGATAATTCGACGAGTTCTTTGGCTTGTTCCAACGTTTCGGCGATCGGCTTTTCGACAAGAACATGCTTTCCCGCTAGTAAAGCTTTCTTTGCAATCTCGTGATGAAGGAAGGTTGGAACCGCCACAATGACGGATTCCACATTCTTAATTAGATCATCTAACGACGAAAAGGCCGAGGTTTTATGTTTTTCGGCCATTTGCTTAGCTCGTTCGGTATCTGCATCGTAGATTCCTACTAGTGCGGCGTCGTTCAAGGTCTTAGCCACATTAACATGGTACTGGCCCATATGACCGGTGCCGATGACACCGATTTTGACTCTATCAGTCATGAATTTTCCTTTTCCTAGGTGTTCTATTTATTTATTGGAGAAGATCTTGCCTTTCGATCCCGGAAGTCCTTCACCTGATTCTCGCGCAAATTCTTCGATGAGTTCCCGTTGACGTCTTGTTAGCTTTTTGGGGATTTCAATTCTAACGATGACATGCTGATCGCCTTTACCATAGCCGCCTAAATAAGGAATTCCATGCCCCTTCAATCTAAATACTTGGCCGGATTCGGTTCCTTCGGGAATCTTCATTTTAACTTTCTTTCCGTCAATGGTAGGAACTTCGATATCTCCGCCTAAAATAGCCTGAGTAAGACTGATTTTTTTATTTAAGATTAAATCGTTGGCTTGGCGTTCGAACAATTCGTGTTTCTTAATATGCGTAACTACATACAAATCGCCGTGCGGTCCTCCACCAGGACCAGCCTCGCCTTCTCCCGATACCTTCAAGCGGCTTCCCGATTCGATACCGGGTGGAATTTTGATATTGATTGTGCGTCGCTTTTCCACCAGACCTTGTCCGTGACAGGTCTTACATGGATTGGAAATGATCGTGCCTTTACCGCGACAAGTACCGCAGGTAGTTGCAACGGAAAAGAAACCCTGGGATCTTCGAATCTGTCCCGATCCGCCGCAGTCCGGACAAGTGGAAGGGGTGCTTCCTTTATTTGCGCCGGAACCGCCGCAATCGGTGCATGTTTCCAAACGAGGAATTTCGATCTTGTATTCGCGACCCAATGCAGCGTCTTCTAGAGAAACCTCTAGATTATATCGAAGGTCGGACCCTCGTTGAGGGCCCCCTCGTCTAGAACCGCCGCCGCCCGGTCGACCACCGCCAAAGAAGTCGCCAAAGATATCCCCAAAATCTCCGAAGATATCGGAAAAGTCCGTATAAGCCCCTGCCCCGAAACCCGGTCCTCCGGCACCCACACCCGCCTTGCCATACTGATCGTAGGCCTGGCGTTTTTTCGGGTCCCGAAGAACTTCGTATGCTTCAGTGGCTTCCTTGAACTTTTCCTCGGAGGCCTTATCACCCTTGTTTTTATCAGGGTGATATTTAATGGCTAACTTCCGATAGGCAGCTTTAATCTCGTCATCGGTCGCGCCCTGGGATACGCCTAGTATCTCATAGTAACTTCTTTCACTCATCGGCTATTTACTTTTTCTCATCGTCTACCACGGTATAGTCCGCGTCCACGACCTTTTCCCCGTTCTCTTGAGTTTTCTCGCCAGCTTGCGAACCGTTTTGTGCGTTCGGTTCGGCACCTTCTGCAGGTCCACCTTGAGCATAAATTTTGGAACCGACTTCCGAAGCAATTTTGGATACGGAATCCTTGGCAGCATTGATTCTAGCTATGTCGCCGGATTCAATTGCTTCTCTTGCTCGTTTTACTTCGTCGGTAGCCAATTGCTTTTCGCTAGCTCCTAATTTATCGCCGGCATCTGCGACCGCTTTTTCGAGCGAGTATGCAAGCGTATCAAGCTCGTTCTTAGCTTCGACCAATTCGCGAGCGGCCTTATCCGCAGCAGCATGTGCTTCGGCATCTTTCACCATTTTAGAAATCTCATCTTCGGATAAGCCCGTAGAAGATTCGATGCGAATCTTCTGTTCTTTTCCGGTTCCAAGATCTTTGGCCGATACGTGCACGATACCGTTCGCGTCGATATCGAACGTGACTTCGATTTGAGGAACTCCGCGCGGCGCCGGTGCGATCCCGATTAGATCGAATCTTCCCAATGTACGATTATCTTTTGCCATCTCTCTTTCGCCTTGTAAGACGTGAATCGAGACCGCATTTTGGTTATCCGCAGCCGTCGAGAATACTTGCGATTTCTTAGTAGGAATCGTCGTATTCCGCTCAATAAGCTTGGTCATAACTCCGCCTAAGGTTTCAATTCCAAGAGAAAGAGGAGTAACATCCAACAGAAGAACGTCGGAGACTTCTCCAGCTAAAACACCGCCTTGGATAGCGGCACCGATCGCTACGACTTCGTCCGGGTTAACGGAACGATTCGGTTCTTTTCCGAAGATCGTCTTCACCAGTTCTTGAACTGCGGGAATCCGAGTAGATCCTCCGACCAAAATCACTTCGTCGACTTCGCTCGCCTTTAAACCGGCGTCACGAAGAGCATTCTCGCAAGGAATCTTGGTCCTATCCACTAGCGATCGAGTCAACTGATCGAATTTAGCGCGAGTCAAATTCATGTCCAAGTGCTTAGGACCGGTCGCATCGGCAGTAATGAACGGCAAATTGATCTGAGTCGACATCGTTCCCGATAATTCGATCTTAGCCTTCTCTGCGGCTTCTTTTAGACGTTGAACTGTATTCTTGTCTTGAGAGATATCGATTCCATATTGTTTCTTAAACTCATCGATCATCCATTCCATGATAATCATGTCGAAATCGTCTCCGCCTAAGTGAGTGTCCCCGTTGGTGGATTTAACTTCGAATACGCCGTCGCCCAATTCCAGAATGGAAACGTCAAACGTTCCTCCTCCGAGATCGTAGACTGCGATCTTAGCGTTACTTTTCTTCTTATCAAATCCGTAAGCTAATGCCGCGGCAGTAGGCTCGTTAATGATACGTTCCACTTCCAACCCGGCGATTCTTCCTGCGTCTTTAGTTGCCTGACGTTGCTCGTCGTTAAAATAAGCGGGTACGGTGATAACGGCTTTCGTTACTTTATGCCCAAGATAGTCCTCTGCAGTTTGCTTCATTTTTTGCAAAACGCGAGCGGAGATTTCCTGAGGAGTAAATTCGCCCGTCGCGGTTTCGAATTTGACACCGTCGTTTCCGCTGCGAATGACTTTGTAGGAAACGTGCTTCATTTCCTGCTCCGCTTCGTTAAATCTGCGTCCTATGAAGCGCTTTGCCGAGCGAACCGTGTTTACCGCGTTCGTGATAGCTTGGTTCTTCGCAAACTGGCCGACAAGAGTTTCCCCCTTGGCAGTAAAAGCAACGATGGACGGAGTAGTTCTCGCTCCTTCCGAATTTTGTATAACTACCGGATCTCCACCTTCCATGACGGCTACGCATGAGTTTGTGGTCCCTAAATCGATTCCGATTATCTTTTCCTTTGACATGATGGTATCTCCTTACTTGTCCCTATAAATTTCGTTTAAGCTCTCGGTTTTCCGATCCGGACCCTTGCAGGCCTGAGTGAAAACTTTTCCTCATTTTCTTTCAGAAAGAAGCCGGCTTGGTAAACTTCGATCACCGTTTCTTCCTTATACTGATCCCCTTCTTCGGAAGACAATGCTTCCATCATTGTGGGATCGAAGGCTTCGCCTTGAGGAAAAAAGCGATACACATTTGATTTTTCTAATACTGAATAAAATTCCTTCAATATCATTCCGACCCCGTCCACGAACGGTTTTAACTCGTCGGTAACGGTGGTCGTTGAGCCTACTCGATCCAAATTGTCGATCGGATTCAAAAAACCCGCGACCATCGATCGGACTGCTTCCCGTTTAATATTAGAAAATTCTTGCGCAGTCCTTCTCTTATAATTCTGAAATTCCGCTCTCTCTCGAGCCCAAGAATCTTTTAGAGATTCTATTTCTTTTTTGGCGGCTTCCAATTCTTTTTGAAAAGAATCTTGGGTAGTTTCAACCTCCGCTTTCACAGTTTCTTCCTGATTAGCGGAGTTTTCCACCGAACCCGCCAGGGTTTCTTCCTGATTCATTTACTTCCCATATCCTTATACAGTTTCGTTTCGCGCTTTTTCGGACCCCGACTCAGCGCTCCCGGGGCGGCGTGGGATCCATCAGTTGGAATTTCTCGTTCTTTAGTTTCCACGTCGGCACTCCTAATTATTTACTAATTCGCGTTACCATTTCAGAGACTAGTTTGGACGTGAAGTCCACGAGCGGAAGAGCCCGATTATAATCCATTCTCTGCGGTCCTATAATTCCCATAGAACCGATCCTTTTTTCTCCCATCCGATAACTCGAAGTAATAATGCTTACTCCACCCATCAGACCGTCTCCATCCTTACCGATGACGGTGTAGACTCCGTCATGGTCGGCGTATTCACCGAACATTTCCCGTAAGAATCGTTTATCATCCAAAAGAGAAAGAACTTGGTTGAGTTTCTCCTCTTCGTCCCTGAACCTTCCATAAAGATTTTTTAAACCGTCTATGTAAACGCTCACTTCCGAATTATCCGGGGTCATCGCAGCGGAAAGGACTCCTGAAACTCTTGAAAAATCCTCCGGCCCGTCTTTCCGTTTCAAAAGATTCGGTATAACCGATTCTTGAATCTCGAACATATCGTAGCCTTTCGCATTATCATTCAGATATTTCGAGATCTGATACAATTCTTCCTGACTATAATTCCTATCCAAGAAAACGTTCCGATTTACTACGGCCCCGGAACGCATAACCATGATCATTAATACTTCATCGCCATGAACATGGATTAATTCCACATGTTTAAGAGTATCCAAACTCTTAGCCGGCCCTAACACAATCCCCGCCGAATTGGATAGACTGGCCAAAACACTTGCAGTAGCCCTAAGTATTTGGTCCAGTTTGAACTGCATTTTCAGGTATTCCTCCTGAATTCGTTGCTTCTCTTTAATCGTTAGCTCGTACAAAACGACCAAAGAATCCACGTAAAACCGATATCCTCTTTCGGTTGGAATTCTTCCGCCGGAAGTATGTCTTGATGCTAAATAGCCCATATCTTCGAGTTCTTTCAAAACCGATCGGATTGAAGCCGGCGATAAGCCTATATCGTGCTTGTCGAACAATGTTTTGGAACCGACCGGGCGGTTTTCCACGATAAACTCGTCCACAGTAGCTTTAAGAATCATCCTATGTCGCTGCGAGAGTTCCATGTCTTGTTCTCTTTAGCACTCTGTTCATTAGAGTGCTAAACCTTGATTCAAGTTTCCAAGAAACGTCAAAAAAAGTCAAGATTTTTGGATTTAAGAGGCCCCCTAGATTGAATCAATGAGCAGGAGAACTTTTTACCTGAAAATAAACGGAAAAAGCTCCGATTCAAATTGAAAAAACGACATAATCTCCAAGAAACCGAACTTCGAGAGAATCTAGTAAGTCAAATGCCGATATTCTATTAAAGGTCGAAGTACATCAAGACCTACCGGTTAAAGTCGATTACTTCGATTCAAACTAACTTCGCAAAACCATGCATTAACCGTCGCTCGTCGACGTTTATATTTTATCTTCTCGTCAGAAACACTTGGGAAGAATGGAATATCATCTTAAATAAAAGAAAGACGGCAATAAGGGGAAGCACATGCTCTCGAAACTCAGATTCTACTATTTCATTTCATATTCTATTTTCAGTTCGATTCTGCTCGCGATTGTTCTTTCCGGCTTATACGCGTTAGGGGCTTTGGCAAAAGAAAATGTTATGACTTCGATCATACTTTCTGGCGTATCGCTACTAGCCCTCTCGGTCGCAATGGGAATCTTCTCCGGCACTTGGTTGGCCGGCACTTTCTTCGAACTCCAAAACGCGTTCAAGGAGGTGAGCAAAGGCAACTTAAGCGTAAGAATCTCCACGAATTCTAAAGACCTACTTTTTGAACTTTTTGAAAGCTTCCACAAAATGCTGAACGGACAAGCGGAACTCATACATCGGATTCGGACCGCGGCTTTAGAATTAGCTTCCGGTTCTAAGGAAATGAAAACGGTAATAATTAATTTCGGATCGAATATTCAATCTCAATCGGCGGCGACGGAGCAAGTTTCCGCTTCCATTGAGGAAATTTCCGGCGTTGCATCGTCGATATCCGGTATCACGGGTGAAAATTCCAAAAGTATGGGAAGTTTAGTTGCCGAAGTCGAAAAGCTTTCGAGAGCGATAGAGAAAACGAGAGGGGATGTGGAAGGTATCCTAACTTCGTTTAAAGAAATTTCCCGTCGAGCCGAGTCGGGAAGGAATTCCCTTCAATATATGAACGGGGCAATGGATAATTTAGCGACTAGTTCGAAGGAAATTTCTAAAACTGTCAGTACCATCGCCGATATAAGCGAGCAAATTAATATGCTCTCGCTAAACGCAGCTATCGAAGCGGCAAGAGCCGGGGATGCGGGAAGAGGGTTTGCCGTAGTCGCTGAAGAAGTTTCCAAGTTAGCCGATAGAACCGCCAGGAGTATTCGGGGAATCAGCGAGCTGGTTAAGAAAAATCGAAATGATATGCAGCAGGGAATGGAAAGAATCGGAGAGACGACTCGGGAAATTCAGGAGATCGTCGGAACGATCGATCGGATCTCGAAGCAAATGGGGGAAATGTTCCACGCTGTGGCTGCGCAACAACAACTTAGGAACGCGGTTTTAAAGGAAGCCGATTTCGTCAGGGGTAGTTCGGAAGAAATTCGGAACGCCGTTTTGGAGCATAATGAAGCCACGAGCGAGGTCGTAACTTCGATCTCTTCTATCGGAAATCTCGCAGCAAACAACTCGGAAAGCAGCGATGTACTTGCGCAGAGAATCACCGATATCGCGAATACTGCACATCGATTGAGCGCTATGGTAGAATTATTTAAAACCCCCGAATTTCAGGAGCTAGATCAGAATTCGGATACTCGGATGGACGATCGCAAACATGAACTGCAATTCAAGTCCGAGATTGGAAGCGTCTATTACGCCAAGAAACTGGGATTATTGGATATTGTGTGGACTCCCCAATATAGCGACGAAAAGTATAAAGAGATATTGTCCGCCGCTTTAGATGTGGTCAGAAAGCATCGTATTTCCAGATGGATGGCGGATACGAGACGTATTGGAATCGTATCTGCGGAAGGACAACAATGGGTAAACGAAATTTGGTTTCCTGAAGCGAACCAATCTACTTTACGTAAAATAGCGCTCGTTATTCCCGAATCGGCCCTTGCAGCCATGTCCATAGATAATAAATCGATGAAATCCGGAAGCATCCAAATGTACAATGCCGGAAGCCGGGAAGAAGGGATCGAGTGGCTTCTAAAAAATTAGATCGATCGTTTTGCCCCCTTTTAATTCTTTGAATGATAACTAATACATAATGATAAACGAGATTAGGATAAATGGAACAGTTTGAAAATGTAACGGTTCTCAAGAAAGCAAACGTATATTTTAACGGACAGGTTACCAGCCGTACTCTCCTTTTTGCAAATGGGGAAAAAAAGACTCTTGGAATACTCATGCCCGGCGAATACGAGTTCGGAACCGACGTCGGTGAAATCATGGAAATAACCGAAGGCGATTTGCTGGTGTTACTTCCAGGAAATGAAAATTGGCAAGAAATCAAAAGCGGACAGTCCTTTCAAGTCCCGGCCAAATCTAAATTCAAATTAAAAGTAAAAATGGTCAGCGATTACTGCTGCTCCTATTTATAGAATAAAGTCGCCTATAATTTTCAATTCGGTTAGCACGTAGTAAGTTAAGCGAATTGAAAATTCTCATGTAGGATCGTGTTGACAAAAAAACGGCTCCGTCGTACAGATAGTGCCGAGTCTGCCTAATCCGAATTCATTCGGAGCGGAGGAACCAAAATCCGGGGCTAACCGTCATTGCACGGGGGATATCTCTCAATCCCAGCCCGTCAGCTAACTTCGCAGGCATGGAGAGAAGACGATCAGGAGGGTTCTCCTCCGGACTTCTTCCTGCTCAAACTATCTTTGGCCGAATCATGAGTCTGAGGCTTTAAGCTTCAAATATGATTTGATCCCGAAGAAAATTTAAATAACGGAGGATCGCCGGATGAATCAGAAACTGGTTCGAAGCATACTAGTATATGCTTTCTTTCTAATCATCTTTGGATTAGGGATTTTTGTTTCTCTCGATCTCGGAAAATCGTTGGAAACGAATCTCCTTCCTTCGGTAAACGGAGGGAGCGAAAGATTAGTCCCGCCCCTTGAAATTCTATCCGAATTGGGAAAGAACCTAAAACAGCCGGTGGCGATGCTGATTTTGCAGTTGCTTGTCATTTTAGGAACGGCAAGAGTTTTAGGATCTTTATTAGCGTTTTTAGGACAACCTTCCGTTATCGGCGAAATCATCGCAGGAATTCTTTTAGGACCGTCGTTTCTAGGAATGTTCTGGCCGGAAGCTAGCGATTTTCTATTTCCGAAAGAATCCCTGAAGATTATACAAGCTTTGAGCAATGTGGGACTTCTTCTTTTTCTTTTCTTGATAGGGATGGAATTGAATTTAAGCGTATTGGGAAAGAAAGCTCACGACGCCGTAGTCGTCAGTCATGCGAGTATTCTATTCCCGTTTTTCCTTGGAACCGCCTACTCGTTGACATTGTACGGGGATTTAGCTCCTAAGGGAATTTCCTTTTTGGTCTTCGGATTGTTTATGGGAATCGCCATGAGCATTACCGCCTTTCCGGTCTTGGCGAGGATCGTGCAAGAGAGGGGTCTAACAAAAACTCCTCTAGGAACCTTAGTTATTACGTGCGCCGCGGCGGACGACATTACGGCTTGGTGCATTTTAGCGGGAGTAGTTGCGATCGCCCAGGCCGGAACGTTCGCAGGAAGCATCGCTACGTTGGGATTAGCGGTAATTTACGTTATCATAATGATCTTGGCCGTCCGTCCTTTAATGAGAAAAATTTCCTCGATCTATCCGAGTAAGGAAGCATTACGACGTCCTGTCACCGCATTCGTATTTATGATTTGGCTTCTTTCGGCATACGCAACGGAGGCTATCGGGATTCACGCCTTATTCGGCGCATTTTTTGCTGGAGTAATTATGCCTCCGCAGCTAGAATTCAGGCGAATGCTTTCCGAAAAGATCGAAGACGTAAGTTTACTTTTATTGCTTCCTTTATTCTTCGTTTCTACCGGACTAAAAACGCAAATAGGATTGTTAAGTAGCGGGAATCTTTGGTGGATCTGCTTTGGAGTTATCGGCATCGCAATTGTCGGCAAGTTTCTAGGCAGCGCCGTTGCGGCCAAGTTAGTCGGACAAAGCTGGAAAGATAGTTTGGCTATCGGCGCTCTAATGAATACTAGAGGATTGATGGAATTGGTCGTATTGAATATCGGATACGACCTAGGAATTTTATCCAAGGAAATCTTCGCGATGATGGTTCTGATGGCGTTAGTCACGACCTTTATGACCGGCCCTATATTAGATATACTTGATCTTAGATTCTTTTCCAGGATCGCCGAATCGCCGACCGCTAAGAGAAAAATTTTGCTTTCGTTTGCCGCTCCGAGTTCGGGAGTTCGATTGCTGGAATTGGTATCTTATTTATTTCCGGAAACTAAGAAGAAAAATCCGGATACTGAGATTACCGCGTTGCACGTCACGTCCAGCGGAGATTTGACGCCGACAGAAGCCGAAACGATAGAAAAGGAAGTTTTCTCTTCTCTAGAGGAAAAAGGTCGCGAACTTGGATGGGGTTTCAAAAGAATCTATAAGAATACGTCGCTGGTAGCGAAAGAAATCCTGAATCAAACAAGGCAAGTTCGACCGAATCTACTTTTGATAGGGAGAGCCCATTCCATATTCTCCAAAAAAGATACCGTAGGCCGAGTTCGGTTCATCGTCGAAAATTCGCCGTTTCCCGTAGGTATACTGATCGATCGCGGATTTAAGGATGCGCGCAGGCTCCTCTTTCTTTTTTCGGGAAATCGCGACGCTTTTTTACGGGAATATTTCGAGTTTTTCTCGAATCTTTCCGGAAAAGAGAGCACAATCCTATGGACCGACGGCTTAGCTCCAAAATGGGCGACTAGCTTACCTAAGAAAAGTTCGCGATATCGGGTGAAATTACTTCAAAAACCGGAGTCCGAACTTACGCAGGAAGATTGGACTCATTACGATTTGATCATAGCAAGTTGGGATTATTATAGAGAAATAGAATCTACGGAATTGGCATCTCAGCTTCCGAGTATCTTGATTCTCACTAGTTAGAGGAGGGAAGATGAAAGTTTTGGTATCGTTCGCAAACCCGAAAATGGGCGCAAAGTTATTCGGGCTTGCAAGAGCTCTCTTTTCCCAAGCCGGCGATTCGCTTTCCATAATAGCTCTTCATGTGGTTTCGGTGGAATCCGAAACCGAAGGATTTCCTAGATTAGAGGAAGACGAGATTTTCAAAGCCGTAAGAGAAGAAGCTGCAGGTTGCGATTTTCAATTTGAAACCGTCGGCTTTCCATCGGATTGGGTCGTACCTGGAATTGTTGAAATTGCAAAAAGTAAGGAAATCGACTTACTTTTATTAGGTGCAGCTCGTTCTTTGTTTTCGGAAGGTCTATTGGGGGGAAGAGTCGGCGATGTTTTGCGAAAACTCTCGTCGATCGATGTAGCAGTGTTAGCCGATAACGGACTGCACTCGCCGATCGAACCGGTCATCTTAGCTCCCGGATTAGAATCGGCCGCAATATTTCCTTTATTAAGAGGCCTTCCCTCCTTTTTGAAAAATTCGATCCCGGTTTTTTCCGGCTCAAGGCAGGAGGACTTTGGCCTTCATGGCTCTCATTCGTTTCGCCCTTGGTTACCTTTTTCACTAGCACCGGACACCAAAAAGAATCTCGCGATCCTGGATTATGAAACGTACAAATCCTTTCATTCGATTTTGTTGGCTAAAAAGGATCTCTCCTATTTGATTTTACGAAGAAGCTTCTGATAGAATCGAACACAAACCGAATCCGCAACGTTGCAAAAGATAAAAAAGACAGATCGCAAAGGCGACTCGCTTGAAATTCTAAAATAGGAAATATAATTTCGAAGTATAACTCGCGGCAATGCCTAAAATGACGATCACCCAGGACGGCATATTCCAAAAAACGAGCAGTGCAAAAAGCGAGAGCATGATTGCAAAATCCAATGCTGAAAGAATCGCGGAAGTCGAGAGAGGATTGTATAAAGCGGCAAGAAGAATCCCGACGACTGCGGAATTAATCCCGGCCAATATTCCTTGCATTTTCATATTTTTGCGAATCGAATTCCAAAAAGGTAAAAAACCCAGAATCAACAAAAACGCCGGAAGAAAAATAGCCGTCGTTGCAATGAGCGAGCCCCTAACTCCGTCGATGGTGGCACCCAAATAGCTGGCAAACGTAAATAATGGTCCGGGAACCGCTTGAGCAGCACCGTAACCGGCAAGAAAAGTCTGTTCGGAAATAAGGCCGCTCGGAACTAATTCCTTCTCCAAAAGAGGAAGAACTACGTGACCTCCCCCAAAGACTAAGGAACCGGATCGATAAAAGCTATCCATCAAAGAAGCCCAAGGACTTGTCGTCAGTTGGCGAAGTAATGGAAACAGTAGCAATAAGCAAACAAAACTGACTAGACATAGAATTGCAGTCGATCTCTTCACATTCACTTGGACCGTCGGGACATCTTCTACTTTAGATTCGGTAAAAAGAAATCGCCCTAGGAATCCTGCTGCGACAATAAGAGCGATTTGGCTAACGGCAGTCTGCCAAAAGGATAAGACGACGGCAGCAGACAAAGCAATCAAAGTATGATTCCAAGTCGTGATCAGTTTTTTCCACATCAAGAAAATCGCTTGGGCCACCACCGCCACGGCAACGACCTTCAAACCGTGAATCCAAATTGCATTTCCGAAATCATAACGCAGCAAAAGAAAGGCAAAACAAGTAAGCGCAATTGCTGAAGGCGCCGTAAAACCTAACCAAGCGGCGATCCCGCCTCCGATACCGGCGCGAATCGTTCCTATTGCAATACCTAATTGGCTACTCGCCGGACCGGGAAGAAATTGGCAGAGCGCGACAAGATCCGTATACGACTTCTCATCCAACCATTTTTTTACGACGACATATTCACGATGGAAATACCCGATATGAGCTATCGGCCCTCCAAAGGAGGTTAGTCCCAATTTCAGGGAAACGAGGAAAATATCAAAAATTTTACCCAGATCGCCGTCCTTATTATTAGCCGACATGCTTTCTTAAATTCAGGATCAAAACTAAATGACTACCCTTTTCCGATTCCATTTTTTACAATTTATCAAATTTCCTCCATTCTGACTCGAAAACAGAAAGCGAATGGGGCCTCAAAAAAGAGATTTCAAAGCATTAATAGACTGTTCCCAAAGAAAAAAATGAAAGTACTGATTATTTTTTAAAAAATTCTTGCCCAAAAAGGAAACTAAGATTTACAAATATCCTTTTTTAGGATATTTGTAAATCAATGAACCCGGACCCATCGCTAAAAAGAAACCTATGTTTTGGAATTTTAACTCCATTACTTTTCATTCTCCTATGTATTGCAGGCTGTAAAAAGCATAATAGTCAAGCATGGTTATTCTTAGGCCTATTATCGTCTTCTTCATTACCTATTCAGGATGCATTAGGACTCTCTCAAATGGCGTATTTGAAAGCTCCTAATACATCGAATAACGATCAATTCGGATACTCGGTCTCAATCGACGGGGATACGATCGTAGCCGGAGCTCCTTTCGAGGATAGCAATACGACTTCGATCATTCAAGATTCTAATCTAAGCTCCACCAATGATAACGGAAATGATACGGGAGCGGTTTATGTATTTGCTCGATCCGGTCCCAAATGGACTCATCAGGCCTATTTAAAAGCGCCCAATGCATCCAACACGGATAATTTTGGAACTTCCGTTGCGATCGACGGAGATACCATTGCAGTAGGATCGAGTGGAGAAGATAGTAATACTACAACGATCATTAACGGACCCAATCTAAGCTCTACAAATGACAGCGGTAATAATGTAGGAGCAGTATATATTTTCATAAGAAACGGAACAACCTGGACACACCAAGCTTATCTAAAAGCACCCAATGCATCCGACGTTGATCAGTTCGGATCTTCCTTATCAATTAGCGGAAATACCGTCGTCGTAGGGTCGAGCGGAGAAGATAGTAATACTACAACGATCATTAACGGATCCAATCTAAGCTCTGCAAACGATAGCGGAAATAATGTAGGAGCTGCGTATGTCTTCATAAGGAGCGGATCGAACTGGACTCATCAAGCCTATCTAAAGGCGCCCAATGGGTTTAACTTGGATTCATTCGGGAACTCCGTTACGATTGACGGAAACACAATTGCAATCGGCGCAAAAATGGAAAGCAGTACGACAACTTCAATCATTCAGGGAACCGATTTATCGGCAACCAACCGAAATGGAAGCGGAAACGGAGCCGTTTATGTATACTTCAGATCGGGAACGACTTGGACTCACCAAGCTTATCTAAAAGCATCTAACGCGTCAAACTCGGATTTATTTGGAAACTCAGTCGCAATCAAAGGAAATACTATCGTAGTAGGTTCGCCATTCGAATCTAGCGATACAAACTCGATCGTTCACGGACCTAATCTCAGCGCCACAAACAACGCAGGTTCGAATAACGGTGCGGTTTATGTATTCGAGAGAGTCGGAACGATTTGGAATCAGGATGCATATTTGAAAGCGCCGAATTCATCGAATCAACAAACCTTTGGAGCTTCGGTTGGTATTTTCGGAAATCGTATCGTCGCCGGAGCCCCGGGAGAAACGAGCACGACTAACTCCATCATTCATGGAAGCGATTTAAATCCCACGAATCGAGAGGGGTTCTTTAACGGGGCGGTCTATGTATTCGAAAGATCTGGAGCTCAATGGTCCCACCGAGATTATCTAAAGCCATCCAATAATACCAATGGAATTTTCTTCGGTGGCGCTACGGCAATTTCCGGAAATACGATCGTAGCGGGAGCGTTAGCCGAAAGCAGCAACAGTAACTGGATAATTAACGGTTCCGATTTAAGTTCCGCGAATAAAAACGGAGCCAATAACGGAGCCGCGTACGTGTTCGGCTTATAAATATGAAGGAAATGATCAATCGAACCGCTTTACTCAAAGGAAGTCTTATAATCGGGCTCTTTCTTTTTATTCTTTTCGGCTTTCAAGTATATCAGTTCAAAAAATCTCATGCAGCTTTATTAGAAGAATTACATAAACTACAGCTAAATTTAGGCAAATCCTTCGACGGAAACGATCCTTATATTAAAAACGAAGTAAAAAATACAATCCTAAAGAATGCCGGAAAAATCCAGGCTTGTTACAACGTGTATCTAGAGACAAGACCGAAGACAACGAGTGGAATAACTCAGGTCGACTGGAGAATCGACATCTATGGAAACGTACTTATTCCTGAAATTGTACGGTCTAATTTTACGGAAGAAAAATTTCAAAAATGTCTGACGGATAAAATCTCTTTATGGACCTTTCCCCCTCCGCCGTTCGAAAAATATGTTTCCCATAGATTTTCCTTCGCAAAGAGATAATCGTTTCTAGCGCATTCTTTTATTGTCTAATGCAGAACAAATTCTTTCTTACGGTCGTACAGTCCGTGGCTGCAGTTCCCGTATCCAAAGAAGTGGAGTCCACCGCCGAAAGGCTTCCGTAATGTGCATTATTAATATAGCTCGGGTACGGATTCGGAAACCATTCCTCGTACGTGCCGACCGTCATACATTGAAAAGACGCTGTTTCCGTCCAATCCGACTTTAAGCCGGTCCAAATTCCTCCACTCGCTCCCATTCCCAAAGGATTCGTTAAATTCCCCGAAGTAAAATAGAAGATAGGGACTTGAGCATGCGTTTTAAACAGAAGTGTTAAAGCGTCGCTGCCATAATAGCGAGTGTTTGCCAGTAACACCCAATTATGATTATTATTGCAATTGGGCGTGGATGGAAGACCGCAATTCGCAGTCGACGTAATCGCTCTAAGAACCGTACCTGTTTGAACGATAATCAAAGCCTTATAACTACCGGGTAATGAAGCAGGTTTTTCCGAAGCACAAATTGCGTCGGCCCCCGGAACTCCACCGAAGGTTCCAAAATATCCGATTCCACCTTGAGCTTGGTTAGTTGCTACAAAGGTACATTTATCGATATCGACCGTTGCTACTTGAAGAGTCTGACTTAATCCTTTATCCGTTTGAGTTGCGACTAAGGGATAATTTTGATCTAGGCAATCGTTATCGATTGCGTGTGCGATCGTAACCGTCGCGCTCGGACTCGAAGACGAGAGAGTAATGCTAGTAGGAGAAACAGTCATAATCGGACTGCTAAAACTCAAGTTATAGGTAACTGGAGAATCCAACGTAGTGGTCGAAACGATTGAAACCACCAAAGAGCTGTTTTCAGTAACAGTCGCATTAGATTGAAACCGAATCGGAGTTACGCTTATTGCGGCAATAATATTAGGTAAAAAGGCTCCCAAAGGACTTTTACTGGAATCCAGTTGCATCGGTTTTGCCTGGTTGCAATGAATCGCAAGGGCGACGTATAAAATAAGAAGGCCCAAAGTTTTAAAATTATACAGTTTCATTTTAGCTTCTCCCTGAAAATTCATGCTATAGCTCGAATCTTCCAATCACCCAAAGAACTCGATTTTGAAATCGGTTTCCCTTACGTAAGAAATAAAAATTTGTATTAAATGATAGTAAGGAAATTACGGATCTGAAGAAGAAAATCAGCCCCCGCGAGTTTGAATACGGCCTTCCTAAGTTCAGCCAAAACCCTTGAGGATTTATGCAATTCAGATGCGATAGAAAAGATTTGAGAATAGTTGCGAGAAAAGCCCGTTTGCCGGTAATTTTCATAACCTTCCTCCGATTGTTTTCGCTTTTAGGGAATCCCCTAGAATAAACAATACAACCCAAGGAATAAAATTTTGACCTATTTTTAATAATGCGGGTATTTTTAATTTAGAACTAGTTCTAAATTATATGATTCTTGTTATTCGCGCTACCTGATCGGAAAATAAAAATACAAAATTCGAACCCAATTTATCCCGTATCCCCAGCGTTAAGGAGATCTAACGCAAAGTAAATTGTAATAGTTACTGCAAGATGAAATCCCATTATTCGCCGTTTTACCGTTTGTCGAAGATGCCAAACCCGCTTTACCGGTCTCGCTCGAATTGTTTGAAGTCCAATCCTTACAATTATCCTGAGGAATGCCCGATGAGATATTTAAAGTCCAGTCCGCGTTTACTCCAGTCCGATGTCGGCTAAAATCCGAAAGAGTAGACTGAAACGAAATTCGAACTTCTATTAGAAATATTTTTTTATATTATCCCAAACGGGGTATAACAAATTATTCAAAATTAAGATATTCTATTTTATCATAAAACTATCTTTTTTGAATTTTCTTAGAGCAAAACAGGGTACCGATTCTTTACAAATCGTTAAAAAAAATTTTGAGGAAAAATCGGATCAGGCTGCCGGAGCTTTTTGCCGCAGTTTTTGAATTTCCCGTCGAAACGATTCGTACGGATCGCCGTCCTCTTCTTTACCGTTTTGCGCGGAAATGGACGTAGATTTTTCATGTCCCTTATTGGAAGAAAACCAAGTGTCGATATATTTTATGACCCTCGTAATACGAACTCTAGACTCTTCTTCTTCCGCAGTTCGGATCTTATTTTGCAAAGACCCCAAGCGTTCGGAAAAAACTTTATGAATTTCTCTGGCCTTCGTTCGAAAGGATTCATCGCTCGAATAGCAAAGAATTTGGTCGTATTTTTCTTTGCTACCTTCCCAAGTAAGCAATACGAATTTTTCCCGTTCGAGTATTTGATAAAAAGTGTCCGCGGAAAATTCCGATACCAATGCTTGAATATCCGCAGCTAACGGCGGATGCTTCTTCTTAAAATAATATTCGTCCAGCAAAGATGATAACTTGGATCGTTGATCGGCATGACGAATTTTCTCTTCTTCTTTCAGTCTTTCTTGAACTCTTGCCTGCTCGTCTTTTTTGGCAATTTCGAGATTCTTACCTTTTAAGAAATTCTGCTGAATGCGAATTTTATCTTTTGCCTGCGAAAAAAAGAAATCTTGAAAAATTCTACCGATACCTATCAAATCCAGAATCGGATAGAACCACGGAAAGTATTCCATATATCCTTTTCGTAATACTTTTCCGTATGCTTTCACGAATTCGGATTCCTTAAAGACGGATTTTATTTGGGGTTCATGTGCTTCGATTAGCTGTCGAATGCATAAAATTTTCCATGCTTCGACGACATGAGCGCCGCTTAGACTCAAAACAATCTGTCTTACGCTTTCGGGATTTTTATGTAAGAACGCATGGATCGTTCCGCCTTTTGCTTCCCAAGTCGCATAGGCAATTTCGAGGTCGTCCAATAACATTCGTTTTAGATCGTCCGGGAAATACCGGAATTCCTTATCGGGGATAAATAAAACTTTCCGATCCCAACGAACCGCTTCCGCTAATAAGCCGCGTTTAATCTCCTGAAATTGATTTCGTTCTTTTTCGGAATGCTGTCTCTGCATTTCCTTTTCCGCAATTTCCGCCAAAGTCCGTATTAAAACGACTCCTAACATTCCCGAACTTCCGAGTCCGGGATTGCCCGACTGCAACGCTTGTGAAAATGCCTCGGCTCTTGCTACGCGAAACTTTGTGGTCTCAGGATGCGAAGGATCGGAATAATAAAATTTTTCCTCCATTGCTATTCTTTGAAACGCTTCTGACAGTATATGACGAAGAGCTTTCATTCCTTTAGTCTGAATAAAGTCGTCGATATATTCGATGATTTGAATGGCTTCTTTAGTGTTTTTTAAACTGAAAAGACCGTAACCGGGAATGTCGACAACCCTTCCTTTCTTTGTAAGGTCGTCCTCTAATTCAAAAAGAAAATCTTTTACGAATTCAGGACTGGGAAGAATGGAGAATGTCTCGTCGTGAAAAGCTTCTCGCAGATAAAGAAAGAGCTGGGGAAATGGTTTTTCTTTCCTCGATTTAGTTTCCCAATCTGCCTCGAGATTTTCCCACACGACGGGCTTTGTTAATTCCGGCTTGCGATCGAGATATCCTATCAAAGAAATAACGGATACATCCAACAGCTCTAAATAAATTCGACTTAGATCCAGTGATTCCCCTTCGGGAAACGCCGCAAAACAAGGTCTGGGTGTAGGTTGCTGCTCCAGTTCATCACCCATAAAATATGCTAATTGCGAAACCGTTCCATCCTCGAGAAGTCGCTTTAGATGTAGGTCCATTTCTTTCTGAGTCAATTCACCGACTTCCTGCACCCGGTGATGAGGCTCGAATAGATGGCGTGACTTTGCGTTTTTATAAGATGTGGCGGCGGCTATCGCCTTATACAAGGAATGAGTTACCTTGTCGTTCATGTAATAGCTTACGACTTCATTCAGCTTTTTAACCCGTAAAAAGCCCTGGAGAAGAGGATTACCCGTACTAGGATCTAACGGTCTCGAATCTTTTACAGTCATAATGAAAGTCCGATCCTGTTCGTTCTTTCAGATTTTACAATCCGTAAGAACTTGAATAGGTTCACTAATAAGCATTCGCTACAGAATCTGCCGTCATCATATCCCTACCTGTGGCCGCTTCCACCAAAAACTTATTTTTGCCCTGATTTTCATTAACTAGCCGCTAGATAGAAGTATCTATGCCACTAGATGCCGACTAATCCTCTTGACGGGGTCGATTGAGAACCTTTCCTGGAAGCTGGAATGCAACTTAGTAAACAATCTCCCTTTATTCCCAGAAAAGTATTATTAGTTATTTTGGACGGTGTCGGTTACTCTCCCAGGGGGCGAGAATTCGGAAATGCAATTGCAGCGGCAAAACTTCCGTTCTTAAACAAACTGTGGAACGATGCTCCGACCATTCATTTAAAAGCTCACGGAACTGCGGTAGGAATGCCGTCGGATGAGGATATGGGAAATTCGGAAGTCGGTCATAATGTACTTGGCTGCGGAAGAATCTTCGACCAGGGAGCGAAGTTGGTGAATAACTCGATCGCTAACTCCTCGTTATTCGAGGGTGAAGCCTGGAAAGAAATCGTAGGGAATTCCAAATCAAAAAGCTCCACGTTGCATTTGATCGGGCTCTTTTCGGACGGGAACGTCCACGCTCATATCGATCACACGAAAGCTCTTATAGAAAACGCGATTAAAGTCGGAGTACCGAAAATTCGGCTCCATATTCTGCTGGATGGAAGGGACGTACCTGAAAAATCCGCACTGGATTATTTAGTCCCATTCGAAAAATGGCTAAACGAATTAAGAAATAGCGGGAAGGATATAAAAATAGCGTCGGGTGGCGGAAGAATGACGATCACTATGGATCGTTACGAAGCGGACTGGTCCATGGTAGAGCGCGGATGGAAAGTTCATGTCAAAGGCGAAGGAAGGCAATTTCCCGGAGCCGAAGCCGCCATCCAGACTTTCAGAAACGAAGACCCGCTCGTCATCGATCAATATCTTCCCGCTTTCGTGATAGCGGAAAATGGAAACCCTGTAGGTCCGATCATCGACGGTGATTCGGTTGTATTTACGAATTTTCGCGGAGATAGGGCCATCGAAATCTCTCAAGCCTTCACACAAAAGAATTTCGATAAGTTCGATCGAGGACCTCTACCGGATGTTTGCTATGCTGGTATGACTCAATATGACGGAGATCTAAAATTGCCGGAACGATTTTTAGTCACTCCGCCCGCAATAGGTAGGACATTAGGAGAGTATATGGCAAACTCCGGCATTTTACAGTATGCGTTATCCGAAACGCAAAAATACGGCCATGTCACATTTTTTTGGAACGGAAATCGATCCGGGCATTTCGACGTTTCGAAGGAAGATTATAAGGAGATCCCGTCGGACGTTATTCCTTTCGATCAAACTCCTGACATGAAGGCGGAAGCAATTACCCAGGAATTGGAGAAAGTGCTTTCGGAAAATAAGCACGACTTCTACAGGGTCAATTACCCGAACGGAGACATGGTAGGCCATACGGGAAATTTTGCGGCTACTGTTCAGGCTATGGAATTTCTTGACGAATGCATGAAACGACTTTCCTTAGTGTGTGCAAAACAGGGAATCGTTCTCGTAGTCACCGCAGATCACGGCAATGCGGACGAAATGTATCAGTTGGACAAAAAAGGAAACGTTCAAAAGGACGCAACCGGACGTCCTGTTCCGAAAACATCCCATACTCTAAATCCAGTTCCTTTTAGCGTTTTAGATCCTAGCGGAAAGCTTTCACTCAAGCAGAATGTTCCGAATGCGGGATTGGCAAACGTAGCCGCGACTTTATTGGATATCATGGGCTATCAAACTCCTGAAGGATATCACGAAAGCTTACTAGCAAAATGACCGGTCTCTTGAAAATAGAAAAGGAAAAGAATTGAAGTCAATATAACCTCGTAGTTCTCAGTTATTTGACTCTATGGAACAAAATGTCAACGATAGACTTAATCATATTAGGCATTCTTATTAAGCGACCGATGAACGCCTATGAGATCGTGCAGTATGTAGAGAACGATCAAGTCGATAGGATGATCAAAATAAGTGTCCCGGCGATTTACAAAAGTTGCAAGAGACTTTTCCAAGCCGGTTACTTGATCGGAAAAACCGAAAAAGAAGGGGAAAATCCCGAAAAAGTAATCTACTCGATCAATGCGGCTGGCAAAAAATATTTCTACGAACTGATTCGGAATTTTTCATCGAAAGTGCAACCGTTCTATATCGATTTTAACGCGGTTATTCTAAATTTAGATCGACTCGATCGAGAGGAGGGTTTGGCGACTCTTCTCACCTTAAAAAAACAGATTTTCGCCTGGAAAAAATGGATTCTTGAACATGAAAAGGATATGAAATCCGCACCGTTTCCGGTAAAAAGCATCATTAAACAGTATAGAATGACATTTAGCGCATTATTCGACTGGATAGAACAAACGATTCGTGAATTCAAAAAAGAGTAGCTTTTTTTGGCCTATTGCTATACTGTATAGTACTATATAAAATATCACTATACAGGGGTAAAAACTTTATGAGCAAATTCGTTACATATTTCTTGTACCCGGCGCTGCTATCCTTAAATATTGGATTTATAACAGCCGTCATTGCATTTGGTTGGGAATTAAAGTATGCCTTCGTATGGATTAGCGCGTTCAACGCGATCGCTTTATTGATCGTTGAATTCGCGTTTCCGCTTAAGGAAGAATGGAGGATGACCAAAAAATCCTTCGTGCGAGACTTAAAATGGATGTCCGTAACAATTCTCTCGATAAATTCCGTGAAATTCTTTTTTGCATTTATAGCGATTTCACTAAGCCGAGAAAATAAAGGTTTATTTCACGATTCACCCTTCATTATTGAAGCGATTGTAATCGCGGTAGTTTTCGAATTCGGGCAATATTGGTATCACAGAATAAGCCACGAAGGAGAAGGTTGGATCGGTAGATGGCTTTGGAATGTTCATGCCGCTCATCATTTACCCGATCGAGTTTATCTTCTGATGCATCCGGTCCTCCATCCGATCAATACTATAATAATACAAGCTATCATCCAAGGAACCTTCCTTCTAATAGGTTGTCGTCCGGAATCTATCTTCGTATTTAATGTCCTGCTTGGATTACACGAATTATTTTCGCACTTCAATGTGAATATAAAAGCCGGGCCTCTAAATTATATTTTTATCGGAACCGAACTTCACAGGTTTCATCATAGCGCAGATTTGAATGAAGCTAAAAATTACGGGACGTTTCTGAGTCTTTGGGATATTGTATTTGGAACTTTCGTTTATCAGCCGAAACGGGTTCCGGAAAAGCTCGGTGTGCCTGAGCCTGCAAACTATCCGGATAGTAGCCGGCTGATAGCCGTAATGTCGCTTCCGTTTACAAAATTACGGAATAGTCCCGAGCTATAAAACGAAAACGGTTATCGTAAAAATCTCTATTGATTCGTATTTCCGGAATAAATATCCGTGACTCCTTTCGGCAGCAGGTAAAATTTAGCCCTTAGAGACGAACGAATCGAGATGTCATATTTACTTTTTAAATATTTCCTAACGTCGCTTCTAATCGTATTAATATCGGAAGCTGCGAGAAGAAATGAAAGATTGGGCGGCTTTTTAGCTGCCCTCCCGATCATAACGATTTTAACGTTAATTTGGCTTAAGATCGATAAGGCTTCGTCCGAAAAAATTTCAAACCACGCATACTATACGTTTTGGTATGTCCTTCCAACGCTTCCTATGTTTTTAATTTTTCCGAAATTAAATCAAAAATTCGATTTCTGGCCGGCATTAACTATCTGCATAACTGGTACAATCTTACTTTTTTTTCTTTTCGGATATCTTTCCGGTAAATTCGGCATTAAACTTCTTTAATTTGTCAGGGGCATTTTTTTCTAAATCCTGTTTTTTAGAAGCCTAGGAGTTGAAACGAAAAAGAAAAAAACTTGAAACTCGTAAACGAGTGATTTAGAATCCGCTGACAATTTAGGGATAAAAAATGGCGGAACACTTAAGATGAAAAACTTCCTGAGAACTCCCGAAGAAAATTTTGTTGATCTTCCAAACTATCCATTCCGGTCGAACTACGTTCAGCTAGATGAATTCAGGATGCATTACCTGGATGAGGGAAATTCGAATTCAAAGGAAACATTTTTACTTTTGCACGGCGAGCCTTCTTGGTCTTTTTTGTATCGCAAAATGATTCCGCCTTTAGTGAACGCAGGCTATAGGGTCGTGGCGCCCGATTTAATCGGATTCGGAAAATCGGATAAACCGACTGATCCGTCAATTTTCACGTATAAACGGCATGTAGAATGGCTAAAATCCTTTTTGAATCAGACAAACTTGGACAATCTTACTCTTTTTTGTCAAGACTGGGGAGGTCTGCTCGGGCTACGAGCAGTCGCGGAACTTCCGGATCGTTTTCTTAGAGTCTGCGCGGGTAATACATTTTTACCCACAGGAGATATCCCGCCGAAGGAAGAATTCTTAAAATGGAGAGACTTCTCTCAAAAAGTAAAATCTCTTCCAATCGGAAGAATTATACAAAACGGATGCATTTCCAAACTTTCGAAAGATATAATTAATGGATACGAAGCGCCTTACCCGGACGAGACTTACAAAACAGGGGCTCGAATCTTTCCGACTTTAGTGCCCATAACACCTAACAACGATGCATCTATCGATAACCGAAACGCTTGGGATGTTCTCAGACAATGGAAGAAGCCCTTTCTTACCGCTTTTAGCGACTCCGATCCAATCACCAAAGGCGGGGATATTTTCTTTAGAAGGGCTGTTCCGGGAGCAAAGGGTCAAAAACATACTACGATCGCAAATGCGGGACATTTTCTTCAAGAAGACAAAGGAGAAGAATTGGCCGCTATTCTAATCGAGTTTGTTGAAAGTAATCCGCGATGACGCCTATGATTTAGTCTATATTTTGATCAACTCCCTCAGATCTCGTAATTTGAGATTCGTCCAGGCTATTCATTTGAGATAATCCACTCCAAAGTATTTCGGCGGCACGACGAATTATCCTTTGATCCGGAAAGCCTGATTCATCCGACTGCAATCGTACCAAACCAAGAAATGAGCCGATAACTAGCGATGCACAGGTATCGGAAAAATCATCCGCATAATCCGATCGAAAATAAACTGCAAGCTTGAATTTAAGTCTGAGAAAATCCGCCAAGCTTTCCGTATCCAAATGCGCGGAACTAAAAAATCGATTTAGAAAAAAGAATTCGCTGGGCCTCTCTTTAGAAAAGGAGCTGATCCCTGTCCAAAGTAAGAAAAATTTCTCTCTTCTATCCGAGTGGTCTCCGATTTCCCTTTCTAAGAAAGACAAAAAATCGGAAAGACACTTTCGAAACGACTCGTTAAAGAGATGGTCTTTATTCCGAAAGTTTCGATAAATTGTCCCTACCCCGATCTTTGCACGCAAAGCAATATCCGGAATATGAGTTTCAAAAAATCCCTTTTCCGAAAATAATTGAAGCGCTGCCGCAATAATTCGTTCTTTCGACTTTCGCAGAGGGAAGTCCCTGCCTATTAAATTTTCTCTTCCTCGAACCGAGGAAGAAGTTTCTTTTTCAGCGGAACCATTATCTAAATAGTAGTGGTAGACTTCCGCTATGTTTTTGTCTTTCATCGTTGCACCGGTAGAGCATCGCTTTGTAGTTGTTTATATCTTTTACTAACGTTATCTTTCTTTATTGATAAAGAAGTTTGTAAAAAACTAAAAACTCTACTCTCTCTGTCAAGAATGAAAGATTTTTTACGTAAATAAACAATCTTCATTCCAGAACAGAATATTACCGTACTGGCACGAAGAAAAACTTTCCATTCAAAGTCGATTTATTCCTCGCTTGATTCTTATCAACAGAATCGAAGAAGATTCTATTTTTTTATTACATCTACCGAACGAAATTATGATGCGATACGCAAGATTAATAGGTAACTCTTTAAATCGTTTATGTTTTTTGAATCAAGAATTCCAATCTTATATATCAGGAGTGCAGACATATAAGATTGGAATCTATGCGGAAAATAAAAAAAGGGACTCCGATATGGAGTCCCCAAATTTGCTATACATGGTACCGAATGTAAAAAATAAACCTCAACGAGGTTTGCTGATTGCGTAACTCGCTAATGCGGCGACGTTTCTTGGAGTAAAGCGGATGGATTGTACGAGCAACCGATTCAAAAACCCCGGAATCGTAGATGGACCATCTCCCAATTTGGAGAGACAACGATCCACAACCTCCTCAGGAGTTGACCAGATTCCGAAAGGCCCGGTTCCATTATAACCTGCATTCTCTTGAAATTTTGTCTTCGTATATCCGGGAGATAATGATATTACTTGAACTCCGGTTCCCCTTAGTTCTGCCCAAAGAGCTTCCCCGAAAAGTAAATTAAATGCTTTTGTCGCTCCGTATGTAGCAAAGAAGGGTGTCGGCTGATAAGCCGCAATACTAGCGAGAAAGACTAAACCGCCCTTGCCGCGTTTTTTCATAGCTGGGAGAAATTTTCCGGTAAATGCCACCGGAGTTCTACAGTTTAAATTCACCATTTTGGTCTCGTAATTGGAATCTAGTTCCTCAAAATATCCATATGTTCCGAATCCCGCATTATTAATTAATAATCCGATCGGAATCCGAAGTTGATCCGTCAGCATCGATACTTTTTCCGCTGCATCCTCGGCGCTCAAATCCTGTGCAATGGTTTCAACCCTAATTCCATAGTTTGACCTAAGTTCCTTCGCCACTCTTTCCAGTTCTTCTTTCCTGCGAGCAACCAGCACTAAATCCAATCCTTTTGCAGCAATTCTCCTCGCAAAAGTTTCTCCTAAACCACCGGAAGCTCCGGTAATTAAGGCAGCCCCGCCAAAACGATCCTTCCAATTTTGTTTATTCATTGGACTTTCCTTCCTACTTCAAAGTCGATCATTAATGAATGAATATTCATTCCGTACAAAAAACAAGTTTTTTCCGATAACCGATCGAATCTTTTGATCATAAATTTGTAATTCTATCGATGAGAAAATTCGTTACGATTTCGAAAATACGGGAACCTAAAAAAATATCTAAGTTCGACGATACTCTGAATAGCTAGTTCCGGAATATTGAAACGGTTCCGCCTGAGGATTCCAATTCGACCCCGATAAGCATTAAAGGCAAAAAGCGCCGATTATTTTTGCCAGTGACGAAACGTACCTATTTCAAGAAATCCTAATTTGTCGTAGATGCCCTTTCCCATTTTAGTCGCTTGAAGAGTAAACGGGAGTGGAGACTCATTCTCTGCTATTATCTCCACTACTAATCTAGAGGCTATTCCTCGATTGCGATAAGATGGAGAAGTGGTGACGGAATACAATCCGATGGACTCTTGATTTTGAAATGTAAAGGCAGTGGCAACCATTTCATCTTGGAGGAAGGCGGCGTAGAAATGAAAAGCTTCGTCGGACAACGCAATACGGTATAAATCGCTCTCATCCATAGATCCAAAAGCGTCGTTGACCAAAGATAACCAAACTTGTATTTCACCGCCGTCGGTTAATCTTTTAAATGTAATGCTTGGATCCGATGGCTTTTCTTGAAGCACAAACCGATTCGAATCGGGAAGGAACATCCCAGCTTGAGATTCGTATATATTATAATTCAAACTCAATAAAGCTTCGGTTATTTCTTTATCTTCCTCCCAACTAAGAACTAGTTGATTTCCTACCGAGTGAATAAGCTCGGGTAACTCGATTAATAATCTGTTTTGCGGAAGTTGACCGGTTTTTAAAATAATTCTTCGAAGCCAGTCCGAGTATCGATTCGGAAAAAAAGAATACGTTTGCCCCCTAATCGGATCGCTTTGCGATAACTCGGAGAATCGCTTATGCAATTGGAAGTAGTTGTTAAAAACGATTTCGCGACGATGCATATCCAAAGAAAAAATCTCGCTAAATTTCCGAACTTAATCGAACTAGGACGCGATCCCTCTCCAAAGGATTTCTCCGGCGCGAAGTAAAGCTTTTTTATCTAGTTTGACGAATCCTCCCTTTGCAAGCTTTACCATACCGACAAACGCGCCGTAACATAGAGATACCAATTCCATCGAACCTAGTTCGGTTCGAACTTCTCCGCGAGATTTCGCATCCTCAAGGAATGCGGCTAAGTGCTGCATCGTTTCCGAAGTAACTTTTCTGCTTTCTTCATCCAAATAGGGAGAATGCGAATGCAATTCTAAAAATTCGAACGATTCCGGATACTCCTGATAAAAATTTCCCAATGCCTTCCATAAATGAAAAAAACGTTCTTTTGCCGATGCATTCTTGGGAAAACCCTTCTGCAACGCATCATGAAATTTTAATTTCCAAAAACGATACAACTCGTTTACGAGTTCTTCTTTGCTTTTATAATAACGATATATTGTTCCCGCTCCAATTCCCGCTTCCTTAGCGAGCTCGGGCATCGGTGTTGCCGCAAAACCTCTCTCCGTAAAGAGGCGCAGAGCAGAACTGAGAATTCTTTCTTTTTTATCCTCCGGATCTCTAACCGCCATTTATCTTTCCATCCTTGGTTTATGGTACTGATCCAAAATATTCGACTTCCCTATTCAAAAGTACTCCGCATTCTCGTTCCACTTTTTCCTGAACCGTTTTCACAAGAGTATCAACGTCGCTTGCCTTGGCGCTTCCGACATTTACGATAAAATTGCAGTGCTCCGGAGAAATTTGCGCCCCACCTACAAGTTTACCTCTCAATCCTACTCGATCTATATATTGCCAGGCCTTTATTTCCACTCCGTTTTCGAACTTTTTTGGATTTTTGAACATTGAACCCGCGCTCTTTTTATTCTGGGGCTGGGAAGAATTTCGTCTATCTCGCTTTTCCTTCAAAGAAGCTTCGATCTCTTCTAGATCTCCCCGTTTCAGTTGAATTAGTGCGGATAAGATGACCGAATCTTTCTTTTCCAGAAATTCCGTGAATCTGTATCCGTGAAGAATTTCCTTCGGGGTTCGTTTAATAATTTCATCGTTACGTATGAATTCTACCTCTCGAATTAAGTCGAAGAATTCCCCTCCGTAACACCCCGCATTCTGAATCACTGCTCCACCCGTCCAACCGGGAATCGTGCTCAAAAATTCGGCGCCCGTATATCCTTTCTGCGAAATTTGTCGGAAGATCGGGGTCGTGTTTGTCGCAGCGCCGACTCGAAATAAGCCGTCGCCCAGATCGTCATATTCCTTAAATACCCCGTTTAATCGTAATACGGTTAAATCGTTAGGATGATCGGAAATCAGTACGTTCGTTCCTCCTCCTAAAATTTTCCATGGCATTTCCAAACGGGAAAAAATCCGGAGTATTTCTTGAATCTGCTCGGCAGATTCGGGTTCGACGACGACAGGACATACTCCACCGATCTTAAACGAGCAATGTACGGAGAGGTCTACGCTTTCCCTAAATGGAATTCGCTTTTGGGAGAAGGACTCTTTTAACTCCCGAATTTGAGCTAAAGCCAGAATGGGCACTTTTTTCAGGTTTCCCTTAGATAATATACAGGCAAGAAAAAAGTCGGGAAGGAAAAAAACCGCTCATGCTTCGTAGGCAAGGGTCCGAACTTTCTTTTAGGAGACGGCATATGTTCTACCTACTATTGCAATCGGTATATCAGGATTATGCTTCCGGGAGATCCGACTGGGATACTTATTTTGATTCCGTCATCAACCTAGCGCTTGATCAAGAAAAGCTTGCCGGGCTAGTTTAACGACTTCTTAGATAATCTATAAGTTGTTTAGCTATGTCTTGCTTTGAAGCGGGACCGATTTCTTTTTTCGATCCATCTTTTCCGAAAACAGTAACGCTCGTATCACGATCGCCAAAACCCGTATCCTCTTTGCTTACGTAATTTCCGACGATATAGTCCAAGTTTTTACGCTGCAATTTTCCGATTGCATGTTCTTCAAGCTTATGGGTCTCAGCGGAGAAGCCGACTAAGCGAGTATTCGCATACTTCTCCGCAGTCACTTTGGCGCTGACCGAAACCAAAATATCCGGGTTCTTAGTTAGTTCCAATGAGATAATTTCAGTCCCGTCTTCTTTCTTGATTTTAGCCTCGCTACTCAAGAGCGGACGAAAATCCGCAGGCGCTGCGGCCATAATTAAAACGGTATTAGAGGCCATTTCGGTAAGTATCGCTTGTTGCATCTCGGAAGTGGTTTCGACGGATATTACGCGTGCCCCTTTAGGATTTGAATATTCCGGTTGAGTCAAGCCTCGAATATAAACGATATTATCCGACCAATCCAACGCCGATTCCGCAATGCAAAAACCCATCTTACCCGACGAAGCGTTGGAGATAAATCGGACTGGATCGATCCATTCCCGAGTCGGCCCGGAACTGATTACAATTTTCTGAATATTCATTTTATATAAATCTTTAGAATCGATTATACGAATTTAAGATAAGCTTCTAGAATTTTTGCCTGAATCAGGGCTATGTCGGCCAACTTTCCATATCCTTCGTCACCGCAAACGACTACACCTTCTTGAGGGTCCAGGATTTTTACGCCGTCTGCCTGTAGTAATTTCAAATTTCTTTGGGTACTCGGATGCAGAAACATATTCGGATTCATAGCTGGAGCGATCAACACCGGACAATTCGCCGCAAGATACGTGGAGGTTACAAGATCATCGGCGATTCCGTTTGCCATTTTTGCGATAATGTTCGCAGTCGCAGGTACTACCGCAAATACCGCGGCGGAATTACGTGCGTCTATATGGGCCATTCCTTGCTCATATTCGTCGACTCTAACTTTCTTTCCCGTTAGTGCCTCAAAGGTAATAGGACCGATGAATTTGGTCGCGTGCTCGGTCATAATGACCGAAACAGGATACCCTTCTTTGGTTAGATTTCGAACTAATTCGCAAGTTCTGAATGCAGCGATACTTCCCGAAACTGCAATCAAGATATCCTTCTTGTTCATGTTAATAGAATTTCCTATTTACCGGCGAGTTACAACCTAAATCGCGAAAGAGGAAGGTTGCGATTGTCGAGTGAAGCGAACGGTCATAATCTTATTCCCGTCCATCTTCTCCACTCTCAATTTCCCTTCGGGAATCAGAACTTCCGTCCCTTCCTTAGGCATATCTTCCAATTTATCCAAGATAAAACCCGCGATGGTTCTTATGTCGTTCAGCGTTTCTTCTTCAATACCGGTTAGGATCTCTTTCAGCTCGTCCAATTCGGTCTCGCCGTCGATATCAAACGCATCGGGAATATCGCTAGGCACCGGATCCGTTTCATGATCGTCGGTTTCGTCCCTAATCTGGCCGAAAACTTCCTCTATGATATCTTCGAGAGTTAGCAATCCCGACACTCCGCCGTACTCGTCGATAACGATTGCCATATGTTGATTCGCGCTTCTTAATTTCTGCAGTACCTTCTCGATCGACATATTCTCGGGCACGAATATGGGGGGTTGCATGATATTCGTAACTTTCGCTTTCTTATTTCTTTTAGGGGAAGAAAGCCATGCGAGAAATGCTTGGACATGAATGATTCCGATGATCTTGTCCGTCGTTCCTTCGTAAACAGGGTATCTAGAGAAGTGATGTTCCGCAATGACCGATAAGACTGCTTCCATGGACATATCTGCGGGAACACCCACAATACTCAATCTGTGAGTCATAACGTCCTTAGATAGATGTTCCGAAAACTGGAAAGTATTTTGGATGATCTGGAATTCTTCCTTATCGATCGTCCCTTGACGATTTTGCTCCTGAATTAAAATCATCAATTCTTCGGGAGAATGAATGATTCGATGAGCATCTTCCTTAAATCCGATCGATTTTAAAATCAGAGACGTCATTCCATTTAAGAAAAACGTAATCGGATAAAAAAGGTAATAGAAAAAGAAAATAGGAACGCTTGTTAGCAATGCGATCTGTTCCGTTTTCTGGATTGCAATCGTTTTCGGGAGCAGTTCACCCAAAAGAATATGCAAAAACGTAATTAACGCGAACGAGAGCGCAACTGCGAGACCATGAACAGTCAATTCCGAAGCCGGATATCCTATGAATCGAAAAATCAGTTCGATCCATCCGGACAAATACCCTTCCCCAACCCAGCCCAATAGAAGGCTTGCGATCGTAATGCCGACTTGGCATACGGAAAGCATGTCGTTTAACATCGATGCCGCTTTTTTTGTAAGCAGTGCGAGCGGACGATTGTCTCGAATCATCTCTTCCAAACGGGAAGGCCGAATCGATACTAGCGCGAATTCAGCGGACACAAAAAAGCCGTTTGCAAAAATAAGAATGAGAATTACGAAAAAGCCGATCGCGTCCATCAACGGTTCGAATTTCCGAAAAATTTTTGAATTAAGTTTGTAAGGCGGTAAGGAATAATTTTGGTCTCGTAACGACCTTGTCGGTCCGGAATTTTCCGGCTACTACTATCGGGGTCCATCTTTCTTGAGGATACTGTCCCTTAAAAACCATCCCGTGTCGAGTGTTTTGGGATGAAAAAAATGAAAAATTCGTCGAATAGAATGCAAAACGACACAAATCTCCTTTATTCCAAATGTCGAACGAGTTTCAAAACTTTTGGGCCTAGGACAGAATCTCCCGTTTCGTGCGCGAATTTTTCCGCCAAACTTATGTCGGATTCCGAACTCGGATCCCAATTCGGAATATAATACATTCTATGAGTTCCTGCAGAAAGCCAAAACCGAGTCCAATCTAGGAAATCCTCGGATTTATCGATCCAGCCGCTACCGCTTAACGAGTCCTTAGTAAATAAAATCCGATCCGGTAAATTTCGAAAATCGATTCTTCTCTTTAACTTTCGAAAGGAAACAGAGCTCTTGCCGCAAGACCATTCGTAATCCTTTAAACCGCCTGGCGACTTTCCATAGGTCCCCAAATTCCAAACTAGCATCGCTGATTTTCCGGGAAGCAATCGGACCCCGTCGAAATATTGAGGTGTAAAGGAATGCCATTGAAGATGACCGTCGCCCTCCACGGAGGCTTTCGGAAACGGCTCCCCGCAGGAAGGGCCGAGTATTTTTTTCGCAACATCACCCTCGTCCCGTTTATCGAATCTGCGAAATAATTGAATGTCGATGTTAGGATATTCCCGCTTTAAGTACTCCACGGCCTCCACTCCGACAAGATTCAGATACACTTGTACTTTGTCTTTTTTCGAAAATGTCTCGATTGCCGTTCGGAGTGCAGACTGAGCCGAATAACTTGAAACGTTGTCCGTATTCAACTCTTTCACTTCGATTTCGGACGAATGGTCGGTGTCTTTAGAAAAGAGGTACAATTTCTTCTCTTTTTGAAATAAAGCCAAAACCGGATGGGCGACTTTTTTTAAATTCGCGTTCTTAAACGGATCGAAATCCTCCCGAGCTCGTACCGTTTCCTTGGAACGAATTTCGGACCAACTGGATTTCCACGGCTCTCGTCCAGGCGGATAAAACCCTTTGTACTTTAAAATTCTATTATGTGTTCGTATTAAAGAAAGTTCGGAAGGAGATCCTTCTTCCGCCAGATCGGAATTGGTTTCGGAATGGATCATTAGCGACAATAAATCATTAAAATATCCATGTCTCGTATAAAAATCTATCGCCGTCGTTTCCAGGTTTTTCGTTCCATAGGCAAGCGGAAGATAATTCTTAATTTCATAAATCTTATCGTCGGCATACCCCGCCGCCGCGATTTTCATCGCCTGATCTAAAAATCCTTTGACCCCGCGTGTATTTGCGGATTCACGGTGAGATAGAAAAAGACCGTTTAAGCGAATCCATTCCTCGCGATAAGACGGGTCCGTATCTTTCAGAATGCCGTAGGCCTTCGTAAATTCAATGATCGCTTTTCGTAGATTATTGGTTTTTAATTGAAGAAATCCGTGTAAGAGAGTGGCCGAATATTCCACTCTTCTCCAGCCTTTGCTCTGTGCGAGAAAGCTTAGATCCATCGCCATTTTCGAGGCCACATCCGGCTCGTCTTCAAACAGTATTTGAATGATCCGAAGGCGGGTAAATAGATCGTCCTCGGTTAAATTCTTGGGAGTGCTTACGGAATTGAGAGCGTCCACCGCTTTAAAGGAATTTTTGGATTTCCATACTGCCACCGAAACCAAATCACGGGCGCTATTAATCGAAATCGGCTCGCCCAGAAACGGATGCGAAATCCGAGTAGACCAGTCCAAGAAGTCTAGGTTCAGGTAATAATCGAGAGCTTTTGCATTATCGCCGGATAAGTAGGAAAGAGCGCCCAACTTTAAATAAATTGAATTTTTATACGCTGGAGCCAATTCACCTTGTCGGTCCAAAATGTATTTCAAAACTTTCTCAGCGGAGGCAAAATCACCGTCGATTAGGTAATAATAGGCGAGTTTTTCATAAGAATGTGAAACCATTCGACCGCCCAAATTTTCGGTTACGATTCCGATTTTGCTAAAATGAACCGCGTCTTTGGACAAACCTAGCTCCGCTAAATAATCGGAAACCCCCGGTAGATAATGACCAAGAAACGGAATATGTCTCAGTTCCGATTCTTCCGTAAAGGGAGCGATTACCCGATGTAGGTTCGTATATTCTCTTCCGTAGTCGCTTTCCCCCTGCTTGAAATCGGAGAAATATGCTCCGAGTCTTAGCGTTCTACATAGCGAATAGTATTCATTCTTGACGGAACATTTTATTTTTTCCGGAGATTTCTTATGCAGAAGAACGTTCCGTACGGAATCCGTTAGTTGCCTTGAATAGGCGTTATTATTAGGCGGATTCCAAAATTTTAGGATTTTTTCCCCGGTTCCTTTACGAGAAAAATAGATATCTTGAAAATAAGACAGGAGAACTTCCGCAAGGCCCAGATCTTTTTCCTGACGAATTAAATTCATCAAAGTGGAGAACTTAACGGAATCCTTATTTACTAATAGATACTCCCCCACTAGAAGTACGTATTCCGATTTTTGAGGTAAATTCAAGCCCTCCGGGAACTTCGAAACATCGGAATCCTTGTTGAATACCGACTTTCCCTCGATATTAAGCGAAAAATTTCCCGGAGATCCTACCCAGCCGGAATCGTTTTTTGTTTGTGCGGATAAGGATGAACATGCTGTACAGAAAAGTAATGAATAGATGACGAGACTTCGTTCGAAGAAAAACGTAAAATTACTTAAGGAATTATGGAAAGTGTGCCGGTACAAAGAAGTTCGTTTCTTGGGCCGTTCGGCTTTCAGAGTCCTTCTCTCTTGAGATCTCGGCTCATGAGGTCCCTAACAACATCCTTCGGATTCTTATGCTCGTAAAGCATTTTATATACTTCGGTCGTAATCGCCATTTCAATCCCTAGCTTCTTTGATAACTCGTATCCGCTTTTGGAAGTTTTAACGCCTTCCGCCACTTCGGTCATTCCACCCAGAATGGATTCTAGACTTTCTCCTTTTCCTAACCGAAAACCGACCGTCCGGTTCCGAGATGCGTCCCCGCAACATGTCAAAATTAGATCGCCCATGCCGGATGGACCCAAAAAGGTTAACGGATCCGCTCCAAGCTTGACCCCTAATCTCGAAATTTCAGTCAGCCCTCTCGTAATTAAGGCTGCCCTGGTATTTTGCCCGAACCCAAGCCCGTCACTGACTCCCGCCGCGATCGCAATCACATTCTTTAATGAACCCCCGACTTCGACTCCGATTACATCCGGAGTCCAATAGGTTCTAAAATAGGTAAAACTGAAAATTTCCTGAACCTTTCTCGCGGTAGCTTCGTTTTTTGAAGCGATACTTACGATCGTGGGAACTCTTCTTACGATCTCTTTTGCAAAGCTAGGTCCGGAAAGATACGATAGATGACTATGAAATTTACCCGGCAATTCAGCCTCGAAAATCTCCGAAACCAATCTCAAACTCCCGTTCTCAATTCCCTTACTCGCAGATACGATCGGGGCTTTTTCGGGTAAGTATGCCTTGATTTCTCGTAAAATATCGGTAATTACGTGAGAAGGAGGAGCAGACACGATCATATCCTTATTTTTTACCGCATCTTCCAGATTCGGACTGGCATTTAGATTATCCGGAAGGCGAATCCCCGGAAGGTATTTTTCATTTTGGTGATGCTCGTTGATTTCTCTTACTAAATCCTTACTTCTCGCCCAAAGGGTCACTTCGTAACCTTTATCCGCCAATAAGGCTCCGAGGGAGGTTCCAAAACTTCCCGACCCGATAACTCCGATCTGCATCCCAAAACCCCTTCTAAATATTGTTCGATTCTAAGGAAACGATGATCCTGTTCGGCAAACCGATCGGCGGCAAGAAAAAAATCCGGAACTCTTACCCGTTCTTTCTTACTGAAATTCTAGAAAACCTGGAAATGAGTTTACCGTCATAAATAGAAACGCTACCGTTGTCCTTCCCATGCTGGACTTGCGGAAACTTCCGGGATTCAATCTTTTGGATCTATTATCAGGGAATTCTTCCCGCATTGAAAGCTCTACTAAGAGTAATTATCGCATCGCGATTCTTTTACATTCCTTGAATAAAGTCCTCCGGAAAAAAGTCGTCGAAGGTACTGAAGATCTAGAGTCTTTAGTTTTGGATGCCGGTAGCGGAATTCTATTACTTTCAGGACATTATTGCATCAAAGGACTAACCTGGTCCAGACTTCTTAGAACGGATTACGTTAAATTCAAACTCTCGCTTCGTCCGGTGCGTGTTGAAGGGAATAGAGTGATTTTCCGAATCGAATCTTTTCGCTTATACGATCATAATCCCCGATCTTTTGATCCGATCCGATTTTTTTCCAAGGTCTTTAAGTTTCATCGAAGATTAATTTTGGAGCAGATCGTAGAGGAAGTTCCCGAAATATTATCCCTTACCGAAGTAGGCAACGAGGTTCGGATAGATTTAAATTATTTTCTAGCGGAAATTCCGGAAGTTGCAGGTAAGGTTTCAATCCAAAAAGTAATACCGGAAAAGGGAAACGTTTTCCTGTTCGTAAGATCCAACACGATCCTAAAACCGCTTTTAGACTTTTTCGGGCCGGATTATTTACGAATAGAACCGATATCCGAAAACGAAGACAGCCTTTTGATGCTCTGGAGAGACTAAAGATCTTTAGACGAGATTTTTTCTAGATTTCAAATAACTCTTCTTGGAATTCTTAAAAAGTTTGAGTCGCAAAATAAGGTTTCTGATTGGACATTCTTTGGTGCCTTTGGAGAATTAGTTTGATTACCGCTTGAACGGCGTTCAGTCGGTTTACCGTGCACTAGGAAAGGATCTTAATGAAGATAATTTACCTCACGGACATTCATGACGGCCTCCGAGGCCTAAAAGAAGTCTTACTCGGAACCGAGTGTGATTTGTACCTTTTTTCCGGAGACATCATATACAAGGCCTTCTTCAATCCGGAGCGCATTATAGAATTCGTAACCCTCCAAGAAGAGATGTATTTGATCACGGAGGATCAAAAAGAAGAAATTAATCCTTACGATTATGCGACACGAGCAGTTCGCTTTCCGGAAAAATACCCCGCCGCAGTCATAGAAAAGTCGCACGAATACCGAAGACTCTTTAACCAAGCTTCAAAAACGATGAAGGAAAAGTACGAGCTCATCGAAATTATCATACAAAAATATGCGAAAGCCCCTGTTCATCTATTACCGGGCAACTACGATATCGATCTTCAATATACCGCCCTGTACGAAAGAGATCTGCATAGAAAAACGTTCGAAATGAGCGGACTAAAATTCGCGGGGTACGGCGGCGCTCCTATCATCACTTCCGGAATTCCGGAAAAATTAGCCGTTAAATTTCACGAGTATAATAGAAACGGAAAAAGTTACAGCGAACCGGAGGATTTCTTCAATGAAGAAAAACCGGACGTTGTTGTGATACATAACCCGGCTTTCGGGTATTTGGATAAAATTCCGAGTTTTGGGCATATAGGATCGCAAGGAATTCGTAGGTATTTGGACGATAATAGCCCCTCTTTGGTTGTTTCCGGCCACGTTCATGAAGATCAAGGGATCATAAAAAAAGGAAAAACGATTTTTTTAAATCCCTCCAATTTTGGTCCCGTGGATTCCGTTTTCGGTTTTCAGCCTGGCGGATTCTTTACCGAGCTGGAATTAGAAAACGATCTTGTAAAAAATGTAAAATTAAATAGACTATCGGATCACTCTATCCGCTGGCTTCTCGATATCGATTGTACCAGTGATAAGCTCTCGCTTATCCGGGCAAATCCTGAATCGGAAGTATCGGCAGAAGATTTTATCCGTTAGCAAAATGACACTTCCCGGTTTTAAAGATAGCGAAACGATAAGAAAGTTCATCGGCTTAAAAAAATTCTTTAGGTCGCATGAAACTATAATATCCAGGGAACGAATCGAAGATTTCAAGAAATTCTCCAAACTGATTAATTACGGAGGAGACGAAGTTGCGTTTGATATTCTTGGATCGCTTAACTTCGGGCAGGCGACCGTCGATTCTGACACGGATATCGTGATGTATACCCGTTGCGAAGACACCAAAATGGGCGAGTGTGGCTTGGAAAATTGCTATAAGATCTCCTTATTTAAGCATATGTTTTTGAATTTGGTCACGTTCGAACATAATTCCAATGCTTACAAATTGGAAATCGTAGATTGCATAAACCTCAATCAATTAGAAAAGGATATCGCGGATGGAAACGAATCCTCCGCATTGATCATCCGATTCTGTTTTTATCGATCGATTTGCAGAGGAGTAAACCGAAAACTTTTGCATAGATACGAAAACATGATTTCAGAACGTCTTCCCCTTTGGGCGAGCATTTCGAAATCAGTGGAAGAATGCTTTGATGGGATAATAACCTCTTCTCAACACACGTATTCGTTTCACAAATATGCCGGAAGATTGGAGGAAATGGGAATAAAATTACCCGGTTCGATGGCCGTCAAAATTAAGGATTATCTAAAGCAATGATTACCTTTCTTACGTTGGTTGCGGCTCTGGGCGCGGCGGCCTTGTTTTTTCATGCGCTATATTCGGTCGATACCAAGCGTATGGATAAGAAAGATGCACTCCGAAAAAAAGATCGAAATGGGGAATACGGGGATCCCAAAAAAGTCTATGGCGGAAATTGGGACCCGAATCTTCCAAGGCCTAGGATTTGTCCCGTATGCGGGAGATTATTGGAAAAGCACGAATACCTTTATGCAGTACTTTTCGAACCGGCAAGCCCCGGCATCAAACGACAAGCTCGGATTTATGGTTGCCGTTATTGTTACCTCGGATTGGATGATTCGAGTCCCGTAAAAGAGGAAATCGGAAAAGACTCTCCTCCACCACGACCTATCCAGGATGAAGAACTCGGCCTCTGAAAAAAAAACTGTCACTGTCGGATTATCCAGTCCGGTTGCAATTTTAAAGGGTGTAGGACCTAAGAAGCAGGAGGTCCTAGAAACAGTAGGAATAAAAACGCTCCAAGATCTTCTGCTTTGGTTTCCTCGCAAATACTTGGATCGAAATCTTACCGAAAATATTCTCTTGAAACAGGGGGAATCGGTAACTCTTATTTTAGAGATAATAGATTCTTATCTTGCTCACGGAAGAAAATCCAGACTTGTAGTTTCCGCTAAGACTAAAAATAACGAGTCGGTCAGTCTCGTATTCTTTAAAGGAATTCAATATTTTCGAAGAATATTGCAGTCGGGTCTGCTGATCGCAGCAACCGGCAAACTGGAATACTTTCGCGGTTTTCAATTAATTCACCCGGATTACGAAGTTCTTTCTTACGGAGGCAACGCCGAACTAAGCGGGGAGGACCTTCCGGAATCGATTCATACCGGGAGAATCATACCTCTTTATTCGACGACAGAAGCGCTTCGCGAAGAGCATCTGGATTCCAGAGGATTGAGACGGCTGGTATTTCATGCATTGGAGATTCTGGAAGGGAAAATACCGGAAATTCTCCCAAAGGAAGTCGTTACTAAAAGAAATCTTTTACAGCGAGCGATAGCGTTTAAAGAAATACATTTCCCGACGGAAGATGGGAATTTACTGAAAGCCAGGACAAGATTTAAATACGAAGAATTATATTATTTTAATTTGTTAATAGAGTATAAAAAATCCCAACGGGCAAAAATTCCCCGCGTATTTTGGCCTTTGCCCGTATCACCGACGGCTAAGAATCTCGTTTCTAATCTGCCTTTCCGACTTACGCAGGATCAAAAAGAAAGTCTGATTAAGATCGAGGAAGGCACCAAGGACGATAGACCTGCGGCCTTCCTACTGCAAGGAGACGTAGGTTCCGGAAAGACTCTTGTCGCATTGTTAACGGCTCTTCGTTATACGGATAATAATATCCAAGTATGCATGGTCGCGCCGACGGAGATTCTGGCGCGGCAACACTATCAAACTGTGCTGAACTTTTTAGGGAATATGCCTTTTTTAGGAATCGAGCTTTTGGTCGGTAAAGAACCCAAAAAGACTCGCGCGGAAAAATTATACCGAATCAAAAAGGGTGAATCGTCGTTTATAATCGGGACTCATAGCGTATTTCAAGACGACGTGGAATTCAAGGATCTAGGTTTAGTCATTATCGATGAACAACATAAGTTCGGGGTGGAACAAAGGGAAAAGCTTCGAGCCAAGGGAAAAAATCCGGATATTCTCGCGATGACGGCTACTCCGATTCCTAGGACTCTTTGCTTAACCTTATACGGCGATCTGGAACTAGTCACTCTTCGAAATAGACCTGCCGGCAGAAAGCCGATTAAAACTCATTGGTTTACGAATGACAGAAGAGGCGGAGTATACAACTCCATTCGCAAATACGTCGCTCAGGGTCGCCAGTCTTATATCGTTTATCCGTTGGTGGAAGAGTCCGAAAAATCGGATCTTAAGTCCTGTATCGAGGGATATGAAACTTTAAGGAAAGAAATATTTCCGGAGTTTTCCGTGGGTCTACTTCACGGTAAATTGGATGCTGCGGAGAAAGATAGAGTGATGAAATCGTTTCAGCAAAATTCCATACAGATTTTAGTCAGCACCACTGTCATCGAAGTCGGGGTCGACGTACCCAATGCCTCCGTCATGGTTATCGAGCACGCGGATCGGTTTGGGATTTCTCAGCTTCATCAGCTTCGCGGACGAGTCGGTCGTGGAAGTCACGAGAGTTTTTGCATTCTCTTAACGGAATCGCAAACGACCGAGGAAGCCAAATATCGAATTCAAGCTTTATTGGATTCGGACGACGGCTTCGTCTTATCCGAAGCGGATCTTAAATTAAGGGGTCCCGGAGAACTCCTGGGGGTCCGTCAAAGCGGGCTGCCCGACTTTAGAATCGCCGATCTGAGAGAAGATAGAGAATGGATAGAAGTTAGTAGAGAAGATGCCAAAAAATTCGGAAGCATCGGGGATCTCGAAAAATATGAGATCTCGAATCGGTTTACGGAAGGAGCTCTCCTATTTTCGAATTAAAAGCCTCCGAAGTTTCCGTTCGAAAGTTTTCAGCAGCGTCTAGTCTTTTAAGAAAGCTCAGTAAACGTAGGGAATAATTATCTTATCAGCTACCAAATTACAGTCGAATCCGCCGATCTTGAGCGAACTTAGGTTAATCAGAAGAGCCCGATTTGCACAATCATCGACGTCCGTTTTATTATAATATTTACTTTCGTCCACGTTGGCAAGTTGATAGGAAACCAAAGCAATAATCGAAGAAGAGTTCGGATTTACGGATGCACCGATAACGGCGCTCGTTACGATTCTATTCTTAGCCTCGTCGCCTTTTACTTTCTCAGGGATAGTAAGTCCGATCTTGTCTATCACATAGCAATTCGTAAATAGCGCAAGCGGTAGAAAAAGAGTGGCGAGTCGTTTCATCCGGAATCTCCAAAATAGTTTTTACAAGAAATTTCGGTTTTTAAACGAACTTCAATCTAATTTCTTCCTAAACCGAATCGGATTCGTTGATTTTTTCGCCTAGCGCTCGAGCAAGCAGTTCTTCATCGTTTACAAAAATCCCTTTTCTCTCCCTTTGTCCGAGATAAAATGGAAAATATGAGCCTACGGGTCTTCAAGTTTTGCGTTTCCTTCACAGTATTATCGGCTATCTATTTATTTGCTCAACATAGATTCGCAGAGAGCGATCCGGATCCGTATTTGGGACAACCACAGATCTCCTATTTAATCGGACAATTCCCCTCCGAAACAATTCTGGCATCTTATAAAAACCCTGGTGATTCCCGAGCCTTCCTTTTACGGAAGGAAACATTGAGCGCCTATCTGAGATTAGTCGAGGCTTACAAGAAGGATCATCCAGAAGAAAGGCAAATTCCATTTATCGTATCGGCGCAACGTTCCTTCAATGATCAAAAGGGAATATGGGAAGATAAGTTCGTCGGAAAACGAAAAATGAGAGAGACCGTCCAGGGTAAATCGCCTACTCAAATTGTTTCCTTAATCTTGGAATTTTCGAGCGCACCGGGAACGTCCCGTCATCATTGGGGAACCGATATAGATTTAAACGCTTTAGAAAATTCTTATTTTGAGAAAGGAGGGCGCGGAGAAAAGCTATACCGGTGGCTGACAAAAAATGCCGCAAAATACGGTTTCTGTCAGCCTTATACACCGAAGTCGGAACGGGGGAATAAGGGATATAACGAAGAAAAATGGCATTGGTCTTATGCAAAATTAGCGAACCGATTTCAAAAAGATTGGGAAGAGGCTTATAAAAAAGGCGCCTTAAATCTTTCCGGAAAATTCCTGGGTTCCGACGTACTAGGAGAATTGCCTCTCGAATACGTCCACGGCATAAATCCTAATTGTCAGTCAATTCGCTAAATGACTACCGAAAAACGAAACTCAGCACGCTTAAATCACATGCGCGTAAAAAGTCTGTTTCGAACATTTTAATTTTTATCTAGTTTTCCTTCATTCCGAAGAAAAAAAACGAAAAGAAAATATTCTTCTTTGCCTGTTTTTAGAAAGGTTCGATTTTCGGGAAAGACCTCCTTCTCCGTTTATCGCTTAAAGAAACCCGAAACGTTCTAAAGCATAGAGGCGGTCTAAGAATTGTTGGCAGCATGAATGTGAAAACCGATATCATGTCCGAAGAAATCGCTTCGTTAAACGAAAAGGTGATCCGGAAAGGAATTACTCTCTTTTCAACCAGCGATAAGTTCGAGACATCGATCTTTAGTTCCTATTCCATTTTTTCCAAATCGCTTTCAATCTTGGATGACCGACCCAATTTGAAAGTCCAAGCATTCCGTTTTGCGGACGTTTTTCCTACTTTAAAAACCTGGAAGCAAATCTCCGATCATATTCGCTTATACTTCATCGAAAGCCCGACAGAACTTCCGAGGATATTTAAATTCGGATTAATGGCGCTCTTATCGAACCCTTTCTCCTCTTTCATACTCTCCCGAATTACCGGAAAAATGATCCTTTTCTTTGCACGATTCTTTATAGTTGGAAAGAATTACGGCAAGGCCAAAAAGACAATATATGAACGTTATAAAATCGGAATATCTAATACGATCGATATTTTAGGAGAAGCCGTTCTTTCAGAAAACGAAGCGTCCGAGTATTCGCAAAAATATCTTACTCTGATAAGGGATATTTCCGACGATGGAAAACTTCGAATATTAAGCTCATTTTTACCGAACAGAAAAGCCGACGGGAACGTATCCGTAAAATGCTCGGCTTTATACTCGCAACTCGACCCCTTGGCATTCGAGAATTCGGTTGCAGTATTGAAGGATAGATTACGGCCCGTTTTCGAATTGGCAATGTCTAAAAATATTTTCGTAAATCTAGACTTAGAACAATATGAAACGAAAGAAATTATACTGACCGCCGCACTAGAGCTGTTTTCCGAACCGTTATTTCAGGATTATCGACATTTCGGTCTAGTCATACAAGCCTATCTCCGAAGCTCTTTACGGGATCTAAATAGGGTAATAGAAATTTCTAAAAATCGAAAATATCCGCTGACTGTGAGATTAGTAAAAGGCGCGTATTGGGAATACGAAATCGTTCAATCCAGACAAAAAGGATGGGAACCTCCGGTATTTCTTACCAAAATCGAAACGGATATCAACTACGAGCAATGTACGGAATTACTTTTAAAATCTCACCCGCATATTTTTCCTGCATTCGCAACTCATAATATTCGAAGTATCGCCTATGCTCTTACCTTATCGGACGAACTACAAATTCCGAAGGAAGATTATGAAATTCAGATGCTTTACGGAATGGGAGATCCTTACAAAAAGGCGCTCAGAAAATTAGGCGTCGGTGTTCGGGAATATTCTCCGATTGGGGAAGTCATTCCAGGTATGGCATATTTAGTTCGTAGATTATTGGAAAATTCGACTAATGAAGGTTTTTTGAAGAACATTTACTCCAAAAAAACCGACAGAATCAAGCTTTTAGACATTCATAAGAAGGCAAACGCATGAACTTTGGAAACGAATCGCAAGCTTTGAAGAACGAGCCAATTCGAGACTTTTCCCTCCAAGAAGAAAGAGAAAAGCTAAACAAAGGGTTGTATGAAATACGGAAAGGATTTCCCCTTCGAGTATTTCCGATTATTAACGGAAAGAATATTTCAGTATCGGAAACGCACGCGGCCTTAAATCCCGCGAATTTGAATGAGAAAGTAGCAACGATCGGATACGCCGATAAAAATTTGGCCGAACAAGCGGTTTCCATATGCTCCGATTTTTCGGAAACCTGGAAAGAGAGAGACCCGTTCGAAAGAAGCGCAATCCTCCGCAATGCCGCTGGAATATTACGTAAATCTAAAGACGAACTCACCGCGTTAATATTGCTGGAAGTAGGCAAAGGCGTCAAAGATACCGATGCAGAGATTGCGGAAGCGATCGATTTCTGCGAATTTTATGCTCAAGAATCGGATAAACTCTCCTCTCCTCGATTAAGAAATCTTGAGGGGGAAGACAACGCATTTTTATATCGCCCGAGAGGAGTCACTGCTGTGATTGCTCCCTGGAATTTTCCGCTGGCGATTCTTTGCGGAATGACTGTCGCGCCTTTAGTCACCGGAAATACCGTTATTATGAAACCGGCGGAACAATCCTCTGCGATCGCTTGGACTTTATTTAAAATCCTAATCGAAGCCGGAGTTCCAGTTGAAGCTCTTCAATTTTTGCCCGGCAAAGGAGAAGAGATTGGATCTTACCTAGTCAATCATCCGAAAGTTCACACCGTTAATTTTACCGGCTCGAGGGCGGTCGGATTGCAAATGATACGCGAAACTTCCGGATTGAATTTGAAATTTATTAAACGCGTCGTTGCGGAAATGGGCGGAAAAAACGCGATCATCGTGGATGAGGATGCGGATTTGGACGAAGCTGTCGCAGGTTCCCTTCAATCCGCATTCGGTTTCCAAGGACAGAAATGCAGCGCTCTTTCCAGATTAATCGTATTGGATTCTTGCTACGATATTTTCCGTAAACGGTTTTCCGAAGCGTTGCTGTCACTGAAAGCCGGTCCTCCGGAAGATCCTTCAACAAAAATCGGCCCTGTCATCGACGTAGAATCGAAAGAAAGGATCGAAAGATTAGCGAAAAAATTCGATTCAAATCTATACCAAAAATTAGAAATCTCTCCCGGTTTAAAATCGCAGGGACATTTCGTAGATCCGTTGCTGTTAGAAAGCGACGATTTTAATTCCGAGTTAGGGCAATCCGAATTCTTTGCACCGATTGTGACTATGTTTAAAGTTCGCAATTTTAAGGAAGCTATCGCATATGCAAACGGAGTCGATTACGCCCTGACCGGCGGAGTCTACTCACGAAATCCGAATAACATAATATTAGCTAAGCAATCTTTTGAGGTTGGAAATCTTTACATTAATCGATCGATTACCGGAGCGATAGTAGATAGACAACCGTTCGGCGGATTCAAGCTCTCCGGGGTCGGTGCCAAGGCAGGAGGCCCGGATTATTTAAAGCAATTTTTAGAACCGGTTTCCATAACCGAAAACACCATGCGTCGCGGTTTTATTCCTGAGCTATAGCAAGGTCCTTATAGACTTTCCAACTAGTTTCGAGTATCACTTTAGGATCACTATAAACGCATTTCCAACCCAGAAGCTCCTCGGCAAGTTCAGCCTTTGCCCATAGTTTAGCAGGATCACCCGCACGACGACCCGATATCTTATACGGTATCGGCTTGCCGATTACTTCTTCGGCTAATTTAAGAATCTCTAATACCGAATGTCCAAGTCCGGTTCCTAAATTAACCGTCAAGGATTTACCCTCGCGAAGAAGATATTCCAAACTCAAAACGTGAGCCGAAGCCAGATCGCTTACATGAATGTAATCTCGAACACAACTTCCGTCCGGCGTATCATAATCGGTTCCGAATACCTCCATACTGGATCTCATTCCGACGGCCGCCTCCATTATGATCGGCAATAAATTCGCCGGAGTTTTTTCGAGTCCTAATATTCTACCTTGAGGATCGTAACCGGCCGCATTGAAATATCGAAGAGCTGCGTATTTAAACCCCTTAAGTCGATCATACCATCTCAAATTTTCTTCGATAGCCAACTTTGTGTAGCCATAGTAATTCTCCGGTTGCAAAGGATGATATTCGTCCAAAGGAAGGTACTGCGGAGCCCCATAAACCGCTGCGGATGAAGAAAAAACGAAATTTTTCGTTCCGACTTCCTCCATGAAAGTCAGAAGCTGGATAGAACCCGCAATATTATTCAAAGCATATTTATTAGGGTCGGTCATCGATTCACCGGCGGCCTTCCAAGCAGCAAAGTGAAAGACCGCCTCTATTTTTTGTGAGAATGCTTTCTCTAAAATTTTTCGGTCGTGGATGTCCCCGTGTAAAAACTCGGCTTTAGGAAAAAGATTCTTCTCGTTCCCCTTTTCCATGTTATCCACGATCAGAACTTCATAATTTTTCTCTAATAGAAGCGCGACGACGTGACTTCCTATATAACCGGCTCCCCCGGTAACGAGGACCCTCACCGGTGATCCATGACTCCGCGATCACTGTTTTTAAAAAATGCGATAATGCTTTGAACTTCCGGAGAATGATTTCCTTGCTTCTCTAATGCCTCTATAGCCTGACGATAATTCATTCCTGAATGATAGATGACTTTATAAGCCTGCTTAATCGAGGCTCTAATTTCGGGAGAAAATCCTCCCCGCTTTAAACCGACCGTATTTAGTCCGATAATAGTGCAGGGATTACCGTCGGCTGTCGTAAACGGCGGAACATCTTGAACCACCTTTGCGCAACCTGCGACCATAGCGTAGTCTCCCACAAAACAAAACTGATGAACGGCAACCAATCCTGAAATAAACGCTTTGTTTCCGACCGTAACGTGACCGGCCAACACCAGTCCATGGGTCAGAATATTATCATCGCCCACGATACAGTCATGGCCTACGTGTGCATTCCCCATTATATAATTCCGATTTCCGATTATAGTCGGAGAGTCGGTTTTGGTCCCGCGATGGATGTTGGAATATTCCTTAAACGTGTTATTGTCGCCTATCAGGGTTTTAGTCGGGGTATTCGGATCAAACCCTAAATCCTGGGGAACGACTCCGATAACTGCTCCGTGATAAACGTGATTAAATTTGCCGAATTTCGTTCCGGAAAAAATGCGGGCTCCGGTTTCGATAATTGTTCCTTCGCCGACGACCACGTCTTTTTCGATGATCGTATATGCTCCCACTTCGACGGATTCGTGCAATTCCGCCTTCGAATCGACGATGGCTGTAGGGTGAATTTTCATTCTGTTTCGCCTCTTAAATCTTCGAGAATACGAAAAACGACCTGGATTTTTTATTCAAGCTATAAATAAATGGGGGTGAAGGATTGGCTGTGTCGTTCCGAACCGCGTTCGACAATGATTATGGAATAGAATCATCGGCAAAGACTTTTTCTTTTCGAGGGAGTTAGTATGTTAATAGATTGGTCTCGTTTGGAATCTTTAAAACAGGGAGACGACGAAGAGGACAAGCTTTGGCTGGAAGAGATGGTTCGCTCACTGCGTAAGAATATGAACACTCGTTTGGAGAATATAAAATCATGCGTAGCCGAACAAAAACCTAACGAACTTAAGGCCGAATTACATCAGACAAAAGGTGTCGCCGCTAATTTTGGCCTGATCGGGTTACAAACTTCCGTAACTGATGCAGAATCAAAATTAAAAGAAGGGGATTTGACCGGAAGCTTGAAGTTATGCGCGGAATTACCGGAACTCTGGGAAAAAACGAAAATGGAACTAGCTCCGAAATTTCCTGAATAGTCGGAACGCAGATACCACGGTAGTAAATCGCTACGACGACCTCGCGAACCGACAAATCATCTAATTAAATAAATTATAATATTCCATAGCGATCCCTTTTAAATTTAGACCTGGAGTCAGCCGACTCATATTGGTCGACCAAAACCCGTACTTAACCGATCGGATTAAAATGAAGAAAAGAGGGCAATTCTATTTTTTACCCTTTCGTTCCAAAAAATAGGAATCAACCTGATCGGTTATCGGTCTGATTTTTTCCTCGTAAGTGAGAATCGCTTCGACGGTTTTTTCGTACAAGCTCATCAAAAGCGCCTGAGCCGCGTCGCACATTTGTTCCTTTCGAAATTCCTCTACATGAAGAGTTTCTGTTATCGAACCGTCCGGATTAAACGGTAAGGAAGCCAAAAGATTCGAAACCACAATTTTATCGTCTCCCGCCACATGACTTGGGTCGAAAATTACGGGTAAAATCGTTTGATTTTTTGCATGGGTAATCACGTTTAAATCCGGCGTATTTCTGCAATAGCCTTCTTTAATAAAAAGAGTTTTGACTCCTCTTTCACAAAGAATAATATTCAAATTTCCTTGATTAGCAATATATTCGGCGGCTGAAAACCATTCGATTGCTTCGTTTCCAAACCCTCTCTTTAAAATTACGGGTTTACCGGTACGACCCACTGCTTCAAGGAGCTCAAAATCCTGAGCGTTCCGAGTTCCTATTTGGATCATGTCCGCATGTTTGGAGACTTCTTCCGCCATCGTATGATCCATTACCTCGGTCACATAGGGAAGCCCTGTCTCTTCTTTTACCCGATCTAGAAGCTTGATACCGTCCCAACCCATTCCTCTCCAATCGGTAGGTCTAGTTCTCGGTTTAAATGCACCGCCGCGGAAAATAATTCGATCTAAGATTCCGAATTTCTTTCCGATTTCCACCGCTTGCTTTGCGATAGTAACCGTTTGATCGTATGTCTGAGGAGAATCCGGACCCACGAGGAAGATATGTTTTCCGGTTCCGAATTTGCGAACGAGTCCATCCTGACCCTTCACTTCAACAATGCGGTTTTCGCGATGAACGACTTCTCCGTTTTTACCGGCCGCCGTTCGAGCGATATTCTTATAAGGAAGCGATACGTTCCAAATACGAGTTACTCCTGGGAGTTCCTTCACATAGCCCTCTTTTTCGGAAATTTTACGAGTATCTCCGATGAAATGGATGGTGTCCGATACGACAGCACCGCGGATAATCTCCGTCTGGTTACCGCATTCCCCGGCAAGAGCCTTGATCTTGGCTTCGGTTTCCGGATATCCTTTCTCGAGTTCGACTATGTCCACGTAGCCTCCGCCCGATTACGGGCATGCCCCCTGATCGGGAGCCATTCTCATTCCAGGCTTTACGTTATACTCGGAACGTCAAGAAATCCGCGGGAAAAGGCTCAATGAGAATGTTCTGGGCCGGGAAAAATTCCGTTAGAGACTTCTTTTACGTAATTTCTAACGGCCTCGGATACATCTTCATAGCCGTTCATGTACGTTTTTAGAAATTTAGGATGAAAGTCTTTGTTTAATCCTAAAAAATCGTAGAGAACCAACACTTGGCCGTCAGTGGAAGCTCCGGCTCCGATGCCGATAGTCGGTACAGGAACGGAAGAACTGATCGCTGATGCCAAAACCGAAGGTATTAGCTCCAATACTATCGCAAAGGCTCCGGCCTCCGAAATCCCTTTTGCTTCATTTATCAGGCGGGTTTTATCTTCCTCAGCCTTACCTTGAATTTTATGCCCGCCGAAAGCATTCACCGATTGCGGAGTCAATCCTATATGTCCCATTACGGGAATACCGATTGTTTCCAATTTATAAATAAGATCTAAAATTTCAGGACTACCGCCTTCGAATTTTACGGCGTCGCAATCAGTTTCCTTCATGATCCGGCCGGCTGAACGAATCCCTTCCTCTAAGGAAACTTGATAAGACAAAAACGGTAAATCGACGACGATAAAGGAATTCGGAGCTCCTCTCCTAACCATTTGAGCATGGTAAATCATTTCATCCAGAGTGACAGGAAGAGTGGTTCGATTACCCTGGACGACTACTCCTAGAGTATCCCCTACCAATAGGCAATCCACACCCGCTTCGCCTAGTATCCTGGCGAAAATATAATCATAGCAGGTTAGAACCGAAATTTTTTTCTCGAGAGGTTTCTTTCCTTTCGGAAATATTTTATGCACATCTCTCATACTATTCCCTCCTCAGGATTTCCGAAAGAATCCCGTAAGGATCCTTCGCCTAATTCTTCCAATAATTCCTTAATGAAAGGACGAGTGTATAGACTATGATGAGGTAAATGTAATCCTTTTTCATGCAGTCTGAGTCGATCATAAGATAAGATATCTATGTCGATCGTACGAGGCCCTTTGTCTTTCGTTCGTATTCTACCCATATCGGTTTCGATTCCGAGAAGGACGTCGAGTAGATCGTGAGGCGAAAGAGAAGTTACAACTTCGATAAGTTGGTTTAGAAAATCCGGTTGATCTGTCACTTCCAAAGCCGCGGTATTTAACGGAGTCCCTTTACGAAGAATCTTCATATCCGAGCGGGCTTCGATCCTGCGAATCGCTTCCTTGAGGGAAGCCTCTCGATCCCCGAGATTTACGCCGAGACAGATAAATGCATGGTGTTCCATTATGCCTCCATATGAACCGAATGACTGAGTCTGTAATCCGGACAATCCAGATGGATTTCCTTGGTCATTTCCATCAAACGAGAAAAGATTCTGCCTTCTGCCTTATCCTTCCAATCGGATAGGGAAATATTCGAAGTGAGTACAGTGACTTTCTCCTCTTCATACCTAGAATCGATTAAATCATAAAGTTGAGAATTCGCCCAATCGGATTCTTTGTTAGCTCCGAAATCGTCCAATACTAAAACTTCAACTTCCATGAATTGTCTTTTGATCGTCTGTTCCATTCCGTGGATTTCGCTCTCTTTTTGGTAGGTGTCACGAATGGCCGATAAAAAATCCCGATTGATTTTCGCGTATTTACATTCCATTCCATAACGTAAAATCAATTCGTTTAATATTGCACAAGCGAGCAAAGTCTTTCCCGATCCCGTGTTTCCCCAAAGGTATAAACCCTGAGCCGATCTTCCGCGTTCCTCCCATTTCATGACCAGTTCATGAGCCCAATCGTGAGCGATCAAAAAAGACATCTCGGCGGTGTCCATTCTATCCAGGGTGCGATATTTATACTTGGCCGGGATACCGGCCTTTTTAACCAAAGCTTCGATCCGATCCAATTCGATACGGGCATCGTGACAGACGCAGGACATCATCTTATTTTGACTTTCGTCGTAGACCATAAAAGGAGGTCTGCCTTTCGAATCACAGGTTCGACAGGAATCGCTCATGCAAGAGCAGAGTAATAAAACTCCCGAGGAAGAGTTTCTTACGTTTTCCTCCAAAAGGAAACCCACTCCTCCGCAAATTTTACAGCCGGGAGATCCCGCCCGAATCGGGGTTAAATCGTTCAAGTTCATGCTTCAGACCCAGTATGAAAGGGTCAGAAGAGAGAGAAAGAAAGAAAAATCGAAAGGAAAGGCGGAAAACTCTTCGGCGTTACTAAAAATCTGCTCGCAATCTCGGTTCTTTGATGGATTTTGGAAGCGTCGATCGATTCCGCCTAAGGTAGGATTCATCGGAACGCGAAAAAAATGATTTAATCGTATTTGTATTGAATCGGAAAAGAATTTTCGGTTATGTCCCTTATCCGGTAAAAAAGGGAAAAATTTTCCTTAGTGGGTTTATCTCGAACCCTAAGGAACCGATAGTAAAACAGGAGAAAAGGACTTTGTTGTTCTTTTCTCTAATCCTATCTTATGAAAGAGAAGGCACAGGTGTGAGCACTATGAAGGTGATGAAGACTATTTTCGTTCTTCTGGCCGTGGTCGGACTCAACCTCTCCTTGTTCGCACAGAACCAGCAGCAAGGCGGGGGACAACAGAACCAGCAAGAGGCCAAAGCGGCGGCCGATAAGATCGACGAACTCCTTAAAGGGGAACTTGTTCCCGAGGATGACGATAAAAACCTTACGGAAGAGCAGAAGCGTCGTAAGAAGGTGATCCAAGAACAGGAAGCTGTTTGGAAAAACCCCGACTTCAAAGGCTATGACAAGAACTTCCAAGAACTCCATCAGCTCTCTAAGGCTTTCGCGAACAATAAGTTCCGCCTGGCCCTAACCAGCTACCAATCCGGAGTTAATACCATCCTCAAGATGAGGGAAGCAGTCGAGCAGTACCGTAAGGAAGAAGCCGAGAAGAAGCGTTTGGACGAGAAGTGGTATTGGCAAAAAGTCGACCGCAAAGCTCGTGAAGATCGCGTCGTTTCTAGGCTGAAACTCGAAGCAAAACAACAAGCCCTTAACTACTTTACCAAGTCCATCAACCATTTGGACGAGATCAAAAACCCAGATTTGCGTGAGCGTGCTGAGTTTAAACGTCTCCTTTCGGATGTTTACCGTTCTTGGATTATTACCGAATACGACCTACAGAATTTACCTCAGTGTATTCCCATACTTGAGCTTTATATCGAGGTCGATGAAAACGAGAAGGAATACCCGGCTCACAAGTATCTTGCAAGCTGCTACGCCTTTGAAGAAAACATGATCAAGAAATATGGCGGCGCAAGCGAAGATCAGATGTTTAAATTCCGTCACAAGAAAAACATCCATTTACTCCGCGCAACCGAACTAAAATACGGGAAGGATTCGCCCGAATATAAACACATCGTAGCCTTGATTAACAAGGACGAGGTGATTTCGGTTCGCCCCTAACCCTCTTTCATAAAAAAGATAATCAAGCCTCGGTGGAAACACCGGGGCTTTTTTATTTGCATTTCTTTTTCGGAGGAAATGGTCTCCAGCTGTTTGGATAAATCGAGCAACTCTTGAAAGGATTTCAGGAAGGTATTATGGATTTTTCCTTAGTCCCCGAAGACGCGGAAATTCCCTCGATGCTCGAAACTTGGGCAGGAAAAATATTGCATTCAATCTTTTCTTCGTTTATGCCTAAAGGATGTATTCTATTAGATTTATTCGAAGCTTAAACTATCTGGCTCCGGCATTCGCCCTCTTACTGTTACAAATTTTCACCAGCGATTTACAAGCGTGCAGACAGGATTACGATTGTACGGCAGGAGCAGTTTGCATTAAATCCGAAAGATCGCAGTATGGAATCTGCCTCGGAGGTGATAGTCCCGGAAGGTCAAACGATGACTATTTAGACCCGGACCCAATGGATCAATCATTAGGTACCACCTGTAACGAAAACCTGAATTGTGTGCGCGGCAAGGTCTGTTTTAAGACTGGGGACAGCGAGCTTGGAGCCTGCATACCGCAAGGATGGTTAAAGCGGAAAGACATTAAAAGTCTGTCCGAAAAAGGGAAATAAATCCGATCGTCAGAGCAGAGGACGAAGACAGAACATCGATGAGCGTGGTTTCCATGTTCTACAGGAAGATTCCTCCGTTATCAGTGGATTTTTCCCCCGGTCCTAATGTGGCATTTCTAACTTCGAGCAGCTTCTGTCTTCAGTCCTCTGCCCTCTGAACAAAGCGTTGCATTCCTCTTCGACTCGCTCCCCCCCACCCCCACCCACCATAAAGGCAAAATCCGTTAAAAAATGAACTAAATCGCGTAAAAACCCTGTTGATTTCGAAATTAGCGCAAGAATCCCGGTCGCAAATTCTAAGATTGGACGATTGGTTTTTATTGATCGGTTATTATATAACCTGAAAGCCTGCCAGCTCAGAGTGCCGGCAAAGGCCTTTCATAGGAGAGAAATTAAAGATGGTAGCTCAAACCTTAGATAGACCGAGCCAAACCCATATAGTAAACGCCGAAAAGGTTCTCGATGCCATTATCATCGGTTCCGGATTTGCGGGGCTATGTATGGGAATTCGACTTAAACAAGCAGGGATCGATTCTTTTATCATTTTAGAAAAAGGAAACGGTATCGGCGGAACTTGGCGAGATAATAACTACCCTGGCGCCGCATGCGACGTTCAATCCCATTTATATTCCTTTTCGTTTGCGCCAAAGTCGGATTGGTCCCGCTTGTTCGGACCTCAACAGGAAATTCTAAATTATATGAACGATTGCACGGACAAATTCGGTATCCGGCAACATATTCGCATCAACCAGGAAGTTAATAATGCATTCTTTGACGAGAAAACTGGAACGTGGAAAGTAACAACGGAAAGCGGTGAAACTTACCAAGCTCGCGCATTAGTCGGCGGAACCGGAGGTTTAAGTCGACCGGTTTTACCGAAAATACCCGGAATCGATTCGTTTAAAGGAGCCAAATTCCACTCGGCTCGATGGGATCATAATTATGATCTTACCGGCAAAACCGTTGCAGTTATCGGAACCGGAGCTAGCGCGATTCAAATAGTGCCGACCATCGCGCCGAAAGTCGGTAAACTTGAACTCTTTCAAAGAACTCCTCCCTGGATTATTCCAAAGCCGGATTCTTCCATCGGAAATTCCGTAAAAGGAGTTTTTAGATATCTCCCTCCTTTACGTTGGTTATTCCGTAAAGCAATCTATTGGATAAACGAATTGGGAGTAATCGCATTCGCAATCAATCCTAAATTGATGAAGGTATTTGAAGGTTTTGCAAAACGATTCATAGCAAAAAGCATTCCGAATCCGACCTTGCGGGAAAAGGTAACTCCGAACTATACGATCGGTTGTAAGCGCATTTTACTTTCCAACGACTACTATCCGGTGTTGAATCGTGAAAACGTAAATTTAGTCACCGAAGGAATCCAAGAGATTAAAAAAGATTCGATTCTGACAAAAGGCGGAAAGGAGCACAAAGTCGACGCTATCATATTCGCGACCGGATTTCAAGCCGCCGAAGCGGTTGCCCCGTTTGAAATCCGTGGGAAAAACGGCCGATTATTAAGCGACGTTTGGGAAGACGGAGCAGAAGCGTATCTTGGCACTTCGATTTCCGGTTTCCCTAATTTCTTTATGATCGTCGGGCCGAATACCGGTTTAGGACATAGCTCCATGATTCTTATGATCGAATCTCAAGCACAGTATGCTCTGCAATGCATTCGAGCGCTAAGAAAGAAAAACATTAAGTATATCGATGTTCGTAAGGAAGTGCAGGACCGTTACAACAAAGAAATCCAAGATCGTCTTAGTAGATCGGTTTGGTTAACCGGAGGTTGCGTAAGCTGGTACAATACGAGTACCGGACGAAACACGACTCTTTGGCCGGGTTTCACATTCGAATTCAAAGCTAAGACCTTCTTTCTCAAGCCTAGCGATTATGAGTTCGTTCGGACGGATGGAGAAGAGACAAAGATCGGACTCGGTTCTCGGGTTTCGATGGCCTTAAATGCGGCAATAGGTTAAGCTCGATCTCTAATCGCATCTAATGTCCAGTAAACTAGAATTTCCCGATTGCCCTCTCTCCCGGCAATCGGGGATTCTACCAGCCCGTGAAGATTTGTTCCAATCTCCAATTTTAAGAATCGCAAAAATGATCGCAGTGCTCGCGCTCTAACGACCGGATCTTTTACGACTCCTTTTTCCAAATCCGATTTCTCGACTTCGAATTGCGGTTTGAAAAGGCTTACACCGGTCCAGGAAATTCTCGGATTTTCATCATGAAGGCGCTTTACAGTAGGAAGAACATATCGAAGAGAAATAAAACTTAAATCCATCACCAAAAAAATCTCTTTCGGAAATGGATTCGGAGAATGTTTTTCCCAGAGTTGGATCAATAAGCTCCAGGTAGTATCACGGATATGAAACCGGTCTTGAACGGAAACCCTGGAATCCATTGCGATTCTCGATGCCATTTGCCCGTACCCGACATCAAAGGCAAAAATCGCGACCGCACCTTCTTCCAATAAAACCTGAGTAAATCCTCCGGTGGACGCACCCCAATCGATGCATAGTTTTCCATCAACGGAAATATTAAATTTCGTTAATGCTTCCTTTAGTTTGAAAGCCCCTCGACTGACATATTTGGGAATGATTTCTCGAATTCTAATTTCCGAAGTATCGGAAATTAGAAGGCCGACTTTATCGACGACCCTATCGTTCACAAGGACGGAGCCCGAAAGTATGAGACTTCGGGCAAGGGTGATATCCTTCGCCAAGCCTCGATCCAGCAATAGCTGATCTAGCCTAGTTTTTCCTCGAGCCAATAGTTCCGGGCAGTAACTGAAAGAAATCCGGAAATTGTAAAGCTTTACCGTCTGTAGAAAACGAATTATCTAAACTCTTCCCTAATCCTTCCAATTCGGTTACAAGAGAAGTAACCATTTTCTTACATTCGTCCAAGCCGTATAACGCGGGGTAAGTAATTTTTCCCGATCGATCGTCTTTACCCGGCGTTTTACCTAAGTCTTCCTTAGTACCTTCCACATCTAAAATATCATCCGTAATTTGAAACAGAAGCCCTAGTTTAATTCCATAATCCGAAAGCAATGCTGCTCTGGATTGGTGATCTTGTCGCAAACGGTTTCCTAAAAGTAACGAAGCCCGAATTAAAGCTCCCGTTTTGAGTCGATGAGTAATCGCAAGTAATTCTTCTTTATTTCCTTTTAAGGAGGAAGGATTTCTCTCCAAAGCCAAATCGAACACCTGACCGGAAACCATTCCGGGGGCACCACCGCCTTGGTGTAGAATTCGGATCAAGTCTCGATACAAATGCTGATCAGCGACCTCGCCTTTTGCATGAGTCAACCACTCGAAAGCATAAGCTTGCAAGGCGTCTCCCGCCAATATTGCCGTGGCCTCCGAATACCGTTTGTGCAGAGTCTGTATTCCGCGTCGAAAATCATCGTTATCCATACTCGGAAGATCATCGTGAATAAGGCTATATGTATGCAGGAATTCTAATGAACTCGCGACGGATAAGGAATCTTTCGTTAAAGCTCCGGAGGCCGCCATTGCTAAGATGGGTCGAAGTCGTTTCCCACCGGCCTTGATACTATATTCCATCGCTTCGGCCAATTCCGGAGCGGCCTCCTTCTGAAATCGAGGATAGACTTCGCTTTCAAGATAGTTCTCGAACTCCTTCTTTGCGAAAGCTAAGATAGAAATTAAAGCGGGTTCTTTCGCTCCGGCCTCCAAGCGCGACTTACCTTTTATCGCCGGACGTAACGACGATTTTTCCGGTACTTTGTCCTGTCTGAAAATACTTGACCGCTTCCGGAAGTTCCACAAACGAATACACTCCGCCGATATGCGGAGGCTCCAAATTCAATTTAATCATATCCTTTATATGCTGAGAAAGTTCGTTTACCCGATCGTACAACCAAATTAAATTAAAACCCATTATCGCCTTATTATCGGAGACCATCTCCATCGGATCCACTTTGGGACGAGTCAGATATTTCCAAGCGAGAGAAGGCCAATTGACACGATCTCCTTGGCTCATGAAGGACGCCGATCCGTAAACTATCATTCGTCCCATAGGCGCCAATGCTTGATAACTATCCTGAAAGATTCTTCCGCCGATACACTCCAAAACTAAATTCAATTCCCGTCCGCCTAAAGCGGTTTTTAATTCTTGAGGGAAACTAGAGGAGCGAATAATCCAGGCATCATATCTTTCCTTTTCTAAAAGCGAAATCTTCGATGGATTACCGACCGTCCCAACGGTCCAGGCCCCGAATTTTTTCGCAATCCTGTTTGCATAAATTCCGACGCCTCCGGCTGCGCTATGTATTAAGACTGTCTGACCTTTGCAAAGATTCCCTAAAGGAACAAGCGCATAGTATGCCGTTAAAGCTTGAACTAAAAAGCCCGCTCCCTGTTCATAAGACCAACGCGGTGGCAGCTTATAGATGTATCTTTGATCTATATTTAAATGGTCGGCGTAAGCGCCAAAACGAGAAACTCCCATTACTTTGTCGTTTTTTCGGAATAATTTTACTTTCTTGCCGACAGCTATCACCTTTCCTGAATATTCCAAGCCGGGAATAAACGAACCTTTCGGAGCGGCGCTGTAAAGTCCTTGGATGGCAAAAATGTCCGCAAAGTTCAGACCTATGGCTTGAACCTCCACGGTGACTTCGTTGTCTCCGGGGTCGGAAAGTTCTTCCTCCCGCCTTTCCAGATAATCCAAAGATCCTTTCGTATCGACTCTATAAACAGTGCGGATCATGAGGGCATTTTGCCGGGTATTTTGATATTCTTAAAGGAAAAAAACTGCGAAGCAGGATTTCTTTCCGAACTTGCGGAACAATCGGTTATCATTCAGGATCGGACCCGAACCTTTTTTATTTACGGCCGAATCAACTCGTAAAAAGAAAACCGACGCAAATCTATAAACACGACCCATCACCGCTCTTTTTCGATTGTACGTTGATGGGATATCGAATCTTAAAACTATTTGGATGGAAAAATTTCTTTTAGAAAATTCCGTAATTCCACCCAAGAGCGATGATCGGCCTTTTCGTTATATGCGGCGCCTTTTGAATTATCGTTTCCGGCCTCCTTAATCGTGAAGGAATGAACAGCTCCCCCGTACGAAACAAATTGCCAGTCTATCTTTGCTTTTCTCATTTCCTCTTGAAAAGCAGCCACTTCTTCGGCTTTTACGAAAGGATCGTCAGCCCCGTGCATCGCCAAGACCTTACCTTTGATTACGTTCGATTCTTCAGGTTTCGGAGTCGATAAGCCGCCATGAAAACTGATCGTACCTTTTAGAGGCGCCCCTGTACGGGCAAGTTCCAAAGCTGCGGTTCCACCGAAACAGTAACCAAGAATCGCTAAATTATCGGCATCAACATTAGACTGGCTCTTTAAAGCATCTAAGGCAGCTTGGGCTCTTGCACGAAGCAATTTTCGGTCGCCCTCCCTAAAGGAGCCGGCCAATTTAGCCGCCTCTTCGATCGACTTCGGCCGCACTCCCTTGCCGTAAATGTCCGCGGCAAAAGCCACGTAACCGAGAGCCGCAAGCTGTTTTGCTCTTGCTTTCGTATTTTCACCTAAACCGAACCAATCGTGGACGAGAATGATTCCCGGAGCCTTTTTATCTTTTCCTTCGGGATAAGCTAAGAAACCTTCCAAAGTCGTATCACCTTGCTTATATTCAACGGTCTCGGTCTTTACTTTTGCGGATACCGAGCTTGCGATAAGCATCAGTATGCTGAATATTATTAAGATATTTTTCATGAATCGTTTTTCCTTGGGGGAGCCCATTTCGGATAGTTGATAGACGGACCATAGTAGGAGGAAGGTCGGTGAAAAATCGAATCTTTTTGAAAATATTTAAGAGAGTTAAGTAATTATACCAAAGGATTAGAGGAAGTGACTCGACTTAAAAATAAACGACTCGCATATCGATTCCGCCGTGAGTGACATGAATAGTTTCCGACCGAGTTCCAATTCCTCGCAAAAACAAAGACCAAGAATCTTCATCAGGACAAAGAACAAAACCTGAAATTTCTGCAGGAAGCTGCCACCAGTCTTTTAAGACTTCCGCTAAATGTCTGAATAGATTTTCGGAACCCGGATTTTTCATTCTCAAACCGTAAGGCGGATTAATAGGCATCCAAAGTTTGGAAGGTTTACCGAGGGAAGACCATACTTCCTCCGGAGAAAAGGAAAAGAAGTCTCCTGCGTCTCCGGAAATGCTAAGCTTAGAATCGGACTTTCTGGTCCGAATGAAATTCTGAAAGTCGGAGCTCCTTTCCTCCAAATAGGAAAAAATTTCGGACTCTTTCTCATTCCACCAAACTCGAAGCGAAGTCCCTTCTCCCTTCTCGCCGATTCTTTTTCGCAGAAATTCCCATGTTGATTTCGGAAATTCTTCCAGGTCTTGAAATAAAAAAGTTCTGTCATAATGGGGAAATCCCACGCCTAGCAGAAGAAAACTGCCTTCCCAAACAAAAGTTCCGGATCCGGCAAAGGGCACGAGGACTGCATCAGGATCCGGAAGAATTTTCTCCAGGCGACTTAGGAGAAAAAGGGCAAGGTCTTCGCGCAAGGGAGCCGATTTGGAAAGAGGGCGAAAATTTCCGCGTTTAAAAAGAGGTTCACCTGCAAAACTTAAGGAAAGAATCAAGTCGTCCCCGATGCATAATGCATTTAATTCGGTATTGTTAAGCGACTCGGTTTCCTCTCCTTGCAGGTATGTTTCCGACCAAAGAGATTGAAGGTCTTCTCTTGTGATTTCCGTTCGCCCTCGTATTTGCGGATGGAAACGAACTTCCCAGCTCTGAGGCAAAAGCTTAGCTTCGCGTAAGGATTCGATCAATCCGGAAAAGCTAAAATCTTCCGACAAAAAAAACTTACCTAAGTTAAGGCGAATATCTCGAACCCACGGAACTCTTACTAAAACTTCCAGGGCTTGACGAAAATTCGCTTTTTCTAAAATAAATTTTTCCGGGAAAACCGAGAAACTCGGAGTATGAGTTCTCGGCAAAAAGGGAGCGCCTATAATCGATTCCAATACCTCTTCGGTCTCTTTTGCACAACCTGGAGGCAAAAGAAATTCCCAACGTTGCGGTCTTCCGGGTTTCCATTTGGGAAATTTCCAATCCATACGGATTACTTTTTCCGACTCTCTTTCTGAGCAAAGGGAAAAAGGGAAATTCCAACCGTGAAGCAGAGGTTATAGCAGGATATTAATCCTTGTTTCAAACAAATTTAGAGTGAAGATCGCTTCTTTTTTATTCCGGGCGGCCCCTTCTCTTCGTTCAGGGTCACGCTGCTACGGGCTACGCTCTCGCTTCGGTCTCAGCGGATTGACTTTATTAATGTCGCTTAGATATTTAAACCGCTGAGACTGCTTCGCACCCTTCGTATCGTTGCCGCAATATGGGAATCTATTTTGCCAGAAGAAATTTCTTATAGTTCTTTGCATTCCGTCTTGCTCTGATTTGCTCCAAAATTAAATTTCCTAAAAGGAACGACGGAACTTTCGGATTCTTTCCCTTTGCCATTCTTCGAAATTGAATTCTTATCGCGGACATTTTTGACAATGAATTGAACGTAGGATTTGAAAGGTCCGGAATATTTACCCGTATGCTTTCGATCTTACCGGAAATTAATTTAGATGCGCAATCCGGGTCTAAGGCGAATGGCGCTCCTATACCTATCATATCTACAGCTCCGGATCGAATCGCTTCTTCCATAATAGAACGCGAACGGAATCCTCCGGTAGCCATAAGCGGCATCTTCGCAGACTTCTTCGCCTTCTTGGCGAATTCTAAAAAATAAGCTTCCCGAGGACTAACACCTTTTTGGGACGTTCCTTGCATCGCCGGAGATTCATAGTTTCCGCCCGAAATTTCGAGTAAATCGATTCCGGTTTCGTTTAACATCTTTATTACATTGATCGCATCCGCTTCTTCGAACCCTCCCTTTTGAAAGTCGGCGGAATTCAATTTAACTCCGACGCAAAACTCTCGCTTGGTGACCGAGCGAATTCCTTTGACTATTTCGAGTAGAATTTTCGCCCTATTTTCCAGACTTCCACCCCATTCGTCCGCCCGAAGATTCGTCAACGGCGATAAAAATTGACTTAGTAAGTAACCGTGAGCCGAATGAACTTCCACTCCGTGAAAGCCCGCAGCCTCTGCAAGTTTTGCTGCGGAAACAAATCTCTCGATGATACGATTAATTTCGTCCGACGTTAAAGCTCTTGGAGTTCCGAAAATTTTTGCGAGAAATCTTCCCGGAATTTGAACCTTCACTGCAGACGGCGCGACAGGCGTTTCCGCAATATAACCGAAGACCTGTCTTCCAGGGTGATTAATTTGCATCCAAAGTTTAGATCCTTTAGATTGAGCAACCTCTGCTAGTCGTTTAAACGGATCAATATTTCCTTCTCGAATAATTACGTTACCTGGACCCGTCAACGCACTGCGATCAATCATCATGTTTCCGGTAATCAATAACCCGGCTCCTCCGCGAGCCCACCGTTCGTAGAGGTGAAACATATTCTCCCCCGGAAGAAAGTTTTCATCGGCAAGGCCCTCCTCCATGGCGGCTTTTGCGAGTCGATTCGGAAGAACCGAGCCGTTAGGAAGTGTTAGCGATTGCCCCAGAGCAGAAAGAGAATCCATAGAAAACTCCGAACTTAAAAAAGATTTCCTACCCATCGGTATTTATCAGGAAAAATCCGTCAAATTAAAATTCCTACCAGTTGGTATTTATTTTTATCAATCCGATATTTCGCATTTGACTAGGTGGACCTAAATTTTAGAAAGAACGGAGAAAACTATGTCCAAAAATGTCGGTTGGAAGAAACTCCCGGAAGGAATTCGAAGAGAATCCATACTAGAAGGGGCAATGCGTTGCTTTTTCAGTAAAGGATTCGAAAAAACATCCGTTCAGGACATTGCAGACGCTGCAGGATTGACCAAAGGAGGAATCTACTTTCACTTTGAAAGCAAGGAGGACATCCGGGACACCTTGATTCGAGAATTCTTGAATCTGGATCGTTTTGGGTTCCGAGAACCGGAAGTTGCCGCTCTCCCGGCTCACCTTCGTCTAGGCGAATACCTGGAGCGACTTGCAAATCGACTCGCCATCGATGGAAACTGCTCGCCACGCTTATTTGCCGAGGCTACCGCTAACGGCGGAACGATGGAAGACGAAATCATCGCTTTTTATGATTCTCTTGAAGCAATCTTTACCGCTACTATCGAAGAAGGTCAGAAAAAAGGAACACTTGTCGCAACCGTTTCGGCCTCGGTTCTAGCTCGCACTATATTAGCCGTCTTTGACGGATTACAGATTCAATCCGATATCTCCCCGACTCGCCGAGAATTACAAAGTCGGGGACGAGATGTTTTGCGTTCATTCTTTAAGAATTTACTTTTTGTACATAAACCGGACTGCGATTAAGACCGAGGCGCAAACGTTATTGCTTCAGCGCGGCGACTCCAGCTCTGGCGACTTGACCATCCTGAGTTGATTGCGCTCCGGAAACGCCGATTGCACCGATAATTTTTCCATCCATGAGAATTAATTCTCCGCCTTCCAAAGGTGCAATTCCCTGAATTGCAAGGATTCGTAATCCGATTCCACCGTTTGCAATCGCTTCCTCCAGACTTTTTGACGGCCTTTTAAAATTATTAGCAGTCGACGCTTTTAATTTCGCAACCTCGATCGAGCCCAACTGGGTTCCATCCAACTTTTGAAACAAAACCAAATTTCCACCCGCATCCACAATTGCGATAGCCATAAGCCAATTATTTTTCTTTGCTTCCGCTTCCGCAGCCGCCATTACTTTTTTTGCCTGTTCTAAGGTAATCGAATTCCCGTAAACAACCGGCTGTGATTGCGCGAATGTCATTTTAGATCCTCCTAATATAACTGCGATAAACAGCGGAACTATTCTTATCTTCTCGAAAAGTTTACTAACTCTTGCAAACATAGATATTCTCCTCGAACGAATCTTTCGTATTTCAACCGAATACAAAAAGCCGATTCGATAATTTTAATATTGGTCGTTTCGTTCCGTTTCCTCTTGCAGGAAAGGACCGAAATTGAAACTGGCAGGAGAAATTCTCGCTTAGATCGAGAATTTCCGAAATTGAGAAATCGACGAAAGCCTCCGTCAATCGTTTTAAAAATAAGAGCTAAGAACGAAAAGTCAACTAAAAATGCTTCAATGAATGAGTATTGTTAAATGAAGAAGACTACGATTAGCCGAAATCAAGGACGGAGCGAGCCTTCAGACCGGAGACATGGGTAGCACTCATAATATGACGAAGGGGAAAAGCCTATGCAAGAAGGCGTGTAAACGGGGAAAGTAGGCATGGTTAATTTTAGGAAATTGGATTAGGTTAGCCCCGCCCTTCCTGGGCGGGGGCCGGTCGGTGGTTTCGCGAGTCCGTCCTTAGCATAGTTTCTAAAATACTGAAAGTCTTTTTTTAAAAAAAGTATGTAGGAGCTCCTACATACTTTTCGAACTATTTTCTAAAACTCGGGTGAAACAAACTCTCCTAGATTTTCCCGAGAATGAATCGAAAATCTATATTTTCTTTTTCCGATTTGCTCTGGATTGTACCAACGAACTTCATAAATCGCCATCCCGTCGCCGGCATTTCCGATTTTTTTCACTTCAATATCAACGCCACGATCGTTAACAACTTCACCGTCGGATAAGAGCGATTTCCAATCACTTCCTTCGTCTTTATATTCAATAGACACAAGAGTTTCATGAAGTGAAATTTTCGAAGAACCAACGTCCCTGTAACGGAAAACCCAATGTTTTTCTAAATTTTCCTCGGCGAGAACCAGCTGCGGAATCTTGACGACCGCTCGGTTTCCGGAAAATGATTCCGCTGAAGGATAATGATCCTTTGCGTCAAGTTCGTATTCCCAAGCAGAAGGGAAAGATTCCTTACCGCCTGTCAAAGGTAAATTCTTAGTCAGATCCACCAAATGAGCCTGCAAGAATGGCTGCGTCCCCGGACCATAAAGCGTATGACCTCCTTCATAGTGCTGACGTGTATATTCTTCGGGAGTGGTGACGTATCCGAAATAGCCGTTTGCACAGCTTATGACCGATGCATTCTTAATCGAAGATCCGTTCGCTTGAACTGTAGCTTCAACAAATCGCCTACCGGATTCTTTTGTGACTTCAAATGGTAAAGGTAAAAGTAATGTGTCTCCTATTCTTACCGACTGAAATAGAAGTTTATGAGGAAATTTTGATTTAGGTAAAACGATCGGTTGTAAATATTTAAATCCTACTATGCGTTTATGTCCTTGGCATCCGCCGGTGAAAAACCAGCGAGGCCATCCTTCAGCAAAAAAAGGAGTCCAAAAAAGAATCGGAGTCTGACCGTCTTCTGCTCCGCCCGTTAATGCAGTTCCGACGTACGGTCGATCGCAAATCTCGGTCTCTCCGAATTTAGGCTCTTCGTATACGTCGACTTCTTTCGAGTTAAACGAAATGCTTATATCGGAACGCAAAGATGCACCCAACGAATCAAAAAGATCTAATGCACGTTTTCCGATCGCTTCTCCGATTCGTTTCGATTCAATGAAACCCTGCATCGATTCCCGATAGTCAGGTGAATTATCTCCGTGAGTTGAATTATTTAGAGCGTGAATCGGATCCCAACTAGGTTTATGCTCTATTCGAATCTTCTTTTCCAACATTCTTTCCGGATACGCGAAAACATCCGCATTTACAACTTCTGTAGAATCCGGTATCGTAGTTCCATGCACTGAAAATGTACTAAACGCTCCGAGAGGTTTAAACTTACCATCCTTATCTTGAGCATCGATTCGAATCATGACCAATTCGGGATTAATCGTCTGATATTGAATCTCCGGCTTCAATTCGGTAAAACCTGAATTCTTATTCGCGCGGTATGCATCTAAAGATCGATTACGAGTCAGCCCCCAAACTAGGGTTTTACCAGAACCGATTTTTGCAGGTCGCGCATTTTTGTATGCATCCTGAACAGCCGTCGTTAAACGATCTAAAACGAATTCCGTCCAAGCCTTGTCGAATCCGGGTTTGTTGGAAGCGAATTCATTGTAAAAGTTATTATCATAGAAATTAGCCGGTGCAGAATGAGTATGCGTTCCCGCAAATACGATTCCGCCAGAGGAAATATCCGTAGTAGCAGCAAGTCTTTCTGCAAGTAAATGATGAATAAGTAACGATCCCGATAAAAGATCACTCTGAATTAAAACGACAGGATCGTTTGCATCCTTTTTAATATAAAAAACCCTGGCATAGATTCGCGTACGGAATCCTTTTTCGGTCTCCGCCAACATCGAGTAACCAGCTAACGGCATTCCTGGAGGAGGAGTCAGGTCGATCTTGGAAGCGCCAGCGACTAAGCCCCTTGTCCGAGACGACGCTTCGGGTTTTTTATAGGTAATTTTATAATGCGCTGTACTTCCACAGGCAAGTACTAGCAAAGCGATTTGGATTATGACCGCGACTACAAGAAACCGCGGTCTTCTTTTTTGATTTTGGACGGTGTTCATTCCCCCTCCGGGAGCTGGTTTTTCAACTAGATTTAAAGGAAGTCCTTACTATCACAAGAACCGGGATTCGGCAAGGACTTTCGATTTTAAGAAGAATACCGATCCGGCTTACAAATCAATTATATCCGCCTGCGAAACGAAGGGATTTTCGGGTTGAGGGGAGGAAAATCGGTTTTCATTAAAATTATTAATGCAAAAGAAATTACTGGAACCCGATTTTTTTTTGCAAAAAAGAATTAAAGCTTCCGTATCCGCTTTTCTTATTCTACGTAAAGAATGCATCAATGAATGCGGGTTTTATTCTGTAACGTCCCGTATTTTTCGTATATTAAATCATTCAAAGAGAGACTCCTATAGCCGGCTAAGATTATGACCAAACAAAGAAGAACTCCCTATGAAGGTAAAAGAATCTCTTATGGAAACTTATCTCGCCGGAGCATGTTGACTTGATGAAATTCTAGGAGTTAAAAATTTCAAAGCTTACGGCTGACGGTCTTGAGAGTTTTCCATGAAATTTAAGTTGTGCGAAACTTTCAGGACACTATCGAATTTCAAGAAGCAAGTCGGCATCGTTTTGATGCCTCAAATTTTTTTCTACAGTACGGTTAAATCATACCTATTCAAATTCTCAGTACATTCTTATTGATCGACGACAGCTTACGTTTACTATCGAAAGATCGGCAATGGACTTTTTTTCTCTCAAACATGCGAGTTTATTTAAACTTTTTCCAGCCGAAATACCCGATCGCCCCCATTTTTGAGGATCAAAACTTTTATCTCCTTGTATTTAATTCTTAACTTAAATCCTAATTCTCGATTAGGAATGCTATCACTAAAAATAAATCAAGAACGGTTTTTATGACTTAAATGGGTGTCGATTAGAATTTTTTGAAACGATGCATCATCGATTTATCATATAACACGAATAATATATTGAACGGCAGTAGAAGCCGGGGCTGTTTCATTTCCAGTTCTTGGAGTGCCATTTATTCCATCTGTTGTTGGGCTTCCAATTCGCGTATTAGCGGTGCCGTCCCCTGAAGTATTGTAAAATGGTCCTAGGGAGTTCCAAGGAAGGTTCCGGCCGTTTTCAGTATAATGATTATGCCCCTGAAATAAGTCTTGGTTCTCTTGACCAATCGCCCCGCCGTCATAATTCCCGCCGGCTGCCTTAGCTCTCGACGCATGTTGTCCTGATCCTCGGGCAAAGACTCCTCGACGATCCGGTAAAGTAAATGTGGTCGAACCATCGCCGAAACCGTACTGGATATGAGAGATCAGGTCCCCCGTCTGATTGGAAGTCAAAGTTAAGACTGCTCCGCCCGGAGTTAACGAGATTTGAAAGTCATTGGCCGTAGGATTAACGACGTAATACGGTGTATTTGTCGTAATTCCCCCGCCCGTAAAAGAGAATTTTACTAATTGCCCGGCGATCAGTCCATGTGCCGTAGATTGGACTTTACTTGTCGCAGGCGTTAAACCCGAAATCGTTCGATGAATTAAAGTCCACAAAGCGGAGAACGTCGTCCTTGATACAACTTGTCCATTCGCTACTAAAAAATTTGCCGGGATGGTCGGAAAATCAAACTCGATCACTCCGCCTAACGGCACTGCAACTTGAGAAATGGTATTGGTCAAAGAATCGATTTGAGATTGTAAATTCGCGATCTGTGTTTGTAACGAATTATCATTCGCGTATAGAGATGTATATTCTGCATCGAAAAGCAAACCGTCATTCGGAGTCGACCGATCCCAGGCTCTCGTTTTATTCGGATTGGGGATAGACATGATGAAAGCATCTCCTCAAGTATAATAGTATAGCGACGATATGATTTTTGCTTAGGACATTTTTAGTATAAGTTAATTTATAAAAATCTATAACGTTCACTTTAAATTCTAAGGGGTATCAAAAAACGAATACCCTTTTAACCGGATTAAAATTCATCAATCGTCTATATTCACTACTGAACCCTAACGATATATTGAACGCCCGTCGAAGCCGGTGTCGTTTCATTGCCGGTTCGCGGGGTCCCGTTTATTCCATCTGTTGTTGGACTTCCAACTTGTATCACAGCTGATTGAAACGAAATCGGTCCTGACGGATATACTGAACCCGGTGCAATGCCAAGAGCGTCCGGTGGGGCATGAAAATGCCCCTGCATAGCATCTTGTCCTTCGAAGCCAATAGCCCCCCCGTTATAATTCCCGCCGGCCGCTTTCGCTCTTGTGGCATGCAACCCGGCGCCTCGGGCAAAAACACCTCTGCGATCCGGAAGGGTAAATGTGGAGGAACCGTCGCCGAAACCGTATTGCACATGAACAAGAAGATCGATTGAAACAGAGATAGCTCCCCCAGGCGCTGGCATAATCAAGCCTGGTAGAGAAACGGCAGGTGATATCGATACTCCAGGAGCTTGAGTAGGTGGAGTCGTTGAAAAACTTACCGGCATGCCTCCTAACGTTAATGATATCTGGAAATCGTTTGTTGTAGGATTAATAACGTAATAAAAAGTGTTCAACGTAATTCCATAACCGGTAAATGAGAATTTTATTAATTGCCCCGCACTCAATCCATGAGCCGCTGATTGAATCGTGTTTGTCGTAGGAACAATTCCCGTAACGGACCGATGTAATTTTGCCCAAAGCGCCGGATACGCGGCTCTCGAAACGGTTTGACCATTTGCAATCTGAAAGCCCTGGGGAATATCGGAGAAATCATACTCGATAATCGCGCCTAACGGAATATTCGATTGTTGTCCAATGGATGCCATTAACGCATTAATCTGTGCCTGTAAATTCGCAATATCGCTGTCTCTTTGCGCCTGAACAGCATTGTCATTTGCATATAAGCGATTAAATTCCACATCGAGAAGAAGACCGTCATTTGACGTATTTCTATCCCAGGTTCTAGACTTATTCGGATTTGGTAGCGACATTAAATTGGCGCCTCCTTAAGTTTAAAATCATAGACAAGCGTTCCGTTCTTTAGTTTGGGACTAAAGACATCTTTAAATAATAATCTACCATTGGAGAGGAAGGCTAATTCGTTTAAATTATCTCCGTTCAATTCCGAGGGAGAAAGAGAGATCGTATATTCCCTAGTTCCATCGGGTAGAGATTTGATCTGAACAGGTTTTCTCAAAAGTTCATGAGATAAACCCGTGTCAGAAGTGGTAGGTTCGGCCATTCCGCCGTCTCCAATTGATCCTTGGTCTATCGTATAATTCGCCTGCGGACTTCGCAGAGTCAATCCGTCATACAAACCGGATCCGTCTAGAGTTCCGTTCCGTTTAGCATATACCATTCCCATGTTCTCTGGGAATAAAAATCGTATCCTCGTTTTAGCATATACGCCGGCGGGACGAATTGAATCTAATGCTTCAGCAAGGAGGGTAGGTATTTTAATATGATCCACATCACCTTCCACTTCCAATTCAAAGGATGCAGGACTTTTCACATCCGGGGCTACAGGACTCACTCCATTTAACAGGGATCCTGCATCTAGATAAAATGACTCAGACCCCGCATAGAATTCTCTTGGAATAAATACCGTTCCGTTCTCTAATCCGGCGATCGTCTTGCCGATTTCGATGATTTCGGGCAGTGTTCCTTTCGCGAGTCTCTTACTAATCGCGATTAAAATAAATAGCCTGTACGTATCGTCATTTTGTCCCGGGACTCTTGTTTCATTCAATAACCTGCCGAGAGCGTCCAAATTGACCCCGGACGCATAATAAATGTATTCTAAATCCTTTAAAGCCTGTAATTGTACTTCTATTTCGTCCAGCTCGGCGGAAATCAAGCCCCAGAGTCTTCCTAAAAAAGATCCTGTCTCCCGGTTTAAGATCGACTGGGGAAATTTCTGTAAGGCATCGAAAGCCGTCATGCCACATTCACCGTAATGTTAGCCGTAAACGTTTGAGCGAATTCGGTTGCTCCCACCACAAGCTTGGCGGAAGACGACGGAACCGCCGGAGCAAACGCAGTCCATACCGTCACGTCGTCTATCCCAGGAATTTTATCCAAATTCGCGATGATCTCCCAAGCAACCACGCTTTGGCCGACATTCAATCCGTGATATTCGACGACCTGTGTTCCGATCGTATCCGCACCGCCGATAGCTTGCACGACTCTCGTTTTAACGACGGGAATATTGGAGTCGGTCCAATTTGCATTTTTCGTAATGTTTACGATGACGTTGACGACTTTGGCGGTAGGAACCGACCAGTTCATTACGTGTGTCTGTCCGTTTGCGTCGGCTACCGTAAAGGAATGAGTACCGAATGTTTCGATTCCAGCGGGTTTAGAATTGAATATCGCCGTTCCCAAATCCGAATCCGCTGCGGTACCCGAAACCACGATTTCGATGGAATGAGGCGGTCGACCGTCCACTACAACGCTTGTCGCGTTCTCATAAACGAAAACGGTAGTAACGTTTGGAACGCGGAGTACCGTTTCACGAATCGCCGGTAAGGAGGAACCGCCAGACGATTCCCGGTCCTTATATCGTTGCCTCAATTCGGCATCGGTTTCTACCGGTCCTCCTCCCAAAGAAGGTTGCGAATTCGAGATGGAATTGATTCCGGCGGCAGGTGTAACTATATCCGTAATCGCCCCAGCCGGAACGTTTGTTTGGGACCCGGTATCGATACTTCTAAACGTAAATTCGACGCCCGCTGCGCTGGTCAAAACTGCAGGAGTGACCACCTCGAACTGAATGCCTTGGGGAGTCTGAATCAGAAATCCAGAAGGAACTGTCGCACCGATATTGCCGAGGATGGTAACCTGAACGACAGATTTTCTGGCAGGCAAACGAGAAATACCGCCTTGGGCTACAATCCTATCCAGTTGGACTCCGTCGGCCAAATTTATATATTTCGAATAGTAAGTATCTTCCAAACCCTGCCAGACGGTATCGATTTCCTTCGCAACATTCTGCAGAATCATTCCTAGCTCTCCGTAGGGCGATAGATCGATGTCGGGACCGAAATTTTCCGGCAGACGGGCCCGATCCTCCAAGGATTGCAGAATATCGGAATATAATTTTCTATTAAAACCCTGTACGGTAACTCCGAACGTCATAAATTACCTCCGGAAACCGTACTACTGAGCACACCTAGATTCGATTGGACTTGGAAGGTAATCGTAACTTGACGAGCCGCTCGATCGAAGTTTGCATCCAACTTCGTAATCGAAGTGACGGAAGGCTCCTTAAGCAGGGCGGTCTTTATGGCATTGATGAATCCGGGTTGTAAAAAAGGACCCTGATCGACTAAACCGATCCAATCCACTCCCTCGGCCGGAGCAAGAAACCATTCCCCTAGAAAGAGTTTCAAACGGTTGCCCAAAATTTGCTCTAGTGCATCGATCCCTTCCAGTTGAACCAGCCTGCCGTTTTTATAAACTAAATCATTATTTTCTACTTTTAGTGTTCTCATAATGGTGTTCCAGTTACGGCGGTCGGAGGTGTCGCTGCCACAAAAGGGTGCTGATGAGCATTAAATCCGGATTTGATTTGTCCGATCGAAAGACCGTTTTCGATCACATGCCCGCCTTCCACATTGCCCGAGGCCTTGAAATCTCCGGTCACTTCGACCCCGGAAGAACCGATGGATACTTCAGTCGAGCCTACCTTCAAAGTTAATTTTCCGTTTTCAAATTTGATTAAATTTTGGGGTTCTGTCCAAGATCGCTCCGCGATTCTCGCTAATACGCAGGCGTTTTCCAAACCGAAGGTTTTCGATTCCAAGGTTACGGTCTCTTTCTGCGCGTTTAAACTTTTCCTAATATCAAAAGTGGAAAAACCGACCCAAACCAGATCGCCTTGTTGGTAAAAAGGTTTGATATAACAACCCGCTCCGATCTGGACGAATTGAACGGGCACGTCCGGAATCACGGGATAATCCGATACTTCGTCTAAAATATTCTGTTCCTTTACTAGCGGCAGAATGTCAGCTCTCATAGTGGATGCATTAAAGGATTCGATTTTGCAAACCATCCCCACCTGAATTCCACGTTCCCGCATATCCACGTACGTTTCTAAAAGTTCGGAAAAACTCATACAGGTACGACCTCGAATTCACAATAAGCGTCACCGAACGTTGAAAAAGTCCGATTCACTTTCGTGATGCTTGCTCTAACATTCACTTCTTTGGAATTAATTTGGACCACATCGCTCAGGTTTAAATTATATAAAAATAATGTTTTTATTTTATAGCCGTCCGACGTCTTCTGCGGTCGCTCCAATAGTCCCGAACCCGAATCCAAACTAACTATAGTTTTAACTTTCGGATTCGATGGAACTATCGTTAAAAGTCCGTTTTTAAAGAAGAATTCCGAATTGGTTTCCCTCGTCAATTTCTGGATCGAATCCTTGAAACGGCCGAAAACGATGGACTCGTAAAATTTCCCGATGCCTAAATTAATTTCTCCGGGGGTAATGCTCAAAGTTTTGCAAATATCCCTAACGATAAATTCAGCACTCACATTCTTATAACTTTTATTTAAAATTGCAGTGCTCCATTTTGTGGCCTTATCCGAGATTTTCACTTCTAAAATTCTGTCTAAGCCTTCCTGAACTACAGTATAAGCGAAAGCCTCTCCCAAAACCACGGTCCCGGAATCCTCTTTGTAGCCGGCCGAAACCGTTACGTTCGGATATACCTTTCCTTGACCTTTCTTTTTAGCCTCGAAGACCCCGATCGTATCCGGCGCAGGATTGTATAATTTAAGAGTCGTTGATTGAGGATTTTTGAATTTGAATTCCTGTACAAATTCAATGGAAAATGGAGGATAGGAAAACTCTCTTCCCCCGATATTTACCGTCGCCACTCTATTGTACAACGCCGTCATGACGAAATAATATTCCCTAACAAGAGCAAAATCGTCGAGCCTAGAGACGCTCGATTTACAACCTGCCCCTGTAAAATGCTAGCCTGCTCGATTTCTTGAGGGTTCAAGGGCAGTATCTTCCGGTTTATGTTTAAGCCGTCTACTACCGAGTCGATCATCGGAGTAGCATATAAAATTTTCGTTATAAATAGAATATTCCCGTCAGGATCCAAAATCGTGCAGGTATAAAAATCGGTCCGATCGTTATAAAGAAACCGAAAGGAATAGGTTTCGCCGATCAGGAAATCCTTTTCGACCGGAACCTCGTCGACAGTAAGCGGGAGATATTGTAAATCCAACGATTCCTATCCTCCCACTGACGAACACACTGGTTTACTTGCACCCGCATTTCCCGTGGTTGAGGTAGTGGACGACTGGGAGGGTCCTTTTTTTGTAACGCCGTTTCGCAAAGGGATGTCCTGCGATTTGGAATCTACGATGATTATCTGTTTGAGCGTGAGTTCAATTTGCCGACCATCCCCGGTATCGATGGTCGAATCTTCTTTATAGGATTCGATAAAAACATTTTTTATAATTCCATAATCGTAGACGGAATAATTCAAAATTTCTTTGGACATCATCCACGTTTCTAACATCGCCAGTCTATCTGCAACCTTCCCGCGAAGGTGGAAAAACGGTAAGTAATCTGAATCCGTGATGATCGCAGTGAGGTGCATGGTCAGCGGTTCGTAATTGATATGATCGGTGATGTCCGCCCCTTTTTCGATCGCATGATTTGTCCCCTTTCCTGAAACTTCTTTCGAGACAGTAATTGTGGAATCGAAAATAACCTGATCTTGCCCGTTGCTTGCCGAACTCAGGAAAGTTTTTCCGGAAGTTAAGGCGCTTTGATAAATTGAACTAGCGGAGGGAAGCATTTTACGGGATCACCATTCCTAATTTCGCCGGGAGTACGTCCTGGGAGAGTTCGTCCAGCGCCCTCATGACGGCATCCTTTATTTCCCGCCCCGCTTCAGCAGGTCCGCTAACATTTATGGTTAAGGTCCCCACTACGTTTTGGACGACCACCGAACCGGAGCCACTGCCAAGCCCACTGTTCGGAATGATTCTACCGGAAGCGCCAGGAGAAAAGAGTTCCGGCCCTCGTTCACCTACAAGATAAGAATTTCCACCGGTGACGGGTCCTCCGGACGCTTTCTTTTCTGAGGTAGGTAGTCCCATTACGCCCCGAATTCCGCTTAGGATCGTATTCTGATCCGGAATCAATGAAGACCATATATTTTTAAACATATCGGAAATCCAAGATCCTAGCTTCATGAATGCGGCTTTAATCTCATCGAAATAAAGATAAAGACCGGCGATGGGGAATATGAGAGTAACGATTAATTTTCCATAATTTCGAAAAAAATTCAAAAAACTATCAAAGGCGCTTTTAATCCAATTTATACCGGCTGCAAAAGATTTTTTTACCATTTTATCGAAATTTTTAAATGGACCAAAAAGGTCGCCAATAAAGCTTTTTTTTCCTTTCGACCAGTCACCCATATCTTTAAATAGCAGGAAGATGAATGCAAAAGCTACACCTATTGCAAGTAAGACACCAATTAAGGGGAGCCAAGGGGCAACGACAGCCCAGCCCGCAACGGCCATTGCCCATAATCCTGGTAGCATAGCTGCTATTCCGCCAAGTGCAAGAGGTAGAAATAAAAGCATAACTGCTTTTAATCGAGTTATTCCATCTTCCCCATCAGTAAAATAATTCACGAGAGAGGCAAAGCCTTCGGCTAATGGGCCAATAAACGGTCCAAGTATTTTTCCGATAGCGCCTTGCAATCTTTCCATAGAATTCGTAAACTGCTGTTCCGCAAATGCCCCGGATTGAACCATGTAATTATATTGTTCCTGCAGGCCTGCAGCTTTCTTCTGATCTTTTGAATAAGATTCTAAAACTTTTTTTCTCTCCTGTTCCGGTAGAGAATATAAATCGGAAATACTTTTCCCCGTGACCGCCGCGACCTTCTGAAAAGTTTCCATAGAATTATTAATGAATTGAATGGATGCACCGTTCTTTAAAGCTGTCGCACTCGCTTGCATCATTTCCTTTTCGGAAAATACATTCTTAGACAGATCGCCGACCTTTTGAAGCGATTTTTCCAATTGTTCATAACCGGGGCCTGCCAGTTCTTTCAACTGCATGCGCTGCTTTTCTAATTCTGTAGAAACCTTTATAGAATCTTTCAAAAACGGCACAACGATATTGAAACCATCTTTAGCGAAATCGGCGAAGCTTTTGCCCGGGGATTCCCCCTTTTTAGCGCCTTTTTGCGTCTTAGAATTGGATCGCCTTAAGTTTTCCGAAGTTTTATCAATCGTTTTACTAAAGGAGGAGAATTTTTCCGAAGTGGTCTTAATACTTTTGGATATGTTTTTCAACTGAATAAGTAAAGGTCCCGAAGAGTCGGCTAACTTCTTAAAACCTTGCGGAATAGCTTTTATACTTTTAGTAATATTATTGAACTGTGATAAAAGAGGCTTAGCAGCATTTGCTAACCCTCTAAAATTCTGAGAAACGGTTCTTGCCTGCCTAGTTAGACCGTTAAACTCCGCCGCAAGCTTTTTTGCTTGCGATGCGAGTCTTTGCATCTCTATGATCCAGGTATCATCCATATTATTATTTTCGATTGCGCAGTTTATTTGCAGCCTGCTGCTGCTCCTTAATCATTCGGTCCACAAGAAGATTCGCCTTTGCCAAATCGCGAGGAGGCATTTCGCAAGCCTCCGTATATGTGAGAATTCCATTCACGACAGGTCTCCAGATCGCGATTTCCTCGTCGAGCTCACGCTTTAGACGAAACTCCTCGAGTCGATTGATTTGCGCCAGCTGCAGTACCGTTTTCCGGTCTAGACTCTGGCCAGGAAAATCCGGGCTCCAACTCCCCTCTAAGAAATCGAGGCAGGATGATCTCCCAAACCTCCTCCAATTCCCGAATCCATTGTTTTAATTCTTTCTGCTGGAGCATAATCGGACGCCCCTCGGGATCGAGGGGACCATCAATGGATAATTTCGGAGCTCCCTTATCAGGAAATACTACGTAATCGAAACAATATTCCAAAACCACGGAAAGATCCATATTACCGTCCGTGATACGAAACATTTTGGACTTAAGTTTAATCCATTCCTTTGTTCCGGGATGCTGAAGAATATATTCGTTTCCGTTGACTAAAACTCGTTCCTGATATGTAGACATTCTATTTCCTTAAATTAACTAGGTAGGTGCGACTTATTTAGGTCCGCGCACATTAGGACCCATTCCACGCCGGTTTCTTCCAAACCGAATTCTTTGTCCGGATCGGTATTGATCCATGCTTGGCTGGCGACCGCCATGAATTTTCCATCCGAGTTGTTTTTAACAAGGACCGGGAATGCAGACGGTTGGTATTTGATTAAATCCAAGAACGCGTTATCCGGAGAAGTTCCTTTTAACGTAAAGGTAATCGATCCTGAAGTATTATTATTCTTGGTCCTCGAAACTTCGCCCTTCGCTCCCACATGCGTTTTATAATTTTCGCTGTCCGCTCGTTTTATCGAGATAAAAGTTCCATCAAAAAATCCGGAAACCAATCTTCCTGAAATCGAAAGCGTTACCTGGCTTGGATCATACGTACCTAAGAATTTATCTGCCATATTCTATCTCCTTAAACAGTGATGAGCCCGTTCACGTTAACTTTATGAATCGCGCCCGCTAAATAATAAACGAACTTAATACCGGAAAGTTGGCGATTGGCTCTATCATTCACTGAAAGTTGAGCCCGAGTCGGAACGAAGACTTGGTTCATATAAACTTTGTCATCGGAGAGTTTCAGATCATCAGGAGATACCGCTTTAGCGATGATTCCCGCGTCTCCAGCTCTTTTTAAAACGTTTCGTACAACGCCTTCCACTTGTGCAATCCCGCTATCGTCCAACGAAACTTTATCGTTGTTTAAAAATAGAGAAAGCAATCCGGTATTCAATTGATCCTCGACCCAATCTTGACCCACAATAACGTCTATGAACTCCCCCGACGTCGCAACACCTTCGTTCACATAAATGGCGCCCGACAATGCTTGCAGTGCTTGTCCTTTGCTAGTACGAATCGTAGTTAGATCGGTCTTTGAAAAGGTCGAAGGGTTCTGGCCGTTCAATCTCTTCCACTTAAAAGTTGTGGATCCCGGCTGCTTGGGAATATTCTGCCCGACCCACGCGCATTCAGGATAGTCTTCGGGATGATTATCATGTATCAAATAGGACTCACGATCGACATTTCTGGAACTTAAAGCGGTGAGATCCGACGTGCAACCGAAGAAGAATTTCTTATTCGCATTTGCCCAGGTTCCGGCCGCATTTAAATCGGCTTTGGCACGGGACGTTATACAAACTGCATAGAAATTATCGTCAAGATCGCGAAGAGCATCTAACGTAGTTGCAATCGGATCGTGCGAGACTACGACCATGATATCGACCGGGCTGGGGGATTGCGCGAGCATCGCAGCCGCCATTTTATAGACGTCGTCCGACGAAGTAAAACCGGCAGCGGTCAAATCGGTTATTTCCGAGATAATAACTTTCTTTAACGTGGTCGCTGTCGTATCGGCCGCTCTTAAAATCAGAGGCCGGAAAGATTTTTGAGTTAACCCTTGCGTTCCTCTTGTGATATCGATCACGATATCATTGATAAATGCCATTTTCTATACCCCTATCGTCGTTGTGTGATTATGATTTCCGAATTGTTCTTGAATTTTAATTTTAGAAATTCCTTCTACTTCGCTTATCGATTGATTTACATAATCGAAACGGAGATCGAACCCGACTTGGTAGGTCCAAATCGTGCCTTGGCCCTGACCCTGATTTTGACCATGAACAAAACTGAAGTCTTGTATGACTGGATTCGTCAATCTAGGTACGATCCCTTGCGCCTTGCAGAAGTCGCGGTTATCGTCAACGGAAAACCAGCTGATGATTTTGCCTGCTGACTGCCATGCGATATCCACGCTGCTATTGGAAAAAAAATTGAGAGAAATAGTATCTCGGTAACGTTCGAATTTAGTGGTAACTACCGTAGTTGGATCACCGACTTTTGCAGCGCGAGTTTCTACATTTTGGTAGCTTGATTCATATACGCTCGAAGTGACTCGATAGGTCCCATAAGGAAACGTAAGCCCTGTTTGATCAAATTGGGCGAGCGTTACCGATGTGCTTACTTGTATCCTATTAAAAATAGTGTGTAAAACCGTTAAAGGAATCAAAATTACCGAACCCTGAGCACCTAATCAATTGCAGTCGACCAGCCAAGAGAAAGACTGTGCTGCACAGGATATCCCATAAACTGCCTTATTATCGCCAAAAGTAAGGCGCATATAAGGCAGTTTATACAGTTGAAAGAAATTACAGACTATTTAATTCATTTTAGAGACTTCAAGAAAAATTTTTCATATATATATTCTTTTTATCCCATTTTGGGGCGTGAAAAACGCAATAGCCTATTTTTTGAGCGGATTAATTAAGAATATCCCGTAAAAATTATAATCCCCTAGCTTTCGATTAAAGTTATTTCGCTGAACTAGAACTCGTTGCAGAAATACTTCGATTCAAAATAAAAATTGCTTCCCCTTTTTTCGAAAGCATTTCAATAGAACTCTCGACCTCGTCGATCACGGAAAGTTTTTTCTTTTGCGAGTCAATGCCGAGTGACGCAGCCTTTAGTATATTAAACAAAATGAATGCATTTACTTTACGAATTTCCGTTATTTATGCCGCATGCATCCGCCCAAATTTCGTCAGCAACCGCTTTGCAAATAAAAGTCCGATTTAAAAATCGAAAAACTAGATCATGGGACAGAAAATACCCTTCAAATTTGGTTTTTCCCGAACAGACCTGGGTGAAATGATGGCTTCATACGCTTATGTCCCAATGGAAAACAACCCCCTTACATGAGGAGCACCGAACTTTAGGCGCTAAAATGATTCCCTTCGGAGGCTGGGATATGCCTGTCCAGTATTCGGGAATTATCGCGGAGCACATTGCTACTCGAGAAGCTGCCGGCCTTTTTGACGTTTCTCACATGGGAGAAATCTTTATCGAGGGAGCTCCCTCCGAAATCCTCGAGTATTTGGAATCGCTTACCTGTAATGCCGTCGCTCAGATGCAAGACGGCCAAGTTCAATACAATGCGATATTAAACGAACAGGGCGGATTAGTAGACGATATAACTCTTTATAAGTTCAATGATCATAAATATATGATATGTGCCAACGCATCGAATGTCGATGCGGTCTATGAGTTTATGCTTTCGAAACTCCCAAAATCCGGAATTACGATCGATAATCAAAGCGTTAGATGGCATCAAATTGCAATCCAAGGCCCGAAGGCAGATTCGATTCTCTCTTCCTATTTAAAAGCCGACCTTTCGGGAATCGGTTATTATAAATTTATTCTATTCCCGTTTCGAGGAGAAGAGCTGATTCTTTCCCGTACAGGTTACACCGGAGAGGATGGATTCGAAATCTATAGCTCCATCCCAACCGGCATTCAGCTTTGGAAAGACTTAATCGAATATGGCAAACCCCAAGGATTGCTTCCTGCGGGCTTGGGAGCCAGGGATACCCTTCGAATCGAAGCTAAATATCCTTTGTACGGTCATGAATTAAACGAAACTCGCACACCGGTTCAATCAGGAATCGGCTGGATCGTTAAAGAAAAGGAAATAAAATTTCCCCAATACGATCGCATTACCGGCGAAAAGAAGAACGGCGTCGACCGGAAAGTCACCGCATTTGAATTACAGGAAGCGGGAGTTCCTAGGGAGAATATGAAAGTCCTGGATGAAAATGGAACCGAAATCGGGATCACTACTTCGGGAACTTTTTCTCCGTCCTTAAAAAAAGGACTGGGACTTGCCTGGATCGACGCAAATAAGATAAAACACGGCCAAAAAATCCGCATTGAAATTCGCGGTCAGGCAAAAGAAGCAATCGTATATACGCAACCTTTCATCCCGGGAAGCATAAGAAAAAACTAATTAAAGGAAAGTTCAATGGCAGCAACCAACCCACCACCAGGATACCGATTTACGGAAAAACACGAATGGGTCAAGGTAGAAGGCGAAACAGCTCTGGTCGGAATTACCGACTATGCTCAAGCAGCGTTAGGAGATATCGTTTATGTGGATCTGCCGAAAGTCGGCAAATCCGTTAAACAATTTGATAGTTTCGGCACGATCGAATCGGTTAAGGCTGCGGAAGATCTTTATTCTCCGATCACAGGAGAAGTTAGCGAAATAAATTCGACACTGGGAACCAATCCTGCGGCGGTAAATTCTAATCCGTTCGGAGCATGGATGATTCGTGTAAAAGGGATCAGTATCGGTGAAGTGGAAAAACTTTTAGATCCCGAAGCTTATAGAGAATTCGTCAACAAACTTGATTAGGTAATAAAATGAACGCAGCTACCTGGAACCCAACCGGAAATACAAAACTAGAAGGTCAATTATCGCCTTTGGATACATTCCTTCGGCGACATGTGGGCCCGGACTTAGAGCAGACTAAGAATATGCTCTCCCTACTCGGTTTACCGACTCTGGATGAATTGGTTGCCAAATCCGTCCCGGAAGGGATTCGTCTATTACAAAGTTTGAATTTGCCGGAACCCTCCACCGAAAGAAAGATTCTCGAGGATCTGAAAGGAATCGCCTCCAAGAACAAAATATTTCGTTCTTATATCGGAGCCGGATACCAAGGCAGCGTCCTTCCCTATGTAATCCAGAGAAATATTCTAGAAAATCCGGGTTGGTATACTGCTTACACTCCGTATCAAGCGGAAATTTCCCAAGGACGTTTGGAAGCTCTACTAAACTTCCAAACGATGATCATGGATCTGACCGGTTTGGAAATCGCAAACGCATCGCTGTTGGACGAAGCGACCGCTGCTGCTGAGGCGGTTTTTTTAGCGTTTGCAGTCAAGAAGAATGAAACGGCAAAACTTCTTTTCGTTTCAGAACTATGTCATCCGCAAACGATAGATGTGATACGTACTCGAGCTTTCCCCCTTGGAATCGAAGTAAATGTCGGAGACCATAATAATGCGGAGCTCAACGAAGACTATTTCGCGGTTGTAGTTCAATATCCGGGGACTGACGGAAGCATTCACAATTACGAGCGATTCTTTCAGTTAGCTCATAATGTAGGAGCTCTTACAATCTGTGCCGCAGATCTGATTTCGCTTACTGTTCTTAAACCGCCCGGCGAATTCGGCGCAGACGTGGCTGTCGGAACTAACCAAAGATTCGGTCTGCCGTTCGGATTCGGCGGTCCTCATGCCGGATATTTTGCGACTAAAGACGAATTTAAACGGAATATGCCCGGCCGTTTGATTGGTGTATCAAAGGACAGCCAAGGAAAACCCGGTTTACGGTTGTCTCTACAAACAAGAGAGCAACATATCCGCCGAGATAAAGCCACATCGAATATATGCACGGCTCAAGTGTTATTAGCGGTTCTATCGTCGATGTATGCGGTTTATCACGGCCCGAAAGGCCTCAAAGAGATTGCATTAAGGATTCATAAATTAACGGAAACGTTGGCCAAGAATTTGATTAAATTGGGTATCGAGATAGAAAATAAATCTTATTTTGATACGATTACACTCAATCTTGGATCGAAAGCCGCCGGAATTCTGAAAAGCGCTCGGGACAAAGGAATTAATCTTCGAGATTTTCAGAACGGTAAAATCGCAATCGCGCTCGATGAAACTGTGGAAATCAAGGATATAGAAGATTTGTTCTCCGTCTTCGGCGGATCTTCAGTCGATCTTTCGTTGGCCGAAGAATCAATTCCAAGCGAATTCAAAAGAACTTCCGAATATTTAACGCATCCGGTTTTTCATTCTTACCATACTGAAACTAAAATGCTTCGCTATATTCGCAAATTAGAATCAAGGGATCTATCGCTGACTACTTCTATGATTCCGCTCGGATCATGCACTATGAAATTGAATGCTACGGTCGAGATGCTTCCGGTTACTTGGCCTGAGTTTTCCTCCTTGCATCCGTTCGCTCCTGCCGAACAAACGGAAGGATATAAAACGATCTTCCGCCAGCTCGAATCAATGCTTTCTCAAGTCACGGGATTTCCGGGAATTTCTTTGCAACCGAACGCGGGCTCCCAAGGGGAGTATGCCGGTCTTTTGGCCATCCGAAATTACCATTTATCTAAGGGAGATGCGGATAGAAATATTTGCTTAATTCCGATTTCGGCCCACGGAACAAATCCAGCTTCCGCAGCAATGGCCGGATTTAAAGTAGTCGTCGTAGGCTGTGATGCGGAAGGGAACGTGGATGTGGCCGATTTAAAGGAAAAAGCTCGGGAACATTCGAATGATTTAGCCGCCTTAATGATCACCTATCCTTCTACTCATGGGGTGTATGAAGAATCCATTAAGGAAATCTGTTCGATCGTTCATGAACACGGCGGTCAAGTCTATATGGACGGCGCAAATATGAACGCCCAGGTCGGAATTACAAGACCGGCAGATATCGGAGCTGATGTTTGCCACTTAAATCTGCACAAAACATTCTGTATTCCGCACGGAGGCGGAGGACCAGGTGTCGGCCCAATTGGCGTGGCTAAACACTTAGTTCCTTTCTTACCCGGACATCCATTAGTCGATAACGGAACAGGAAATATGCACGGTGCCGTTTCTGCCGCTCCGTGGGGAAGCGCGAGTATCGTACTTATTTCCTGGGTATATATCGCTCTATTGGGTAGCCAGGGTTTAGAACATGCAACGAAGGCTGCAATTTTAAATGCCAATTATATAGCGAAGCGTTTGGAAAATTACTACCCTGTATTGTACAAGGGAAAACATGGCTTCGTCGCACACGAATGTATTCTGGACGTTCGCCCGTTTAAGAAGACGTCGGGAATCGAAGTCGAAGACGTTGCCAAACGATTAATGGACTATGGATTCCACGCTCCTACGATGTCTTTTCCGGTTCCGGGTACGTTGATGATCGAACCTACGGAATCCGAATCTCAGGAAGAATTGGATCGGTTCTGCGAAGCAATGATCCTAATTCATGACGAAATCAAAGAAATCGAAGGCGGTAAAGCCGACCCGAAAGATAATCCTCTCAAAAACGCTCCTCATACTGCGCAAATGGTAACGTCCGATTCTTGGAAACACGCTTACACTCGCGAAAAAGCGGCTTACCCAACTAACTGGACGAAAGAACATAAGTTCTGGCCTTACGTCGGTAGGATCGATAACGTTTATGGAGATCGCAATTTAGTTTGTTCTTGTCTTCCGATCGAAGACTATTTGCAAAATTAGTGAATCTCCCTATCTGTTCCTGAAAAATAAAAGCCGGAAGAACTCTTCCGGCTTTTTTGTATTTATATCAATTTTTTTACGGGAGAAGAGAGATATTACTCTCCTTTCTTCTTGGATTTCTTCGACTTTTTATCACCGTCTCCATCCTTATCTTTCTTAGATTTTTTAGACTTTTTGGATTCCTTGTCGCCGTCCTCATCTTTATCTTTCTTGGGCTTCTTAACTTTTTTGGAATCTTTTTCCTCGTCGTCCCTCTCGTGCGATTTTTTAGACTCCGACTTCTTTACGGTATCGCCGTCTTCATCTTTTTTCTTTTTTGAATGATGATCCGCATGATCTCCTTCTCCCGCTTTACCCGGCTTCGCCCTACAGTAAGCGTCCACATTTGTACCGCTTTGCTTATGGTATCCCGAAACCCATGTACAATCGGAGTCGGCTTCACACTGCCCTTTTGATAGACCATGACATTGAGATTCGGCTCGCACAGAGCCGAACGCGAATAAAACCGCTACGGATAACGTCAGGCTAAGAGTTACTCTCAGCAAATAGATAGACGTATTTTTCATTTAGATTGAGTCCTCCAGGAAAATCTGTCGACCCAGGATCAACTCATAGCAGGATTTTGCGATTAGGAAATTTATTTTCTGAGAAATATTTATTCTGAAAAGTTACGAATTGGAGAATTAGGAAAATTCTTTCTTTCCAATAATGAAGATATCATTCTCCAAAAAGGTGGGTCGGGAGGGGAAGTCCCCCCGACCAAACACAGTCAGGAATCAACCGCCATAGTACGTCTTGAGAACCCGCTTTGATTGACACTAAATCCCATCTCTTTTCTAACACTTCCCTCGGGTTCGGTTTTAAGAAGCGGATCGAATTCTACTTCTACTTACGGAACTAGTCAAGTCGACAAAGTGAAAAGGAAAATAAAAATAAGTTATTATTGAATGTACGTTCTAAAAACGGAAACTGAAATAACGCGATACCCCGGTAAAATATTAGAAAAAACTCGAATTCCAAGAAGCGATTCGTTAGCAAATAAAAGAGGAGGTTTATATATCTATTTTAAAGCTCCGGTTGAAAGTATATTAGAAATGTAAAATGAAACTTTTACGCAAGATCATAAAAAGGCGTAAGAAATAAAAAACCCGACCATATGATCGGGTTTTAATAAAATCGATAATTGCAAAAACCCGGCGACGTCCTACTCTCCCACACAGCGAACCATGCAGTACCATTAGCGATGAGAGGCTTAACTTCCGTGTTCGGGATGGGAACGGGTGTGACCCTCTCTCTATAATCACCGAGAATCTACGGCCAGTATTTGATTTTGATCGGTTTTGTCGAATCTTTTTTGCGGAAAAGGATTCGAATTTTGATAATCCGCGAGGAAAAATGTTTTCTTTCATTCTAGCGGGCGAGTGAAATTTATCTATGCGATTCTTTCTGCCTATTTCCACGACTGCTTTGATAATTCTGAGTGTTTTATTATATGGCTGTAGTTCATCACAAACGAAACCGGAGCTTTCTAAAAAGCCGCAAATATTCGGCCAAGAACTTCTATCCTTTGCAGACATTTACTGGACGCAAAAATGTGCAGCCTGTCACGGACTATCCGGGACACCGCCGGAGGGACCGATGCCGACCCCACGAAAGTTCGGAACATTCGGAATGAAAATGGGGTTTTTCTTCGGCGGGGATAAGATGAGAGCAGGAATATTCAGAACCATACGTGACGGAAAAAATCAAAGTATGCCCTCTTTCGGTAAAGAGTTAAGCGAAGAGCAGATCTGGGCGCTTGCGAATAAAATCGAACGGCTGCCGAATTAAAGAAGTTCGGTCAAGCTACGAACTTCTTCCCTCGAATAAGCATCCGGTTTTTTTAAAATTTGAACCAACGCTTTGAATTCGCGTAACTCTAAGTTTCGCGGATGCTTTCCAAAATAATACTCGGACGATTTATGAATTCCGTTAAGACCTCGTCCCCAATAAACCAAATTCAAATAGTATTCTAAAATTCCTTTTTTGCCCAATTCGGAATCCAAGCTCTGCGCAATTCGGATTTCTCTCAACTTTCTTG